>NZ_DATFZD010000123.1:0-81774 GCF_035314665.1 Mycobacterium sp. | reverse complement strand
GGCCGACGGCGGGGGGATCTCGCCGAATACTTCCCCAAGTTCGGCCCGGCCGGCCTCGGCGGGCACCCGCGAGTACCACGGCGCCAGCCACCGGCGTTGCTCCGCGAGCACGGTCTGCACTGTCACCATCTCCTCCAGGTCGTCGATGTCGGCGAATGCCGCGATCGAGCAGTGCCGGCGGATCGCCCGCGGTTCCGAATCCCCGAGCACGGTCACGGTGCCGTGGCTGGGCTTGAGCCGTCCGGCCAGCGTCAACAGCAAAGTTGTCTGCCCGGGTCCTCCGGGCATTTGAATCGCGTGGAAGCCCGGCGTAAGCGCGAGATCGATGTCCGAGAAAAGCGGCCCGTGCTCGCCGTCCACCCCCAGCCCGCTGGCGATGATCAGCGTCGGCTCAGGCTCGGTGTCCGTCGGCGGGGCGGCAGCATCCTGCCCGTCCTGTGCGTCCATAGGGTTGCTCTTTTCAGATGGTGGGCGTGTAGATCCATTCGATCAAAAAGCGCGGCGGTGAGATGAACACGAGTTTAAAACCGTTGCCAGTGCCGACCAGGTAAACCCCAGGAACAGATCAGTCTCCATCTAGCGCAGCCCACATCCTATTGGGTCCGGCAAGTTTGCCGAATCACCCCAAAGGCAATAACGTCACGTCGCCGCAATGGAACATCCCCTCAGTGGCCCACGTCGTCGGGATCAACGGCCAACGCTAGGCGGCGGTCCGGCCGATTGAATCAGGGATTTTCCTACACTTTGAGCACGGCCGGCTGGCCGCTGACGTCAAGCCGTTCCGCGACATGATGGGCACATGACCACCGAGATCCGCGTTCTCGACGCTGAGGACGACCTCATCGCCGCGGCTAACCTGTTTCGCACCGCCATGGTGGGATTCCCACCGGTGCCGAACCTGGCGCCCGGCCAGATCGCCACGTTGCTCGAAGCCGGCCGTACCGTCGGGGCATTCGCCGACGGACAACTCGTCGGCACCGCCGACGCCGTGACCAGTGGCCTGACCCTGCCCGGCGGCGCGGTAGTGGGCCACGCCGCCGTCACACACATTGGGGTGCTGCCGTCGTTTACCCGAAAGGGGATCGCCACCGAGCTGATACACCACCAGCTGCGCGACATCGCCGCACGGGGCGAGGTGGTCGCGACGTTACGGGCTTCGGAGGCAACGATCTACGAGCGGTACGGCTACGGGGTAGCGAGCTCGTCACAAACCGTGGAGGTTCAGAAAGCACGCGCGGCGCTACGCCCGGACGTCGGGACCGGTGGCCCGGTGCGATTGATCGACCCGGCGAAAGCATGGGATGTCCTGCCCCGAATCTATGCCGAGAATCGATCGGCTCGGCCGGGGACCATTGACCGCCCCGCGGTCTGGTGGAAGGGCCTGCGGCTGCGTAGCGAATCCGCTTCGGGGGCTTCGTATATCGCGGTGCACGGCAAGCCGGGATCCGAAACGGGTTTCGCCCGTTACCGTCCTATCGACACCCAGACGTGGTTCGTCAGCGATCAGCGCACGATCGTTGTCGAGGATTTCTTCGCCCCCACGATGGCGGCTTATCTTGGGCTGCTGCGTTTTCTGCTTGAGCTAGATCTTATTGACCGCGTGATGTTCTGGATGTTGCCGGTCGACGATCCGCTGCCCTGGCTACTTACCGATCGACGGGCCGCGCGGGTCACCGCCGTGCACGACGAAACATGGCTCCGCATCATCGATGTCCCAAAGGCCCTGACAGCAAGGGAATACCAGGGCGACGGCGCGATCACCATCGCGGTCAATGACCCGCTGCTGCCAGACAATTCAGTCAGCCTATCCATCACGGGCGACGGTGCCGTACAGACCGAGCGGCGTCCCGAGCTTCAGGTCGACGTTGAGGCACTCTCCGCCGTTCTGCTGGGCGGCGCAGCCTGGCGCAGCCTCGCTGCCGCCGGTTTGGTCCGCGCCGACGATCCCGCGGTGCTCGACGTGGCAGACCAATTGTTTGCGGTACGGGACGCACCGTACGCCGGGTTCTACTTCTAACGGTGTTGCGGTTCAGACTAAATGGTTCACACCAAATAGTAATAGTGCTTGGCATCGCCGTTGTTGGCGATTGCAGCCGCGGCAATCGGTGCGTGCGACTCGTCGAAACCGCGTAGGGCATGGGCGTAGCGGACAGCCTTCAGCGTTGCCGAGAATTCCTCGTCCTCTTCGGGGAAGACGCGCTCGGACGGGAACCATTCGTTGAAGCCGACGTTCTTCAGCAGGGTCCACAGGTCGGGTTGCACACCCGCGAGGAGGACGGTCACACCGCGGTCGGTTTCCTCCCGCACGAACTTCTCGATTCGCTCAATGACAACAGCGTCGGGATGGCGCACCCGCTTGAGCCGCAGCACGAGGAACTTGATTTCGTCTTGCCTGATCCGTTCGCCCAACGATTCCAGATATTGCTCGAGTTCGGGTGCGGCACCGAAGAAGAGCTCGCCTTCGAAATCAAAGATGATGATCGACGGATCGGCGGGATCGCCGGGCACCCTCTCTCGGACCACCCGTTCGGGGGCCACCACCAACTCCCGCGCCTTGAGCTTCGCCGCGCGCGGCACGAACAGCAGGATTGACAGTGCAACTCCGAGCAACACCGCGGTATCCAAGTCGATCAGCACTCCGGTGAGCGCGGTGATGATGACCAGCCCCGCGTCGTAACGGGAGGCCCGCACTGCGTAGCTGAGCCGCTTGACGTCGATCAGTCGTGCGGCGGTGATCAACAGTAGTCCGGCTAGCGCGGCACGCGGCATGTAGTGGAACAGCGGCGCGAACAGCAGTACCGCCACCGCCACAGTTATCGAGGCGACGACACCGGAAAACCGGGTCACCGCGCCGGCCTGAAAATTGATCGGCGAGCGCGTCACCGAACCCGAGCCCGGCACCGCCTGGAAGAAGCCGCCGGTAAGGTTCGCCAGGCCCTCCGCGATGATCTGCCGGTTGTAGTCAATCTTCTGCCCACTCTGATAGGCGATGGCTTTGGCGATCGACAGCGCCTCGAGCAGTCCGATGAACGCGATGGCCAAAGCGCCTGGCGCCAGCTGGCCTATTTCGCCGATTTGCACGGACGGGATGTGTGGCAGCGGCAGACCTTGCGGGATCTTGGCGGTCAGGATCACCGCGGTGTTACCGGTGTGGTCTTCGGTCGACCAACTGGCGAAGTAAGCGATCAGGGCAGCAATGATCAGCACCGCCAGCAGGTCCAGCTGTGGCAGCCCGAAGCGTTTGACCAACCGGCGCAGGACGATGGCCAGCACCACCGTCGCGGTGCTGATGATCAGCGCGCGGTAGTTGAACGCGTCACCGTGGAACAGCGTGAGGTAGGTACGTTTCAGCACCGACTGCCGCCCGTTGCCCTGGTCCTTCACCCCCAACGCATTACCGAGCTGACCCACGGCGATCAGAATCGCTGCGGCCAAGAGGAATCCGAGGATGACCGATTCGGAAATGTACCGGGTTAGGTCGCCGAGCTTGAACACGGCAATCAGAATCTGGAACGTGCCGACGAGAACGCCGAGCAAGAAGAGCGCCTCGAACAGCACGGTGCGATTCTCTGGGTCCAGGAACGCCAACGAGCTGAACACGAGAAGCGATATCGCACTCGTCGGCCCGTTGATCAGATGTGAGGACGAGCCGAAAACCGAAGCGACGAAGGTCACCACGATCGCCGAGTACACGCCGAATTTCGGGTCGACGCCGGCGACCAGCGCGTAAGTGATGCCCTGGGGCAGCGACACTGCCGCGACGGTGAGCCCGGCGATCAGGTCGCGGCGCGCTTTCTCTCCGTCGTAGTTCAGGCTTTTCAGATTGTCGACGATGCTCATGGCGTCTTTGTCCTTCGCCGCGGGTGTGCAGACGCGACTCTGACCGGAGCCGACGAGACCACGTCGTAGATGCCGTTGCTGCCGAAGAACTTCTCCTGCGCGTCGTACCAGCTTTTCGCGATCGCGGTGATGGGGAACAGATTTATCGGAGGCAGCCGATCCGCATGCTTAGCCAAGATCTCCGGCTTCAGCGGACGGTAGCCGTACTGAGCCGCGGTCTCCTGCGCGGCGTCGGTGTAGAGGTATTCAAGGTAGGACTTGGCGTAGGACGCGATGCGCTTGTCTTTGAGGTTCGCATCGACCCAGGCGACAGCAGGCTCGGCGAGGATACTGACTGGCGGATAAACGATTTCGAATTCGTCCTTGTTCTCCGCGACTTCCCGTAGGGCTTCGTTCTCCCAGGTCAAGTGCACGTCGCCGATCTTTTCCACCGAGTAGGAAATGGCGGCGCCGCGCGCTCCGGTGTCGGCGACCTTGACGTGGCTCAGCAGTGCTCTGACGTAGTCAGCAGCCTGTTGGTCGCTGCCACCGCGCGTCGTGACCGAACCCCAGGCTGCGAGAACACTCAACTTTCCGTTGCCCGAGGTGCGCGGATTGGGTGACACGATCTCGACGTCGTCTTTGATGAGATCGGGCCAGTCGTGGATCCCTAATGGATTGTCCTTATGGACGACGAACACAATCGTTGACGTGTAAGGGACAGAATGGTTCGGCAGACGTTTTTGCCAGTCGGGTGCGATGAGTCCGCGCTTGCGCAGCGCGTCAACGTCACTCGGCAATGCCAGCGAGACGACGTCGGCCTTCTCATGGCCATTGATGACTTCGGCTGCCTGTCGTCCCGAACCACCGTGCGACTGCTTGACTTCTAGCGTGACGCCAGTCTGCTGCCGGTATTGGTCGACAAAGGTCTTGTCGAGCGCGGCATACAGTTCGCGGGTCGGATCGTAGGAGACGTTGAGAATCTGGTTCGGCGAATTGTCGTGGTGCAGGTTGTGCACCGTGATCAGGGTCGCCGCGACGACAATGGCGACGACGCCGAGGATATTGAGCCTGGGAACGGAAAAACGAAGTCCGCGGGGCCACGTTGATGGCCGCGTGGGCTCTGTCATTGCGCTCCATTTCCTCGAACCGGAATCGCCGAAGTTGCCGATTACCCGGGTTTTGGGAGCTTAACGACCGAACCGCGGCAAGACAGCCGTGCGAATCAGCCTGATTGCAATGGCCTAGATCTTGACCGGCACGTACCCCGTCAATCCGCCGTCGATAACGAATTCCGAGCCGGTTGCGTAGGACGACTCGTCGCTGACGAGGAACACCACGAACGTGGAGATCTCGGCCGGAGACGCACCTCGGCGCATCGGGATCGGCGCCATGAACTCCTCGGTGACACCCTGGCTCAACGGCGTGTGCACCAAGCCCGGATGGATCGAGTTGACCCGAATGTTGTAGCGCGCCAACTCCACTGCGGCGGATTTGGTGACGCCACGCAATCCGAACTTGGCGGCGACGTAGGCGTGCAGATGTGCGCTGCCGGCCAGCCCCTCAACCGATGACACGTTGACGATGGAACCGCCGCCGGCGGTGATCATCGGCTCGACGGCCGCGCGCATGCCCAGATAGGCGCCGGTGAGGTTGACATCCAACACCTGCTGCCAGTCGGACAGCGATGAACCCCGCAACGGGCCCACCTTGACGATTCCCGCGTTGTTCACCAGCGCATCCAGACGACCGAAGCTCTGCAACGAGGCGGCGACGGCATCGTCCCATTGGGCCGGATCGGTCACGTCCAAATGGGCGAAAATGGCTGCGTCACCCAGCTTTTCAGCGACGTCGCGACCCGCTTCGTCGAGGATGTCCCCGATCACCACTCGCGCGCCCTCAGCAATTAGCGCCTCGGCATGAGCCTCGCCCATCCCCCGCGCCCCGCCGGTGACCAGCACCACCTTGCCCTCAACACGTGCCATGATCGGTTACCGTACCCCGGCGGCGGCGCGTAGCTTGGCACCATGACCAGCGCCGCCGGGGTACAGGCCTGGATCGACAAGTGCGCCCTGACCGAACTCGTCGCGAAACTATCCGCGGCCGTCGACCGGGCCGACAAGGACGCCATCATCGACTGCTACACCACGGACTCCTACGACGACCACGGCGTCTTCAAGGGGTCTGGTCCGGAGTTCGCCGAGATGATCTGCGCGCCCGCCGGTCGGGCGGGGCAGCTGACCATGCACCACCTGCTGGGTCAGTCCGTGTTCGATGTCGACGGTGACGAGGCCTGGGGCGAAACATTTTTCGTCATGCACGCCCTGATCGATGACCACATCACCGTCGGATATGGCCGCTATATCGACTACTTCCAGCGAACAGACAATGCATGGAAGCTCGCCTACCGCAGGGTGGTGCCCGATGCCACCATTCCCGCAGACGATGACGCCCTTTACTGGCGACCGAGCCGCGACCGCACCGATCCGCGATACGACCGCCTGACCGCGCCGCCAGATCAATGAGGCTTAGCGGCTAGGCTTGCCTTTCGTGCTGATCAGTTTGATTGCCAACCTGTCCAACAAGTCGCCTCTCGACAGCTGTATCCGTGAGCTGACCCAAGCCCGCGACGACGGGTTCGCGCGGGTCTGGATGACGCAGATGCCCTACGACGTCGATCTCCTCACCGTGCTGGCCGCCGCGATGCACGAGGTGAGCGACATCAAGGTCGGCAGCGGCGTCGTGCCGATCCAGAACCAGCACCCGATGCTGATGGCGCAGCGGGCGTTGACGCTCAACCAGATCGCCGGCGGGCGGTTCACCCTCGGTGTCGGAGTCACCCACCGCGCCGTGACCGAGGGAATGTGGGGAATCTCCTGGGACCGGTCGGTACGACGCTTGAGCGAGTACCTCGATGGGCTGCTTCCGCTGCTGGCCGGGGAACAGGTCAATGCGACCGGCGAGATGTTGACAACCAGGGGCGCGCTCCAGATTTCCGGCGCGCCCACGCCCGAGGTGTACGTCGCGGCACTGGGTCCGCAGATGCTTAAGCTCGCCGGCCGGCGCACCGCCGGAACCCTCACCTGGATGACCGGACCGAAGACGCTCAAGGAGCACATCGGACCCACGATGCGCAGCGCGGCCGCCGAGGCCGGACGCCCCGATGGCGCCGTCAGCGTCGCCGCATCCCTGCCCATCGCCGTCACCGACGACGTGGCCACGGTACGTGCACGGGCGGCCGAGGAGTTCGCGATGTACGGCCACTTACCCTCCTATCGCGCGATGTTGGATCGCGAAGGTTATGCGGGACCGGAAGACGCCGCGCTGATCGGTGACGAGGCCACCGTGCGCGACCGCCTCGACGAGGTGCGCGCCGCGGGCGTCGACGAGTACGTCGCGATTCCGTTCGACCCGTCACCCGAAGACCGAGACAGGACGCGGGCGTTCCTGCGGCAACTGATCGGCTCTTGACCGCGGCCATTCAGCCGTAGCGTGGTTACCTCCCGAATGCGTTGACGCCCATCACGAGCGCCGCGGTGCCGCCATAGAGATATCCGACCTCGACCGCCTCGGTGACCTCGGCTTCCGAGGCGCCGGCGGCGCGAGCGCTGTCGGCCAGCGTCTTCACGCCGTCCGGGTGCGCGGCGATCGCGTCGGTGACCATGCCGATGAGCAGCTTGTACTTGGCCGGAATGGCGCCGTCCTTCAGGATGCGCTCACGCATCGCCGCGTACGAGTCGGCGAATTGCGGGTCTCGCTGCTGAATCGCTCCGAGCCATGGCGGTGGCGCAGGATCGTCGCAGCACCCGTCTGCCTGAATCGGCGGTGCGGTCTGGATGAGCAAGCAGGCGCCGATGATCAGGGCGATGCCCCAGCGTGATGTCTTGGTCATAGGGAAACCGTACGTCTGAGGTGCGCTTTCGATAATGCGCCTAGTTATATCGATAACCGGCCATACGGCGGAGCGCCGCAATTACCGACTACTCAGCACCGCGTCGGCGTTCGAAGACTCGGCCTGCCGCCTCGGCTTCGGCCACGGTGAGGGCACCGGCCGTTGCCGCACGATCTGTGGCCACCAGAACCACTTGCCCAGCAGCGCGGCAATCGAGGGCGTCATCAGCGACCGGACGACCAGGGTGTCGAAAAGCAGCCCGAGGCCGATCGTGGTGCCGACCTGGCCGATGACCGTGAGCTGACTGACCGCCATCGTCATCATCGTGAAGGCGAACACCAACCCGGCCGAGGTGACGACCGAACCGGTGCCGCCCATCGACCGGATGATGCCGGTATTCAAGCCGGCGTGGATCTCCTCTTTGAATCGCGACACCAACAGCAGGTTGTAGTCGGCGCCGACCGCCAGCAGGATGATGACCGACATCGCCAGCACCATCCAGTGCAGTTCGATGCCGATCAGGTGCTGCCAGATCAGTACCGAAAGCCCGAACGACGCACCCAGCGAGAGCACCACCGTGCCCACGATCACCGCCGACGCCACCACACTTCGTGTGATGATCAGCATGATGATGAAAATCAGGCAAAGCGAGGCGATTCCGGCGATCAACAGGTCATAGTCGCTGCCGTCGTGCATGTCCTTGAAGGTGGCCGCGGTGCCCCCGAGGTAGATCTTCGAGCCCTCCAGCGGGGTGCCCTTGAGCGCTTCGGTCGCTGCCTTTTTGATCGCGTCGATATGCGAAATCCCTTCCGCTGTCATCGGATCGCCCTGGTGGCTGATGATGAACCGGACAGCGTGGCCGTCGGGGGAAAGGAAATTCTTCATACCGCGCTTGAACTCGGCGTTGTTGAACGTCTCCGGAGGGAGGTAGAACGAGTCGTCGTTCTTGGACGCGTCAAATGCCTTGCCCATCGCGCTCGAGTTTTTTTGCGCCTCCGTCTGCTGGTCCTGCAGACCTTTCTGGGTCGAGTACATCGTCAGCATCGTCGTCTTCATGTTTTTCATATTCGCGATCATGCTGGGCATCAACGCGGTCAGCTGGGGCATCACCGTGTCGAGGTGATCCATGATCGGCAGCAGGCTCTGGATGTCGTCGGTCATCGTGTCGATGCCGTCGAGGCCATCGAAAACGGACCGCAGAGACCAGCACACCGGGATATCGAAGCAGTGCTTCTCCCAGTAGAAGTAGCTGCGAATAGGCCGGAAGAAGTCTTCGAAATCGGCCATATGATCACGTAATTCGGCGACATCGATGGTCATCTCGTGCATCTTTTTGACCATGGCGTGCATATCGTTCGTCATCTGCTGGGTCAGACTTTCCATCTTCACCATGCTGTCGATCGTGGTCTGCATCTCGTCGGCCTGCTTGAGCATGTCAGCCATCTGATCTTGTTGGTATTTCTGGTTCATCTGCTGGCTGACGGCTTGCATGCTGATCTGAAACGGGATCGAAGTGTGCTCGATCGGTGTGCCCTGCGGCCGCGTGATCGCTTGCACGCGACCGATTCCGGGCACCCGGAAGATCGCCTTGGCGATTTTGTCGATGACCAGGAAATCCGCGGAATTGCGGAGGTCATGGTCACTTTCGATCATCAACAGCTCGGGATTCATCCGCGCCTGGGAGAAGTGCCGATCCGCGGCCGCGTAGCCGGCGTTCGCCGGCAGATCGGCGGGCAAGTATCTGCGGTCGTTGTAGTTGGTCCGGTAACCGGGCAGGGCGAGCAGGCCGACAAGCGCCACCCCGATCGTCATGATCAGGATCGGACCGGGCCATCGGACGACGACCGCACCGATCTTGCGCCAGCCGCGGATGCGCTGCGTCCGCTGGGGCTCGAGTGTCCGCCGGAAGCGCGTTGCCACCGAGATCACCGCGGGGCCGAGCGTCAATGCCGCCGCGACGACGACCACCATGCCGATGGCCAATGGGATACCCAGCGTCTGGAAGTAGGGCAGGTTGGTGAAGTGCAGGCAGAACGTCGCGCCGGCGATTGTCATGCCCGACCCGAGCACAACGTGAGCGGTGCCGCCAAACATGTTGTAGTACGCGTCTTCTCGGGACTCGCCTGTGCCGCGGGCTTCCTGATAGCGGCCTATCAGAAAGATCGCATAGTCGGTGGCGGCCGCGATCGCCAACGTGACCAACAGGTTCGTCGCGAACGTGGAAAGCCCGATGATCTTGTAGTAGCCGAGGAAGGCGACCATTCCGCGGGCAGCAGCGAGCTCGAGAACGACCATCACCAATGTGAGCAGCATCGTGATGATCGACCGGTAGACCAGTAGCAGCATTGAAATGATGACTAGGAACGTGACGGTTTCGATCACTTGCAGGCTGCGGTCACCGGCGATGTGTTGATCGGCCGACAGTGCGGCAGGTCCGGTCACGTAGGCCTTGACCCCCGTGGGGGCGGGCACGCTTTTGACGATCTGTTGGACGGCCTCGACCGATTCGTTGGCCAGCGCTTCACCCTGGTTACCGGCGAGGTAGACCTGGACGTAGGCGGCCTTGGCGTCGTTACTCTGGGCGCCCGCTCCGGTCAGCGGGTCGCTCCACAGGTCCTGAACGTGTTCAACGTGTTTGGTGTCGGCGTCGAGCTTTTTGACGATCTGGTCGTAGTACGCGTGTGCCTCGTTCCCGAGCGGATTTTGGCCCTCCAGAACGATCATCACCGAGCTGTTCGACTTGTACTCGCCGAATACCTCACCCACGTGCTTGGTCGCGATGACCGATTGCGCGTCGTCGGGGCTCATCGACACCGAGCGCATCTGCCCGACGATGTCGAGCTGCGGGACAACGGTGTTTAGCACCACGATGATCGCGATCCAGCCCAGGATGATGGGTACGGCAAACGTGCGGATGAGACGCGGAATCGCTGGCCGCGCCGCGTGTTTGGCGACGGGGATGGCGTCGGTTCGGGCCTCGTCGAAGCGTGTGCTCATGCTGATTTCACCAAGCAGAAGGTCAGGGCGTGCACGCCGTTGGATATTTTCTCGGCCTTGATCTCGTTATCGATCGTGATACGGCAACCGAGGTAATCACCGTCGCTTTGTGCCGAGAGGTTCGGGAACACCGAGGGGGCGGTCGTACTGAGGACCAACGTCCAGGGCAGCACCGCTGCGTCGATCCGCCGCGGCTCGGCGCTCAAGTCCAAGTAGTTGACGTTGGCGCGCGGCGCCGAGCCGAAGATCTCGTACTTGACGACTTTGGGCTTGAACGGTTTGGAGTCGTCCACCCGTGCGGTAGTCGTGCCGGCGGCGTTCTCGGCGCCGAAGAACGACTTGACCCGGGCCACGGTGAACCCGCCGACCACTAGGACCGCCACGATCAACAGCGGCAACCACGCGTTGCGGACGACCTTCGATACGGGCACCTAGGTAACTCCCTTCTTGGTCGCCGAGCAGGTGCGTGCCACGAGTTGCCTTGCCCTACAACGAGCCTCGATTTACAGGTGCCTTGCCCAGCGGACACGTTGTCAAGTACCGCAGACAGGCCATACTACATAATGTGCATATTTTGCAGAATCTGCAACATTAGATTACGGTGTTTCAGGTCACGTCGTGAAGATGCTGTTGACCAACGCGGCAGCGCGCTCGACGTAGGGCATCGGTGTATCTTCCGCATCCTTGGGCTTGCCGCTGGTCCAGCTCTCGATGCCGGAACGGATGGCCGTCAAGGCCAGCGCGGATATCAATACGGCCATCTCGTTGTCAGGCCGCATTTTCTGGCGGCGGACGACGATGTCGGTCAAGTGGTTTTGAAACCGCTCTAGATCGGCGAGGAACGCCGACAACACCGCCGGAGTCGTCTTGGCAAGTTCGAGCATGGTTTCGGCCTGTTCGCGCGCCGGGGGCATGTCGCGGAGATGATGCGCCGCCAGAGTGATCAACTCTGCCAGGACAACCGAGTAGGAGGCCGGTCCGGCCGCGACGAAATCGGCGACCAGCTCAGGCGGTATGTCAGACGGGCCGTAGGCGATCGCCGATTCTTTGTTCGGGAAGTAGTTGAAGAACGTGCGCGATGAGATGCCGGCTTCGGCGCAGATCGCTTCGATGGTGACCTTGTCGAAGCCGCGTTCGCGCGCCAGGCGTACCGCGGCGTCGCGGATGTCCGCGCTGGTCTGACGCCGACGGCGCTCGCGCAGACCCAGATGAATGCCCACACGCCCATCGTTGCACGTAATGCAAACATTGCAGCCGAATCGCATGCCGATCAGCCCGGGGACGGCGGGCGGCGGGACCTAAGTCGCTGATTGTTCTGTCGGGCTGGCTCGTTCGTACCGACGGCAGACGTCGACGATTGCTTCGTGGTAGGCGATCCCCATCTCGAGCGTGAGCAGCGGGTGGTTGTTGCCCGCGCGAGCGGCCTCCTCGGCATCCGGACGGATGGCCTGCAGGGTCGCGGCGCGTCCTTCGCTGCGCGACCGGACCTGCGCGAGCAGTTGGGAGGCGGCGGCCGGGTCGAGTGCGTCAGCGAAAAACAGCTTCACCATGCCGATGTCTCGTAACTCGAACGGCATCGCCGCGGAGCTAGTGAGCCAATCGCGGAGTGCTCGCGTGCCCTCGCGAGTGCGCTCGTACACCCGACGCGGTCGGTTGCCCTGAGGCTCGTCGCGGCCGGTCAGCAGACCAGCCTGCTCGAGCTTCGCCAGGCTCGGGTAGACCTGCGCCGGCGAGATCGTCCAGAAGAACCGAATTGAGAGCTCGACGGTTCGCTTGATCTCGTAGCCAGAGCAGGCGCCGAGGCCGGTCATCCCTAGAACGACGTAGTCCGACGGATTCAGCGTTGCGGACGACATATAAGTCACGGTAACATGTCAACCTGACCGGTCCGCACGTCGATGGCCGCACGGAGGTGGAGTGGTCGTGATAGGCACAAAGCTCCCGCTTCGGGTCGCAATGGAAGCTCGCGCCCACGGCGCCGTGATGGAGTCGTTCGCCGAGAATGCGGTCCTCCGCTCCCCATTCACGGACAACTTAGCGTTCGAAGGCCGCGACCAGCTCGACAAGCTCATAACCGTAATCCTCGAGGTGCTACAAGATCTCACCTATACGGACGAGCTGCACGGCGACCGGGCCGCGGTCCTCATCGGACACGCGCGCGTGGACCGCCTGCGGATCCAGTTTTGCGATTACCTGAAGCTGCGCGACGACGGCCTAATCGAGGAGATGACCGTGTTTTTCCGGCCATTGCCCGCGACCACCGCCGCGATGCGCCAAATTGGCGGCGGGCTAGGCCGACGCAGAAGCAAGTTACGCGGCCGCCTGATCAACACGATGACCGCCCCGTTGGCGTTGATGACCCGCGCCGGAGACCGCCTCGGCGTGCGACTGCTGCAGCCCTGACCAGCCCGATGCACGATGGGGTGGCCTAGGCCACGCGCGGTGTTGGACTATCGATCACGGAGTATTCGGCGGCGTCGCCGGAGATTACCCGGCTCTGTTCACCGTGCACGCTGACCGGGATGTCGCCGGCCAGCGTGATCCGATGCATCCTGCGGGGCTGCTTTCCGTAGTCAGAGACGGCGTAGTGCTGGGTCGCGCGGTTGTCCCACATCGCGACGTCGCCGAGTTCCCAGTTCCATCGAATCGTGTTCTCCAGCCAGGTAATACGGTCCTGGAAGATCCGGAACAGGGCCCGTGACTCGCTGCCGGTTACCCCGAGAATGCGCTTGACGAAGTTGCCGAGCAGCAGCGATCGTTCGCCGGTCTCGGGATGCACCCGCACCACCGGATGGTGCGTTTCGAAATGCGCCGAGTGGAATTCGGCGGCGTACTTCAACACCGCGTCGGGGTTGGCCTGCAACGCCGCCAGCTTGGCGGGATCGATTTGGGCATAGTCGAACTCGTTGCTGTGCATCGCCCACAGGCTGTCGGCGAGCCGCTGCAGGGGCTCGGGCAATTGCCCGTAGGCGGCCACCGTCGAGGCCCAGGTGGTGGTACCGCCGTAGGCAGGCAGTTCGACGGCTCGCAGGATGGACGCTTTCGGCACCCGGTCGACAAAGGTGACGTCGGTGTGCCACTGGTTGGCGCCTTGGCCGTCGAAAGACTCCAGTCGCATGACCCGACTTCCTTCGAATTTCAGGGTGGGGTGCGGAGTCGTAGGGACACCCAGGCTCTGCGCGAAGGCGAAGTGCGATTCGTCGTCGAGGTGATCCTGACCGCGGAAGAACACCACCTTGTGCTGCGCGAGCGTCTGATTGATCGCGGCCGCGGTTTCGGCATCGAGCTCGCCGAGTCGCATTCCGTCGACGCGCGCACCGATGTTCTCGCTGAGCTTCACCACACGAAGATCACTGCTCATGTCCGTCCCCTTCGAGTCTTACCGGTGTAGGCGGCTGTCTACACGGCGGTTCGTCCGCTACTGTACACACATGGCTACATCGGAGGCAACGGTTGCGATCACCGCGAAACCACTGGGCAAGGACGAGGTGGTAGCTGCTGTGTTGGAAGCGGCCAGTGAGCTGTTCGCGCAGCGGGGTCCTGCTGCAACGTCGATTCGTGAGGTCGCCGCACGCGCCGGGGTGAACCACGGTCTGCTGCATCGCCATTTCGGAAGTAAACGCCAACTGCTGGCCGCGACTCTGCAGCATCTCGCCGATTCCGGGGCGGCGCTGCGAGATTCGGGGGCGTCACCACAGCAACTAGAGGCTGTGCACGAACTTCAGGCACGCGTCATGGTGCGCTCGATGCTCGACGGATTCCCCGTCGAAGAACTTCAGCAGCGCTTCCCCGGGATGGAGCGGTTCCTGGATGAGGTGCGCTCCGGCCACAGCGATGAGCGCCAGGCACGGCTATTGGCCGCGCACGGGATGGCCCTGCAATTCGGGTGGGGACTGATGGCCCCGACGTTGCGGGTGGCGTTCGGGCTAAACGACCTCAGCGATGCCGACCTTCGGGCGGCGGTAGCCGAGCAAGTCGCGAAAATCATTACCCCGCAATGACTGATCACGGATGGCCCGGGTCACGAAACGAAGTGGCCGAACAGTCCGGTGACGTGCAAGACCCGTTCCAAGATAGGCGGTCGGTGGTCGAGATGAAGTCGGACACCTGCTTGCGCGGTGCGACGGGAGATGAGAAACAGGCCGGACAGGGCCGCCGAGTCGAGAAACGTCAACCTGTCGAAATCGAGATGCAGATTCGCCAGGTCGGCCTGTTGGGCCAGTAATTGCGTTGCGGTGTCGACCAATTCATCGATGGTCAAGTAGTCGAGGTCGCCGGCGACCCGCACGCAGGCCGATCGTGCCGCCGTGGTGACCGTCACCGAAGGAGTCAAGCGGTGTACCTTTCCCGGGTGTGGCCGTCGACCGCGCTGCGGTGTGTGCGGCGCGGGGCGGTGATGGCCACAACGGCAATGTCGTCGTGGACCTCCTGACCGAGCCATTGCGTGGCGAGCATCATGACGCGTTCGACTACCGCCTGGGCCGGCATTCCGGCACACTCGGCCAGCGCGGCCTTCAGGCGCTGCTCGCCGAACATGTACCCGCCCAGCGAGTCGCCCCGTGCCTCGATGACTCCATCGGTGTACAGCACACACGTCTCGCCGGGCGCCAGCGAAGTTTCAAACGACTGCACTGTGATGCTCGGCAAAACGCCGACGAGCGTGCCGCGGGTATCAGCCTGTTCCACCTTTCCGTCGTCACGCACGATCAGCGGTGGCAAGTGGCCGGCGCTGGTCAACCGCAGGCCCACCTCGCCGTCTCGGTGGGCGACGGAGGCCAGCACCAAGGTGGCGAAACGGGCGTGTTTGGTGGAAAGCATTGCGCTGTTGAGCAATTCGAGCACAGACTCGTGGTCTCCGGCCAGTGGCGTCAACGCCTGCAACGTGTTGCGGATCTTGCCGGTCAGCATGGCGGCCTCTAGTCCCTTGCCGGACGCATCACCCAGCACCACCAGCGTCTCGCCTTCGGGAGTCGCCGCGGCGTGTAAGTCATAGAAGTCGCCGCCAACGACCTCGTAATTCTCCGAAGCCCGGTAACCACCGGCGAACTCGACTCCGTTCACCGGGTGTAACTGCGGAGGCAACAGGTCGCGCATCAGCGTGCGGGTGGTCGCGGCCTGCTCCGCATACAGCCGTGCAGCAGACAACGCTGCGCCGGCCCGCGCCGCGAACACTCGCGCAAGTACCTCGTCGTCCACGGTAAAGATCGCGTCGTCGCGATGCCGCAGCAACACCAGCGCTCCCGCCGAAACACCGTGTCCGGGCAGCGAAGTGATCACCACCGACCCCACGGGGCCGGCGAAACTATCGGGGACCAGCCAACCCGGCAGCGTTGCGGGATCAATCCAGCGTGACGGAACCGGCGGGAACCCGCGCAGCGCCTCACTAAGACCTGCGACCGCTGTCGGATCAGCATTGACGCTGCGCTGTTCCACCCGACCGGACGAATCGCTGTAAAAGATCGGCACCCGCCGGCCGCGACTCGCCGGAGCTACGACAACCGCCGCATCCGCGAGGTGTCGGGCTGCCATCTGCACGATGGCTTCTCGGCAGCGGTCGATGTTCAGCGCCGCAGTCAACACCGACGACGCCTCGAGCAGAAAAGCCGCGCGCTCCTGTTCGCGCGCAACCGCGTGCTGGGCCTCTCGTAACACTTGGCCGGAGTCCTCGACCAGCGACCACGCCACGTCGCCGCCTGGAAGCGTCGCCGGGTACGCGTCGAATTTACGTCCGCCCACGGTGCCGGATACGAACGGCAGTTCCCGACCGTCCGGAATCGAAAAGGGTTGCACGAGACGTTGGTGCGCACGCGACAACCACGCGGCGGCCTCTTCCAGGCGACTGCCCGATAGCGCCGCGGGCAACAAGGACTGCGCTGACGCCGTTGACGTCCGGACCACTCCTGCCCGATCAACGATCACTGTGGGGCAGGGAACGTACGTCCATAACGATTCAAGATCGGCCTCGAAACCCACGGGAGACCGCATCTGCATGGCAATTGACCTACGAATCGTCGAATCGACTTAACTAGCGTTAGCCCGCAGTTTAAGCACATCCATCGCCACGGTGAAAGGCTTGCAGACGCCCAATTAGGCGGATGTGCAGAAACCGGTTGGCACGCGGGCGATCTCAGCGGTCGGCTAAGCATTTGCCTCCGCCGAAACCAGCAACTCTTGTCGGCTGATCTTGACCGGATCGAACTTGACGGTGCCCGCCCTGTTGTAGCTGGTCCGCGCGCGCTACGGTCGGTAGCACAGGTGACGGAGGTTTCTATGGCCGGGAAAATCCCGTTGGTTGACTATCTGGTGCTCGACGACGGCGATCCACACCTGATCGCGCAGGAATGCACCAACTGCGGCGCCCGGTTCTTCGACCGACGAAATGCTTGCGCCGCGTGCTTCGCGACCGGCTTCACCACCGTCCCGGTCGCGACCGAGGGGACGGTACGGGCGTTCACGATCGTCACCTTCGCCGCACCGGGCATCCCCACCCCGTTCGTGGCGTCCGTGGTCGACTGCGACGGCACCCAGGTACGGGCCAACCTGATCAACGTCGAGCCCGATCCGGAACACGTCCGCGACGGGATGAAAGTGCGGCTGGCCACATACCCGATGGGGACCGACTCGGCGGGCACCGAGGCGATCGGCTTCGGCTTCGAGCCCGCCGAATGACGAAGGAGCAGTGACGATGAGCGCTAGCGACGAGATCTGGATCCTGGGGATCCGGATGACCAAGTTCGGCAAGCATCCCGACCTCGACACCGTCGACCTGGCGGCCGAGGCCGCGACCGGCGCGCTCGCCGACGCCGGCGTGACCATGGCCGACATCGGGGTCATTGCGGCCGGCAACCTGATGGCCGCGAACGCCGGGATCGGTCAACAGCTGCAGAAACAGATCGGGCAGACCGGGATCCCGGTGTACAACGTGGCCAACGCCTGCGCCACCGGGGCCACCGCGCTGCGGACCGCCATCATGGCCGTCAAGGCCGGCGAGGTGAAGTACGGATTGGCGGTCGGCGTGGAAAAGCTGTCCGGTGCAGGGCTGCTCGGCGCGGGCGGCCGGAAGAAGGCCGAAGCCGAGGTCTGGGAGGCCAAGGGCCGCTACGGCGCGGTCGCAACGGTCGACGGGCGGATCGGCACCGAAGCCATGCCTGGTGTGTTCGCGCAAATCGGCACCGAGTACGGCCACAAGTACGGCGGTACCAGTTTCGAGTTGTTCGCCAAAATCAGCGAGAAGAACCACGCCCACTCGACGTTGAACCCGCTGGCGGCCTACCAGAAGAAGTTCACCCTCGAGCAGATCATGAACGACGTCATGATCGCCTACCCGAACACTCGCCCGATGTGTTCGGCCAACTGCGACGGTGCCGCAGCGGCGGTCGTTTGCAACGGCGAGACGTTGAAGTCGCTGTCGCTCGAGCAACGGCGGCGCGCGGTGAAGGTGTCGGCGTCGGTGCTGACCACCGACCCCTACGAAGAGGGCTGCCAGGTGTTGCCGAACGTCAACACGCTGACCCGCAACGCCGCCGCGACCGCCTACGAGCAGGCCGGCGTCGGTCCGAGCGATCTGGACCTAGTCGAGCTGCACGACTGCTTCGCCACCGCCGAGCTGGTGCACTACGACAACCTGATGCTGTGCGAAAAGGGCGGTGCGGCAGACTTTTTCAGCTCCGGTGCCACCTGGCGCGACGGCTCCACCCCGGTGAACGTATCGGGCGGGCTGCAGTCCAAGGGTCATCCGATCGCGGCCACCGGCATCGCCAACATCTGGGAAATCTGCCACCATCTTCGCGGCGAAGCCGGCGACCGTCAGATTCAGAACGCCAAGGTCGGGCTGGCCCACGTGATCGGTCTGGGCTCGGCCTGCGGCGTCCACATCCTGGAAAGGTCGGCGGCCTAGTGGCGATCGTAAGCGCGGCGGAGCCGGGCGAAGCGGGTCGCCACCATTAGACCTAGCTCAGCAGAAAGTCGGCGACGATAGCGGCCATGTCGTCGACGGCATTGCGCGGCATGACTTCGAATCCGTGCGTGCTCAGCGTGGGCAGACACAGCAAGCCCGCCTTTGGGGTGAGACCGCTGGCTTTCGAATGGGAGGCGTCGGACATGAACGCGCCCAGCGTCGCCGCCTGAGGCGCCAGCCCGCGCGCGGTGGCGATCCGCATCAGCCGATCGGCGACGTCCTTGTCGTATGCGCAGAGGGCGTCGCTGTAGCCGACGATGGGTCCGCCGGTGACGGTGGTCGCGTACTCCCGCTCGGTGGGGCCGACATCCAGGGCCAGCGTGAGCGTGCCCGGCAAGCTGGCGCTTGCATAGGAGCCGCCGATCCCGCCGACCTCTTCATTGGTGGTGAACGCCAGGTAGACGTCGTCGGCGGGTCGTTGCCCGCGCTCATGCAGTAATCGGGCCGCGCGTAACAGGGCGGTCACCGCAGCGCGGTCATCGAGGAAGTAGGAGCCGACATAATTTCCAAACTCGACCAGATCTCTCTTGCTGCGGTCGACGCATACCCGGGTGCCGGCGTGCACGCCTGCGGCGGCCAAGTCTTCGGGGGTCCGGCCGGTGAATACGTAAACGTGCTGCCAGTCCAGCGCGCGGTCGCCCTGATCGGGTTTGGTTTCCCAGATCCGCGGGCTCTCCTGGGTGGTGTGCTCGGAGCCGAGTGTGAGTACCGCGGTGAGGGTCTGGTGCTCGCCGAGCACCGCGACCGGACCGAGCCCGAAGTTGCCCGGGTACATGATTCCGAGCTGCGTCAGGTGCAGAGTGCCGTCGGGCTCGACCCGCTTGACCAGCATCGTCAGTTCGTCCATGTGCGCGGTGACCCGCGTCGCGCCGCTGGGCCCGGATGTCGAGCGGTGGCGATGCTCATGCGCCCCGATCTCGTCGCTGGAAGCGCTGGTGGCGCCGATATAGCCGATCAAATTCCCGGCGTCGTCGGTCCACATGTCATCGACGAGCGGTTGCAGTTCGCGGGCGCACACGGCCCGTACCGCCTCTTCCTGGCCACATGGGCCGTAGGTCCACAACAGCTCTTGCAGCAGATCGTCGGTGGAGTTGTGGTCGCGCTGCGCCATCAGGTTCCTTTCCCTCACTGGCCACCGTACGGCGGCGGGCGGGGCGGTTTGCGGACCTGTTCGAAGTGGTAGCGGCGAGGGGTGCCGCTGCGCGATGCTAGGGGCCAGGATCCACGGGCGAGGTTCGAGGCGGCCCATAACCGAACGACGGAAGGACTGCGGTGAACGAAGAGCAACGCAACGTGATGGCATCAGGGCGTGGCTTTATCGCTGCGTTGGATCAAAGCGGTGGAAGCACCCCCAAAGCCTTGAAGCTGTACGGCATTTCCGAGGACGCCTATCACGACGACGAGCAGATGTTCAATCTCATCCACGAGATGCGTGAGCGCCTCATGTCAAGTCCGAGCTTTTCCGGCGACCGAATATTGGCAACCATTCTTTTCGAGCAGACGATGGACCGCGCCATCAACGGCGAGGACACCGCGGCGTTCTTGTGGAAGCAGAAGCACATCGTGCCGTTTGTGAAGGTCGACCAGGGACTCGCCGACGCTGAAAACGGTGTGCAGCTGATGAAGCCAATGACGAAGCTCGACTCGCTATTGGAGCGGGCCGTGGATAAGGGCATCTTCGGGACCAAGATGCGCTCGTTCATCCAGGAGCCGAACGAGGGCGGGATCAAAGCGATCGTCGACCAGCAGTTCGACTACGCGCACCAAATCGCCGAGCGCGGGCTGATGCCGATCATCGAGCCCGAGGTAAGCATCAAAAGCCCCGACAAGCCGAAAGCGGACAGGCTGCTGGTGGATGAGCTGAAAACGAAGCTCGATGGGCTGGCCGGCGATGGGCAGGTGATGCTTAAGCTGACCCTGCCCGACGAGGACAACCTCTACGCGCCGCTGATCGACCATCCCCGCGTTCTGCGGGTGGTCGCATTGTCCGGTGGCTACAGCCTCGCGGAAAGCTGCGAAATCCTGGCCCGCAACCACCGCCTCATCGCGAGCTTCTCGCGAGCCTTGACCGAGGGTCTGACGATCGACCAGACGGATGCGGAATTCGACGACAAGCTCAAATCCAATATCGACGAGATTTACGCCGCCTCACTGACATAACCGGTAACCCGTCTGAATGAGCGAGCAGTTAACCGATCCCGTCGACGACGGTCAAGCGTGGGCGCGTCGCCAGCAAGAAGCCTTCCCCGAGTGTGTGATTCGCTACGGCATGGGCGATCCGGGCCTGCGGGACGACTCTGGCCTGCCCGCGCTGATCATTCAAGGCCAGCCGCCGGGGGCACCGATACCGCGTCAGGTTTGCCCGCCCATCGCTTTCATGTGCCCGTAGTCCGCGGCGAGCGCGAGGAAGCAACCGTCGAAATGACCGTTCTCGATCCCGACGGTCTGCATGAACGAGTGGGCGACGACTGGTCCGACTAACCGAAACCCCGCTTTTCGCAACGTTATCGAAAGCTGCCGGGACTCCGGGCTTGCCATCCGGCCATCGGCCCAGCTCCGTAGTCGATGGTGCCCGCGTGGTTGATGCTGCCACGCCAGTTGCGACAACGAGTATTTCGACAGCACATCAGCGTTGTGCAGCGTGGCTTCGATCTTTCGCCGATTGCGGATCGAGGTATCGGCCATCAATCGTTCGACGTCATCGGAGTTCATCGCGGCCACGGCCGAGGGGCTGAATCCGTGAAACGCGGCACGCAGGTTGTCTCGCTTGTCGAAGACAAGCGCCCAGGACAGGCCGTTCTCGAAGTACGTCAACACAAGCGCCTCGAACAGCGCCGCCTCGTCGTGTGTGGGCTTTCCCCATTCGAGATCGTGGTAGGCGATCAGATCGCGACCCGTCTCGGTCGCCCAACGGCAGCGAGTGACACCGTCGGCGGCACGTACCACAGTGGGTAGCTGCGGCGACATACCGACACCAGCCATCGCCTTCACGCTACGGCCCTATTCGGCCGTTGCCGTTGAGCTTTCGTCATCCGGCCTGAGGGTTCTCCAGCACCAGCGCGACCCCCTGTCCCGAGCCGATGCACACACCGATTACCCCGTATCGCGCGTTACGTTCATGCAGTTCGGTGGCCAGGGTCAAGACGTAGCGGGTTCCTGAGGCGCCGAACGGGTGCCCGGTGGCGACCGCTCCCCCGTTCGGGTTGAGTTTGTCGTCGGGGATCGTGAACCCGTCCAGCTGGTTGGAAAGTTCACGCAGCACTCCCAGCGCCTGGGCGCTGAATGCCTCGTGGACTTCCCACACGTCGACCTGTTCGGGCGCGAGCCCGGCACGCTTGAGCGCCAACGGAATCGCCCACGCCGGCGCTAGTCCCATGATCAACGGGTCGAGCGCATAGACCGCCGACGACACCACCCTGACCAGCGGCGTGACACCGAGTTCCGTCGCCTTCTCTCCCGATGCGATCACGATCGCGCTGGCCCCGTCGGTAAGCGGGGATGAGTTGCCGGCGGTCATCTGGGTGGTGCCGGACTGGACCGGAAGAGCGGCCAACTGTTCGGCGGTGGTGTCATCGCGGATGAACTCGTCATGCTCGAATACCCGTGCCGGCGTCTTTTTGGTCGCCGGGATCGACACGGGCATAATCTCTTTGGCCAGCCGGCCGGAGTCGCGGGCCGCCGCGGCCTTGTGTTGGGACCGCAAGGCGAACGCGTCTATCTCCTCGCGGGTCAGGTGGTAACGGTCCGCCACATTCTGCGCCGTCTCGATCATCGAAATGTAAGCGTTTCGGGCCAATAGGATTGGGTTTGGCGGGCCGCCGGCCCCGGCCCACATCGTGTCGAGCAGGAAAACAGGCCCACGGGGGGAGAACGATGCGTCCCCCTTCATGTAGGCCCAGCCCGATCGGGACATCGACTCGACCCCGCAGGCGATGCCGGCATTCAGCTCGCCGGCCATGATCGCATGGCTGATCGCCACCGTCGCACTTACCGATGAGCCACAGAATCGGTTGATCGTGGCCGCGGCGACACTGTCGGGGAAGCCGGCGGCCAGTGCGGCCCATCGGGCCACGTCGCCCATTCCTTCGTGGGCTACGTTGACGCAACCCGCCATGATGTCTTGGATCTGGTCGAGGGGTACCCCGACATGCTCACAGGCACCTCGCATCGTCATGCCGAGGAGATCATCGGTTCGCAGATGCGACAGCGATCCCCCATAGCGCCCGAACGGTGTGCGTGTCCCGCCGAGAACGAATGCCTGAGTCATTTCTGTGTCCTGTCCGAAGGCACCTCAGCGAATCCCGGTTCTCCGCCGTCGACAACGGAATTGAACCGAATCCGGGTTTCATGCTCGCTGATCTCTTGGATTACGCTTTCTGGAAGCGCAGAAACATCGAAGTTCTCCCTGATGCGTGAGGGCGTGACTGATCCCGTGAGAACCGCGGTGCCGCGCTGAATACCCCAGGCCAAAAGCACTTGCGCAGGCGTCTTTTCAAAACGCTCAGCGATCGAGACGATGAGCGGATCGTCGAGCAACCGCGGTTCCAGCGCGTGTCCCAGCGACGCGAACGCCAACAGGATGATCCCGTGCGTCTTGCACAATTCATGCAGCTCCCACTGCGGGTGATATGGGTGCGACTCGACCTCGATGACCGCCGGCTTGATCCGGGCGGTCTCGATAATCGCGCTGGCGCGTTCGGCGCCGATGTCGGACAGGCCGATTGCTCGCGAAAGTCCCTCGTCGACAAGGCCTTCCATCGCGGCCCAGGTTTCCTCTAGCGTGACTCCGTCGTCGTAGATAACCTCTCCATGCGGAGCGCGGGGATCTTGGTCGTCGCCGGGCTGAAACGCGAACGGGGTGTGTATCAGATACAGGTCGATGACGTCGAGCCCGAGTCTGTTCAAGCTGGCTTGCAGCGCGGGCTTGACCCGCTCGGGTCGATGGTTGTTGTTCCACAGCTTTGTGGTCACGAATAGATCCTCGCGGCGGACGGTCCCGGCGGCGAACAAGTCTTTGAGCGCCTCGCCGACCAGTGCTTCGTTTCGGTACCGCTCGGCGGCGTCGAGATGGCGGAACCCCACCTCGACAGCTGTCATGACGGCGCCGTGCGTCTTCGTGTTATCCGACAGTGACGTCCCGAACCCGAGCGCCGGGATCTCACCGCTGCCGTTGTTCAGGGCAAATCTGCGCTTAGTTAGATCTTCGTTCGATGCCATTTGCCTTCACTTTCATTGGGCCGACGCATAGAAGGCGTCGGCTGGTAGCGACGCGATGCCGAGCTCGGCTGCGACCGCATCGGCCCCGTGCCGCGCGACCTCGAGGTCCACTCGGCCGTCGGAGGTGTAGTACGGACGGATGTAGCGCTCGTAATAGCGCTGGATCTCCTCGCGTGTCATCCGGTCCAGGAACGACGCGATGTAGCGGACAGCCAAATCAGGCTGGTCCGCCATCGTTTTCAGGGCTCGCCGGTTGGCGCGCACCAGTGCCTGCACCGCCGGGCTTTCGACGGGATTGTGCTTGGGGTCCACCGCAATTCCGACGGTGGGAATTCGGAAGTGATCGCCCACCCAGGCCAACACGTGGAAGCCCTCCTCCGCGGCGACCTGTTCGGGTCCCAGGGTGCTGCCGATGTACGCGGCGTCGATCGAGCCGTCGCGAAGGTGCCGTAGGTCCATCTGGTAATCGCCCGGATGCCGTACCACACATTGCACGTCGCTGTCTGGGTCTAAGCCGTGCTTGCGCAGCACGATCCGCGCGAAAGTCCCGGGCGGACTATCCGGCGCGTGGACCGCTAGCCGGCGGCCGCGAACGTCCGCCATGGACTTCACGCTGGCGTTCCCGACGAACCAAAACAACGGCCGGTCCGTGTTGACGCTCAGCACGGTCCATTCGATGCCGTCGGTCAGCCGCGACAACAGTCCCCGGCCGAGCCCGATGGTCGCACAGGCGCGCACACGCGTTATGTCCCAGCGGGTTCCATCGCGTAACGAGACGTGGACACCCTCATCTTCGAAGTAGCCCTCCTGATCGGCCATGTACGCGACCAACTCCTCATGGATGCCGCGCCCGACATAGGCGAGGTCGATCGTGTGCATCGCGAGAGTCCTTCCTTCCTTCAATTGGATGAGATCCGATGCAGCGCAGCCGCATTCAATCCATCGTCAGGCCGCCGTCGAGCGGGAAATAGTGGCCGGTGGTGAACCCGGAATCCTCGCTCGCCAAGAAAGCCAACGTCTCGGCCACCTCGTCGGGTGTGACGAGTCGTCCCATCGGCGCGGCCGCACCGAGCTCACGCAATTTCTCCTGTGTCAGCTTCTGGTTCATCGACGTTCCCTGCACCGTTGCCGGTGCGACAAGGTTGGCGGTGATTCCGTGCGGCGCCAGCTCGAGTGCGATGTAGCGGGCAAACTGATTCACGGCCGCCTTGGGGACGCCGAGGTTTATCATGCCGTTGCGCGGATGCCGCGATGGCTCGGCGGTGAGATAGAGCAGACGGCCATAGCCACGCGAAGTCATGCCCGGCGCAACAGCTTTGGTGAGCAGGAACGCCGCGTGCAGCTCTCGGTCCAGCTTTCCGCCGAGCTGTTCCCAGGTCAGATCGGCGAACGAGGTGATGTCATAGGGGATCAACGCGTTGTGCACGAGCACGTCGACTCGCCCCCACCGCTGTTCGGTGTCGCCGACCATCGCGGTGACATCGTCGGCGATGGTGACATCAGCCCGAATCGCCACTGCCTCACCGCCGGCCGCGGTAATGGCCGCGACCACCTCTTCAGCCTCCTCGGCGCTCGAGTGGTAGTTGACGACCACCCGAAACCCGCGTTCGGCAAGAACCCGTGCCGTCGCGGCACCGATTCCGCGGCTGGCTCCGGTGATGATCGCTACTCGTGACATCAGAGTTGGCCTCCGGCTGAGGGGAAGAACTCCTTGATCCGCACGTGATGACAACTCATTCGGCCGACCACGTTCTCAACACTCGCGGATCGGGCGGTACCTCGCGCCAGGGAACGTCACTGGCCCGGCCGGGCGGGTTCGCCCCTGCAGCATTTCAAGATCGTACGGCGGGGCCCGTCGCTGGCATAGCCGTCGACCGAGGATTTAACCCTCGCGCGTGCACGAACAGCGGCCAGGGTGGTCGAGGGGCGCAAGCCCAGGCCCCGCGTGCCGAACCGACGAGGTAGCGTCTTGAGGAATCTTCGGTAGTTCGACGGTGGAGCGAAGGAGCGCGGTAGTGGATTCGGCTTTACTTGGCCTACTGACCATAGTCGCCCTTGCGCTGGCGTTGGTGTTCGGTGCCTTTGCTGCTGTACACGTGAAGCGGCTGGGAGACCGAACGCCCGCTCCGATAAGCGAAGAAATTTGGAGCGCCAAAGCGGTTCTAAATAAAGTACGCAAACGCGAACCCATGTCTAAGGACGAGCTGGATTATGCGAAGCAAATCGTTGCCGACCGTAGCTCCCCGATGGCATTCTGCATCCCCGGCGCTTTGTTCATGCTGGGCAGCTTTTATGTATTTGGCAGTCTTTACACCTTGCATGGAGCCACGCCCTCCGAGCGGACATTCCTCGGGTTGATCCCCATGTTGACCTCCACAAACCTCGCCATTCGGCTTCTCCGCAGCGCAAGGTTGAAAGGGCGACTGCGGAAAATGGCTTGAAGCAACACAAGACATGTGGTGTGGCCGTTTCGTTGATTTCCGGTGAGTTGGCCGTTGGTTCGTACGTGCTGCCGACAGCATCAGCAGGTGATAACGTCTCACACCGCTTGCTTGCGTTCCGGCCGAGGCTGGTAGTGTCATATCGGTCCTATCTCAACCTAGTTGATATACGACCAAGGGGTGTGGCCGCGGCACCGGGGTCAGGGACGAAGCGAGAACACGAGGTCGGAGACCGGATTCCGAAAGGTGATGGAGTGAGCCCTCGTTCAGTCGGCAGGACTGTCTTGGCGCGAGTCTGGATGCCATTGGTTGCCGTCGTTGCGCTCTCTTTGGGTGCGGTGTTGATGTGGAAGGTGCACGAATTTTCCGCTCCCCCGCCTGTCACTACCGTCCTTGGCCCGCAAGCAGTTCCGGAGTTCAGTCCCAAACGGGTCACGTATGAGTTGTCCGGCTCCATCGGGGAGGGCGGGATGCTCGTCTGGGCGGACGTCGACGGGCATCCGCATCGGGTTGATCTCACGACGTTGCCGTGGTCGCACGAGGAGACGACCACGCTCACGGTGGTGTCCGCCAGCATCTCGGCGCAAGTTCACGGCGGTGATCACGTCGGCTGCCGGATACTGGTGAACGGCGTTGTCCGCGCTGAACAATCCGAAACCCGTCGGGATGCGCACGTCTTCTGCCTAGTGAAATCCGCATGAGCGAGCATCGCGCGAACGAGACTGGCGCGAAGCGACCCTTCTTCCCGAGAATGGTCCGTAAATTCGCGATACCGGTCATCGTCTTTTGGGGGCTTTTGGCGATCTCGACGAACACCTTCATGCCGCAGGTAGAGAACGTCGCAGAAGAGCTGGCAGGGCCGATGGTGCCGCATTACGCGCCGTCGCAGCGGGCGTTGCTGGCCATCGGTGCGAAGTTCCACGAGTCCAATTCGACCAGCTTCACGATGATGGTGCTGGAAGGCGACCGACCGTTGGGCCCGCCCGGGTCCGTGGCGCATCGGTACTACGACGACTTGGTGCGCCGGCTCCAGCAAGACCCCAAGCATGTCCAGTACGTCATGGATCTGTGGGGGAAGCCGATCACCGCGGCCGGGGTGCAGAGCCTCGACGGCAAGGCCACCTACGTGCTGACGCGTACGGCGGGCGATATCGGCACGATGCAAGGGAACAACTCCGTTAAGGCCGTTCGGGATATCGTCGCGAAGGACCCGCCGCCGCCCGGGCTCAAGGTCTATGTCAGCGGCGCGGCTCCGCTGGCCACAGACGAACTGGATATTGCCAATTCGAGCTTGAACGACATCACGATCGTGACGATCTTCCTCATCATCGGGATGTTGTTCTTGGTGTATCGCCGTGTTTCCACCCTGGCGGTGCCCCTCTACGGCGTTCTGTTCGAGCTGCTGGTCGCCAAGGGAGTCGTTTCAACCCTGGGCACTCTCGGGTACCTCGAGCTCTCGTCATTCGCGGTGAACATCGTCGTCGCGCTGACCCTGGGGGCGGGGACGGATTACGGCATCTTCTTAATGGGCCGCTATCACGAGGCGCGACGAGCCGGCGAAAGTAAGGAGGAGGCGTTCTACACCGCGTATCGGGGGGTCGCACCGATCATCATCGGCTCGGGGCTGACGATCGCAGGGGCGTGTTACTGCTTGACTTTCGCGCGACTCAACTACTTCCACACCATGGGTCCCGCCGTTGCCATCACCATGCTGTTCACCATCGCCGCCGCGCTGACGCTGGGCCCGGCCCTGTTGACGTTGGGCAGCCTTTTCGGGCTCATGGACCCGAGAGGGACGGCCCAGGGGCTGCTGTATCGGCGGATCGGGACGAGCGTGGTGCGCTGGCCGGTGCCGGTCCTCGCGGCCAGCGCCGCCGCCGTCATGCTGGGGGCGATCTTCGTGCCGACGTATCAGGTGAACTACGACGACCGTGAATACCAGCCCCGCAATACCGGTTCCAACCAGGGTTTCGAGGCGGCGGATCGGCACTACCCGAAGAGTAAACTGTTCTCCGAGATGCTGATGGTCGAGTCGGATCATGACATGCGAAACTCGGCCGATTTCATCTCGCTGGACCGGGTGGCCAGGGCTCTCATTCGCATTCCCGGCGTCGCGGAGGTGCAAAGCATCACCAGGCCGATGGGCCGTGCGTTGGAACATGCCCACCTTCCCTACTTGTGGACCACGTCAGGCAGCGGTAGCGGTCAACAGAACCCGTTCAACATTCAGCAAAACACCAATACCGACAAGCAGGCACAGGTCAACGCGGACACTGTCAAGGTCTTGCGGAAAGAGATCGACTTTTTCCAAAACTTGTCGGATGAGCTGCACAAGACGGTTCTCACCACCGAGGATCTGGAAAAGGTCACCAATGAGATGAATGAGGAAATCTCAAATCTCGACGATTTCTTCCGGCCGCTGAAGGGTTATTTCTATTGGGAGAAGCACTGTTTCGACATTCCCATTTGCTGGGCATTTAGATCGCTATGGGATACGCTCGACAAGATCGACCATTTGGCCGAGGATATCAAGGACGTCAGAACCTCCCTCCAGGCCATCGACGCCATCGTGCCGCAAATAATCACGCAGCTGAAACTCACGGCCGACGACACGGAGCAAATAACGGCTCTTTTAGTCAACACCTACGGCCAGTCGGCCCTGCAGTCCACACAGACCGACCAGACATTCTTCGACCAGGTCAATGTGGGGCTCGACTTCGACCAGTCCAAGAGCGATGACTTCTTCTACATCCCCCATGAAGGTTTTGACAACGAAGACGTCAAGACTGGTATGAAGCTCCTGATGTCGCCGGACGGCAAGGCTGCTCGGTTCATCGTCACCCACGAGGGGGACGCCATGGGCCCCGAAGGCGTGAAGCATGTCGAGGCATTCCCCGACGCGATAACCACGATCTTGAAAGAGACCTCGTTGGCCGGCGCGAAAGTTTATATCGGCGGCACCGGAGCGACCGATAAGGACATCAAGGAATACAGCGCATCCGATCTGGCTATCGTGGCGGTCGCCGCCTTCGTGCTGATCTTCTTGATCATGTTGTTCCTCACGGGAAGTCTGATGGCCGCCTTGGTCATCCCCGGCACGGTGGCCTTCTCCTACGCCGGGGCGTTCGGGCTCTCCGTGCTCCTCTGGCAGCACCTCATCGGCCTGCACCTGCACTGGTTGATACTGCCGCTCACGTTCATCATCCTGGTGGCGGTGGGTTCGGACTACAACCTACTGCTGATCGCCCGAGTCAAAGAGGAACTCCACGCCGGGTTGCACACCGGTCTCATCCGCGCGCTCGGAAGCACGGGTGGTGTGGTGACGTCCGCGGGTTTGGTGTTCGCGTTTACCATGCTGGCGATGCTCTCAAGTGATCTCAGGACTATCGGTCAGATAGGTTCCACCGTATGCATCGGCCTGCTGCTCGACACGCTGATCGTGCGTTCGTTCGTCGTGCCGTGCATCCTCAGCATCCTCGGGAAGTGGTTCTGGTGGCCAACGCTGGTGCGTTCCCGTCCGCTACCCCCGCGATGATAAGGGCGTCATCAACCAAGATGGTGGAGCTAAGGGGCACGAACCCCTGCCTTGACCAGGCATATGCCGATTTATACCTGCATGTTCGTTCCGTCTCGTTCCGATTCAGTCTTGTTTTCGCGTCTTGACGGCGTCAACAGCCGTTGTCACCCGTAATTTCATTTCTCCAATCAGGAGGGGTCGGTGACGTGGACGGTGCCGTGGCCGTCCATCGTCACCCCGATTGGAGTATTTTTAGCTGGTAGATGCCTAGCATGTCCGACCAGGTGAGGACGTGGGAAAGGCCGGGGGCGAGATGGCGTTCGAACGTTACCGGCTGCCGACGCTGATCGGGCAGAGCCGAATTGGCAAGGTTATCGCGGCGGCGGCAGCCGCCATGGCGCTCGCACCGTTCTTGGTGCTAGCCGCCACACCCGGTGCGGCACAGGCGGCTCCATCGCTGGTGGCCGCTCAGGAGGACCCCACCCGACCCTGGTGGCGCATGGCGCTGCACTACGGGGTGTTGGTGATAGCGGTGTGCGTTGTCGCCTGGATGCTCCATCGTTTCGCGAAAATGTGGAGCGCGCCCATGACGGTTAGCGGAGTGTGGCCGGCCCCGCGAAGTTTCGGCCGGGGTGCGTTCGCAGGTGTGCTAATGGCCCGAAAAAGAATGGCGCTGGTCGAGGCGGGCCATCGATGTGCCGTCCCCACCTGTCGGCACCCAACGACCGAGACAGCTCACATCCTGCCTGAGTCAGAGAGCGATGATGAGTCGTTCGCGAACCTCATCGCGTTATGCGAGAAGTGCCAAAAGAAAGAAATCGATCGGCAGTCGATCCGCGGGTATAAGCGCAATCTCGCGATCTTGAACAGCCGCTACTCTGAGTTCGAGCGCAGGGTGTTCGATCAGATTGCCGAGACCGACCGGAGATCCTTCATCATCGGTCCGGGCTTCGAGATCCTCCTCCTGCACGCGGTCAACGACGGGCTTTTGAAACGTGTTGAACTAGCGCCCGTAGGGGCCCCACGGGGTGAGCCAACCCAGTACACGTACGAGGTGACGGATGAAGGCCTGGACTTCATCAACCGATACGTCTGTGGTGAAGACATATCGTGAGGCCCCGCGTTTAAAACAACGCATGTCGCGAATTCGCGCGTTCCTGAAATCTGTTGTTTCGCTACAAGTTTGCTAGTCTTCGGACCCTGGTTCTGGTGGCCGACACTCGTGCGTACCCGTCCGCTACCGCAGCGATAGTCACAGGTCGACGACCACCGGTTCGGCCGGTTGGCTACAGCACAACAGGATGTTGCCCGGCGCAGGCGGTTCCAGAGGCTCGAGGGTGTAGTCGACGGCTCCCGAGACCAGCGCCGTCTCGCAGTTGTGGCACACGCCGGTGCGGCATGACCACCGCGCCGGAACGTCACACGCTTCGGCGAACTCGAGCAGGCTGGTGGCCGGTGGACCGTATGGTGCCGATATGCCGCTGCGCGCGAACTGCACCTGCGGCCCCGGTCCGGGTGGACCGACCGGTAGATGCGGCGGGACCGTCGACGCGGCGATGCCGGGTGTGAGTGCGGCTGTGGCGCCGAATGTTTCGGTGTGAACTTGCGCGTGCTTGAAGCCAAGATCCGCGAGTCCCGCACTGACGTCGTCCATGAAACTCGCGGGCCCGCACAGATATACGTCGCTGGTGGAGGGGAGCCCGAGTTGGGCGATCGTCGCTGCGGACAGCCGGCCCTGCTCGGCGTCGGCCGAGAGCGGCTCGCCCGGTTCGGATCGAGTGTAGAAGATGCGAAGGTGGGTGTTGCCGAGCCGGTTGAGCAGCGCCCGGCTTTCTAGCGCGAAGGGGTGCTGGGACGGACCTCGAGCGGCGTGCAGCCACCAGACTTGCCGTGGAGATTCGGTCGCGGCCAAGGTGTGCAGCATGGACAGCACCGGCGTGACTCCGACGCCCGCGGACATCAGGATGACCGGTGACCCGGATTCGGTCAGGAAGAACGTACCGCGGGGCGCCGCGACCTCAAGGATATCGCCGGCCTTCACCTGGGTGTGAATGTATCTGCTTGCTGCGCCGTGTGTTTCGCGTTTGACGCTGATCCGGTAGGTCCCCGCTCCGGCCCAGTTCGACAGCGAGTAGTTCCTGATCAACGTCTCGCGGGTGTCCTCGCGGGATAGGCGCACGGCGATCGATTGGCCGGGCCGCCAAGGCGGCAGCGGCGCGCCGTCGGGATCGGCCAAGGTGATCGAGCGAACGGTGCGGCTCTCGTCTCGGGTTGCCGTGACTTTCAAGCGACGGAACCCGGCCCAAGCCGGCGGGGGGCTGCTGGCGGCGGCCGTCAGGCCGGTGTTGCCGGCCGATGTCGACGTGGTGCCAGCCTGGGTGAGCAGGTTCTGCAGGGATCCCCGCCAGCCGGAGCTCAACGCGGGGATACGCAAGGCGCGTTGTAATGCGTCGCGTGGATGGCCGGGAAGGTAAAGCAGCGCATCGATTTCGGCGACGCTGACCTGCTCGGGTCCTGAGCCGACTTTGACTATGTCTTGACCGGCTTCAATCTGTCCTTCGGTGATGACCCGGAAGTAGAACCCCGGGCGACGGTGGGAGACCAGCAGTGCGGCCATCTGCGGTTCCCCCAGCCGCAAGCCGACCCGGTAACAGGTCACCCGCGGTTGGCTGACTTCGAAGACGGCTTGGCCGATCCGGTATCGATCGCCGATGCAAACCTCATCGTCCGGCAAACCCTCGACCGTGAAATTCTCGCCGAAATGGCCGGGTTGCAGGTCGTCGCGGTCCAGTTCGCGCGACCAATACCGGTAGGAGTCAAGCTGATACACCAGCACGGCGCGGTTTTCGCCACCGTGCCCACCGAGGTCGCCTTGGCCGTCGCCGTCGACATTGAGCCGGCAGACCATCCGCGGGCCCGCCACCGGCTGCTTCCACACTCCGGTGTAGACGGTGCGACCGTTCCACGCGACGTTCTTCGGCAGACCGACGTTGACCGATACCAAGGTGGGCATAGTCGCGACCCCTTCGTGCGCGCTCGACAATCAATTGTCAGCGACGCGTCAAGAGCGGCGCGATTGCTGTGACGGGGTTGGGGACTTCCATCACCTGGCTAGAAGCTAACGTGGCTCGAAACGCGCGACAGTGCCAACGAATTACCGAGATCGGGATGGGCTGATGGAGCTTTATGACGTAATGCGCACTACCGCCGCGGTTCGCGAGTTCACCGGCGATCCGCTGCCCGACGATGTGCTCGAACGCATCCTGGACAACGCGCGGTTCGCGCCCAGCGGCGGGAACCGGCAGGGCACGCACGTGATCGTCGTGCGCGATCGGGCCACCCGCGAGGCGCTGGCCGAGCTGACGACGACGGGCGCCCGACGGTATGTCGCCCAGTTGGCCAGCGGCGAAAGCCCGTGGAACCCACTGCACCCACCGAAGGCGTCGGCGGCGGAGATAGCGGCCACCGAAGTGCCGTCGCAATTCACCGCGCCGCTGCTCACCGCCGCGGTGGTGCTTGTGGCCTGCGTCAATCTCGAGGTAGTCGCCGCGATAGATCAAAACCTCGACCGGATCGGGGTGATCAGCGGCGCGTCAATATATCCGTTGGTGTGGAACATCTTGTTGGCCGCGCGCAACGAGGGCTATGGGGGCACCATCACCACGATGGCGGTGGCGGAGGAGCCGCGGGTCCGCGATCTGCTCGGCGTGCCGGAGTCATACGCCGTTGCCGCGGTGTTGCCGATCGGAAAGCCGCGCAAGCAGGTGACGAAGCTCAGGCGCGACAGCGTCGCCGAACTCGCCACCCGGGAGCGCTTTGACGGCGAACCGTTCGGCACAAACGGTTAGTTACCCAAGTTTTCAGCTGTTGAGGAATAGGCGTGCGTTGGCCAGGAAGACGTCTAAGTGTTGCGACCGTGCGCCGTGGCTAGCGTCGGGAAACATCAAAAGTGTTGCACCGGAAAGGTGCTCCGCGAGAATTATGGCGTTGACCGGGTCGACAACAACGTCTTTGACACCGTGCATGATCAACGTCGGCTGCCGGATCGTGCTGAGCATGGCGTAGCGGTCGGTGGTCGGGATTTGGCCCCACCCGCGGATTGCGTGCAGCTGCGCGGCAAGCGTTTAATTGCCGCCCAAGGTACTTCGTTACGTTCGGCGTCGTCGGGCGTCCCGCGCGAATCTGGCGGGAGGGCGCCGCGGCGCGATCGGCGCCGACGGCCATCGCCGCGGACCAGTCCACAGAGCCGGCGGCGCGTCAAGTTGGCGGGCCAACAACAACGCGGGCATGTCGTAGTTGGCGCGCCAGCCACGAAAATGCGGCCAGGCTTCCTCGTCGGTCTGTTCGATCGGGTACCCGACTTCGCGCAGCATTGCGGTAGCGGATCTGAATTCGTCGAAGGTGACCGTGACCGGCCCATCGGGGTCAGGATCGTCGGGTACCGACAGCCCCATGACCGTTGCGATCTGCTGTATCGCCACGAAGCCCATCCGAAGCGCCAGCCGCGGGGAAAGTTTGGGTTGTTGCGACGGGGACAGCGCTAAGTGGAGGGCAGCGGCATCCATCACCGCGATCAGCGCGATCAGCCAGTGTGACAGCGGCCGTGGTGAGCGGAGCCTCGCCAATGTCAAGTAGGTGGTGTGGGACTCAGCGACCTCGGCGGCCCATCGTTCCCACGCGACGAACAACTCGTCGAGCAGGGCCGGTATGTCGCTGTCCTCGATCCCCCAGCGAGTGCGGGCCAGAATCTCGGGCCCCCACGCCGGGACGCCGGCGCGTGAGGTAAGCAGGCTGACTTCGGTCTCACGCCGGTTGAATGCGGCGTAGTAGGTGGGCAGGTAGCCGACCTGCAAGCCGATGACAACCAGCCCCGTGAACGCCGCCAAATATTCGAGCGTCGTGCTGCCGGTACCGGTGGGGGCGGCGTAACCGAGGGTGAACATCGACGACCCGGCGTGCGAAAACGCCGCTGAGAGGTTCCCGTCGAGGCTCGGCAACAGCAGCAGCGCGAAACCGGCAACGAGGAGCCCGAGCCACACCGCCAGGCGTATCAGCAACGACAGTGGCGATTGCCACGCGAGGATGCGGTCACGGTGCTCGTACGACCGGACCCGCTTGGTCAGCTGGTAGAACGAAGCGTCCAAGGCGTGGTCGACCCAGCGTGATATCGGGGAATCGACACTGCGTGGCACGACAAGAGTGCCGACAACGCTAAGCAGGGCGCTCGTCACGACGAGGAACCCCACCACGAAGCCCAGCCAGGCAACCATCACCACACCGCCGCCGCATTCAAGCTTTGAATATATCGACGAAGGTGGTAGGTCCCCACGGTCTTAACGAATATGTCGAGAAAGCGCCTAACCATCAGTTCTGTCGAGCGACGAGCTCGGTGACAAATTGATCGATGAAGTCCTCGAACGGCCTTTCACCGGCCGGCCGAATGACGAATTTCGTCAAACCGGCCTCCAGATAGGCGTCGAGTTGGCGATGCAGCTGGTTCCAGCTCGTTGCGATCAGCTGCTCCGGATCCACATCGGGCCGCCGCCGGCGGACGGCGGTAGCCACCTCCGCCGGCAACTCGCCGTCAGCAACGGCCAACGAAATCCCGAAATGGTCTGGCTCGATCTGTCGATCTGCTTGCGCCGCAGCATGTTCGATCGCTTCGCGCGCCGCCCGGGCCTCAATTGGCGTCAGAAAGCTACCTAGCCAGCCATCGCCAAACGCGCCGATGCGCCGAAATGCCGCCGGCGCTGAACCGCCCAACCAGATGTCGAGCGGAGGTACCGGCCGAGGCGCTACCGCCGCCTCGCTAACGGTGAAATACCGGCCGGCATAACTCGGGGAATCCTCGACCAGCACCGACCGCAGCAGCTGCAGCGACTCGTCGAACACCGCCGCCCGCTCGCCGTCGGGAACGACAAACAGCTCGCGCTCGGCGGGAATCGCCGAGCGTAGCCCGAAGACGGGCAGAACTCGCTTGGGCGCGAGGGCCGCCAGCGACGCCAATTGCTTCGCCACCAGCACCGGATGCCGCCCTGGTAGGACCACGACTGAAGTACCGACCTTCAACCGGGTTGTCCGGGCCAGCGCGTAGGCCATGCCCACCATGGGATCCACTGCCGGCGTGTAAACCAGCTCGGAAAACCACAATGAGTCGACCCCGCTGTTTTCCAGGTGATCGACGATGCCAGCGAGCTGTCCTGGACCGATGGTCAAGCCCAGGCTCACCCCGAAGCGAATCTTCACCTGCGTCTCCCTCTGTCTTGTCGCGTATGTACCGCAACACAGCACCGCCGTGTTTTCTGCCCGGGACGTAGTTCGGGATGCAGCCTCAGCCGCGGTCGCTCGCTTCAACGTCAACAGGGACTGGCGATCTGTGTACATGGGGTCTGGGTGTGTGATCGATGAGCAGACTCAACAATTCGGGCCGACTGTAATGTCCGCTCGAGTCCATGAAGGCCTTACGTTTATCAATGAGCGCAAAGTCCAGATCGCCGATCACCTCTCCTTCACCCGCGCGCAGGGGCTCACCGAGCAGCTCTCCTTGCGGAGTGATGATCGCGGTGAAGCAGCCACCCGAGATCGGGCCCACCGGACAACCGGTGTCGGCCGAAATCTGCCCCTGCTGATCCGGATCCAGCCAAGCCGTCGCGGCAACCACGAAGACGCCCGACTCGAGGGCATGATTGCGCACCTGAATTTCGGTCTGCTGCGCGAACAAGTCGCCGAAGATCGATCCCGGGAACATCGCGGAATGGATCTGCTCGCCATCGGCTATCAGCGCATATCGGGCCAGCGGGTTGTAGTGCTCCCAACAGGCCAACTGACCGACGCGACCCACCGCGCTGTCCACCGCTCGAAGTCCGCTGCCATCCCCCTGCCCCCATACCATCCGTTCGTGATATGTGGGGGTGATCTTCCTCCGACGCTGGATCAATGTTCCGTCAGCGTCGAAAAGCAATTGAGTGTTGAACAATGAGCCACCGTCACGCTCGTTCACGCCGATAGACACCACCATTTCCGCTCGTCGTGCGGCGTCGCCGAGCACGTGCGTCGCCTGCGATGGCACGGTGACTGCCTGCCCCAGCAGCCGCATCTGCTCGCCGCTCATCTCAAACGGACGCTGCACAAACGAAAAGTACGGATAATACGGCACAACTGTCTCCGGGAAAACAGCGAATTGCACGCCGCGCGTTGCCAATTCATCGATCTTTGTGACGACGCGGTTGACGGTTCCTTCGCGGCTGTAGAGCACCGGGCTCAGTTGAACCGCCGCGGCTCTGACTGTAGTCACAGCTTCCGTCCTCCCGTTCTGTGTCGGGCGATGGGAACAGTGTGTGCTCATGACTTGCTGTTCGGGCCATTTGTGCGGGATCCGTCTATGGGTTGTCGTGACACCGAATTCTGTTGATTGCACGCAACAGAGCGGCCCGAGGGCGGATACTCGCATCGTCTCAGATCAAGATCGTCCGCGGACACCGCCGGATTCCACGGGAGGCGCCATATGACGTACATGGGAAAGCCCTACTACCCGTCATGGTTGGACAACTTGGCGGACGACGTCACTTTGGAGGCCGCGGCGATGGATGGCACCGCGCGCGGCGCCGACGACGTTCGTTCCATTCTGGTGTCTGCCCGGGAACTGTATGACCACCAGGAGTTCAACTACGCCGGTCCCTGCGGCGACAACGGTTTCCTCGAGGACTACACGAGTTCAGTCCGCGGCATGCCGACCTACGTCGTGGTCCTCGTCACCCTCAACTCGGCCGGGCAGACCGAGCGCGTCGTGGTGAACCACCGGCCACGCAGCGCGATGCTGCAGTTTTCTCGCTTGATGCTCGAGAAGTTCGCCGACACCCCCTACGCCAAGCATTGGCAAGGCACACCGTAGGCGCGCCATGGCATCGATATACAAGGGCAAGCCCTACTACCCGGCGTGGCTGGACAATCTCGCTGACGACGTCACCGGGGAGGGCCCGGCATGGGACGGCGCCATCCAAGGCGCGCAGGCCGTCCACGAAGTTGTGGTCGCCGCCCGCGAAATATACGAGTTCCAAGAATTCCACTACGCCGGCCCATGCGGGGAGAACAGTTTCCTTGAGGACTACACCTCAGCAGTGCGTGGCGCGCCGCTCTACGTGATCGTCCTGGTTACTTTCAACGCCGCCGGGACGGCCCAGCGCCTGGTGGTGAATCACCGTCCGCGCAGCTCCGTGTTGTTGCTGTCCCGCGAGATGCTGGCGAGGTTCGCCGGCACGCCGCTTGCAAAGCACTGGGAAGGCACCCCGTGAGGAGCGAAACGCTGGTCTCCTAAGCCTTCAAGCGCACGCGGCCCTGCCACACCGTCGGTGTCGGTAAGCCTCAATAGGCTTGGGTGCATGCGGATAGCAACCATCGCTCGGCTTATGGCTGTGGCAACCAGCGCACTGGCGTGCTTCGGTTGCGTTGAATTGCCTAATTGCACGGCGCCGACCGCACGCGCGGCCGATGCGAACTATCAGTTGATTCAGGAGCCCGACGCGGGGTACGCCCCCATCATCGGTCTGATCAGCGGTGCGACCCGCTCGGTCCGGATGACCATGTACGAACTCACCGATCCCGCCGCGGTGAACGCACTCATTGATACGCACAACCGGGGCCTCGACACCCGTGTCATTCTCGACGCCGCGTTCCGCGGCCGCCAAACCAACGCCGCGTCCTTCCAACAACTCAGCGACGCCGGCGTGGGGGTCAGGTGGGCTCCCAACGGCGTGATCTATCACCAAAAAACGATCACCGTTGACGACGCCACTGCGACGGTCGGCACCGGCAACCTCGAACCGCAGTACTACTCGACCAGCCGCGACGCCTGGGTGCTGGACACCAATCCGACCGACGTAGCCGCCATTGCCGCGACGTTCGATACCGACTACACCACCCCGCCGTCCGGGCGGCCGCCAGAGGCCACTCCCGCACCGAACCTCATCTGGTCGCCGATGGCGCGCGCCAGCTTCTTGCAGCACATCGACCGGGCCACCCGCAGTATCGATCTCACCAACCAAGAACTCAAAGACCGCGCGGTGGTATCGGCGTTGGACAAAGCCGCGAGCCGCGGTGTGCAATGCCGCATCGTGATGACCCAGGACCCGGCGTGGACCAAGTCAATCGCCGAAGTGTCGGCCGCCGGCTGCTCGGTGCACCTGTTCCCGAACACCGAATCAGGCCTTTACATTCACGAGAAAATGCTGCTCACCGACAACACCTCACTCATCATCGGCAGCCAAAACCTCTCCACCACAAGCCTTGTCGAAAACCGCGAATTGTCCCTTGATCTGGACACCGCTATTGCGCCAGAACTGATTTCCGCCGTGGAATCTACGTTCAACGCTGACTACGCCGCCGCCCCGCCCGCACAGTCATGACTCCGGGCCGCTGGCTACGCGCCGATTTCGGGCATCAGCTCGCCGAGTTCGATGGCGTTACTGGCTGGCGTCTCCTCGAGGGCTAACAGCATGTCAACATCTGCAGCGCCGGTCGCGTGCTGGAGCCTCGACTTGAGCCCAAACAGCAGCTTGTGCCTGTTCGGCGGGCCGACCCTCCCGGACCTTGACCGTCATCTTCGTCACTGGCCGGTTCGCGGTCGTTGTTCGGCCGAACAACATCGATGGGTCGACAGTGTGACGCAGACCCGCCCGATCAGATCAAGCTCGCCGAACTCCGTGCTGACACAGGTGGCTTACGCGTTGAATCGCAGCCAACAACCCGTTATCCGGGCGGGAGCGGACGCTTCATCGTACAAACGACGCCCCACTCGAAAAGCCGGTCCCCGACTTGGTCATATTCCTTGAAGTGGTGTACGACCTGAGTTCGCTGGACCGCAGAGTTGACGATCTCCCACCCCTCTGCTCCGTAGGAGTTCGTCAGTCGGCTGACCTGATCGATCACCTCTTGCAGGGATTCATGCGTCTCGTAGATGAAGGCGGTCTCCCACCGCTGCGGCTGCCACTTGCCGTCTGCCGCCAAGCTTCCAGCACTCCCGGACGAAGGTTCGCTCATGTGTCGGGATCTTACGTCGCTGGCACCCCAGAAAGATGAATGAAAGTTGACCGACGCTTGACAACTAAATGGTTGTGGGCAGCGTTCAATCCACGAATTGCTGGCCGCCGTCGATGTCGTACGTGGTGCCGGTGAGCGCCGTGTTGGTCATCAGGTGTACCGCCAGTGCGGCAACATCGGCGGGACCGACTACCCGCCCGATGGGAAGCTTGGCGCGCAGCTCGGCTCTACGCTCCTCGAGTTGATCTCCGAGTAGCGCGGCGGACAGTGGTGTGTCAACGAAGCCGGCGGCGATGAGGTTGACGCGAACGGGTGCGAGCTCGAGGGCCAGGGCGGCGGTGAACGGAGGCAGCGCAGCGGTGGCCGCAGACACGATGCCGAGGTCTTTGGTGACACGACGCCCACCGGTGCCGCCCATGAATGTCAGTGAGCCGTGCGGCGTCAGCTTGCCCACCGAGTGGCGCGCCACGGCGAGATACAGCGTTACGTGCCCGCTGAGTACGTCGCGCACTTCGTCCGAGTCCATTTCCAGCAGCGGCCCGTAGCGTGGGCCTCCCGCGGTGACCATCACGTGATCGACTGGGGCGGAAAAGGTTTCGAAGAAGCCGTGCAAGGCATCGTCGTCGGTGGCGTCGAATGCCGCAGTCTGTTGCGCTCCGACGTCGTCGGCGGCTTCGGCGAGCCGGTCCGGATTGCGGCCGGTGAGTATCACGTTGGCGCCGTGAGCGCGTGCGCGTCTGGCCGTCTCCAGGCCGATGCCGGCGCTGCCACCAATCAGTACGACGGTCTGGCCGGCCAGATCCAGTGCTCGCTGGGACGTTGCGCTGCACATGATTCCTCCAAACCACCAACGATTTCGGTTGAGACCGATGTATCTCTGTTACCGGAACGTGGCCGGCGTGTACTCATTGTTCGGCTAGGTTAACCACTCGGCCGGTCTGGTGCATTGCAGGCGGACGGGCTGCAACCCTATTAGGAAGCACGGGGGATTGATGGATTTCGAGGGTGTACATACTCGGGCGCTCCTGACAATGGCTCGGCGGGCCCTGCAGGACGACAACGTCGACAAGGGAATGCTTTGCACGGCCGCGATCAGGGTCATCGACAACCCTCCTCGGGATGGCATATTGCGCAGTTTGGCCGACCACGTATGTCAGGCCGTGTTTGACTGGGCCTGCTTCGAGGGCTCCCCTGCACGGCTGGAGGGTGTCGTCGAGAGCTACAAGACCGCCGCCAGCGCCCTACAGGTCGATGAACAGCTCAACAGATTGCGGCACTAGCGTCTTCAACTCCGCCGATAAGGTGCCACATGTTCAGGACCTTCAGGCCAAAATAAGCCTTACGGCCCCGGAAGGACTGAACGTGACAACGCCAGACTCCAACAGCAATCGGCTAACTCCTCAACTCATTCCGCACCGGTTGCTGCGCAACAACCAACGCCACCATCCCGCCGTGCTGGAGGAGGCTAGGAGACGAAGCGACAAATTCCAGTTGCGACTGGCCGATACCATCACCGCATTCGCCGGCTCGATGAACTTCGTCTGGATTCACGCCGTCCTCTTCGCCGTGTGGATGGTGGTTCTCGAGAAGAGCCCGTGGCCGACGCTGACTCTGGTGGTGTCACTTGAAGCGATCTTTCTGTCGACGTTCGTCATGATCGGCCAGAACCGTCAATCGGCCTTCCAACAGGCCAAAGCCGATCACGACTTCGGAGCTCAGGAGCTCGAGCTCAAAACCAACACCGAGCTGACCCGCCAAATCCACACCCTCACAGAGGAATTGCACAGGCGGTTCATCGAAGGGGCCGCATAACTACGCGCAACAATGAGAGCGTGCAAATCCGAATCGTAGGTACTCAGCTACCCGGGCGCGAATGCTGCGCCGGCGACAACTTCCCCGGATACTCCAACATCCACGTCGGCGTGCAGCGCAAGAACCGTCGTGATGAGCTCTTAGGCCTCCATCCGGGCGATGCGGCGTCAGCGGAGTGGACGCTGGATTGTTCCGTGGATGGAACCGATGTCCGCGGGCCGCATATTCAGGGACGGCCCGGAGCACGATTCATTTACTTGAGCTGGGGCGACGTCGACGATAAGGGTCGCTTCACGATGTTTCGGCGGGCAAAGTTGATGCTCGCCGACGTGCCGACCGACGTCCTCGATGCGGCCGCGAGGTCGGGGACGCTGGTCGGAACCCTCGGTCTCACCGACGCTAAGGGGCATCCGTTATGCGCGCGGGTGAAGCCGCCGATGATCCGCTGGAGCTCAACAAGGTAGTCGGGGGCAGAGCGGCGGCTTGGCACGTGGATGCGAGATGCTTGACGCATGGAGCATTACCGCCGCAATGACCTAACCTTCGATGTCCGCGATGCCGGACCGGCCGATGGACCCGTTGTGGTCTTGCTGCACGGCTTCCCGCAGCACAACGACAGCTGGAACGCCGTCATCGACCGGCTTACCGCCCAGGGCTACCGCTGCCTGGCGCCCAATCAACGGGGCTATTCACCGGGTGCCCGGCCCGCCCGCCGCCGCGACTACCGCATACCCGAACTCGTCGCCGATCTCGGCGCGCTGATCGACGCCAGCGGTGCACGACGGGTGCACCTCGTCGGGCATGACTGGGGCGCCGCGGTCGCGTGGGCCGCCGCGGCCGAAATGCCCGAGCGGCTGGCCACCGTGTCACCGATTTCGGTGCCGCATCCCGCCGCGTTCCTCAAATCGTTCACTAACAGTCGCCAGGGCCTGGCGTCTTGGTACATGTTTTTCTTTCAGCTGCCGCGGATACCGGAATGGCTGCTCCTGCGCCGCAACGGCGCCATGATCTCCGAATCACTGCGACGAACCGGCCAAATACCGGCCGTGGCCAAGCGAGATGCACAGGCCATCAGCGGACCCGGAGCGCTGACGGCTGCGATCAACTGGTACCGCGCGATGCCGTTATCCGATCCGCGCGCCATTAACCAAAAGGTCTCTGCGCCAACGATGTACGTGTGGAGCGACCACGACACCGCGTTGCTTCCCAAAGCAGCCCACGACACTGCTCGATACGTCAGCGGCGAATATCGGTTCGAGATCCTGCCCGGTGTCTCGCATTGGATACCCGATGAACAACCCGACAAGTTAGCCGAACTGCTGCTCGATTGGTTCGCGGCTCACCAAACCGACTGACCGCGACTGGATAGCCTGCCTGTGTGACGGATAGCGGTCCGCGTTAATTCACCACGGACCGCTAACATCCCACAGTGAAACTGAATCTGAACGTGGGGCGTGAGTACTGTGACTCGCGCGGGGGATGGGCTAAATACGGTGTCTCGCACGGTATCTTGAGGTCGTGCCGGCTGCCGCAGAGTGCGCCTCCGCGGCAGAGTGTCTCGTAGATGCGCCGGCGTCCCGAGATGCTCGATCGGGACTCCCGGGCGCAAGGCTCCAAAGGTTCTCTCGCTTAACGACTTCGGCTCGCGCGCTAGACCACCGGCGGTTCAAACCAATCGTTTTGCTCGCTCTGGTGGTAAGGCTGCAAAGCGCCGATGGCGGGACGGTTGGCGCGCTGGTTGTATCGCTCAAACAGTCATTGCACATCGACGACATCCAGGTTGGGCTGCTGGTCACCGTATCGACCGGTGTCGGCGCGCTTGCCACGCTGCTGGCCGGGCCGCTCGCCGATCGCACCGCACGGGTTCGGCTGCTGTGGATGGCGCTGCTGGTGTGCTCGGCGGCAATGGCGTTGAGCGCAGCCGCCCCCAGTTACGGCTGGCTGCTGGCTAGCCGGGTGGGCCTCGGCGCCGGGATGGCGGTCTCGGGGCCAGTGGTCGCCTCGCTGGTCGGCGACTACTTCCGGCCGAGCGAGCGGGGTCGTGTGTATGGGCTTGTGCTCGCCGGCGAAGGAACCTACACGGCGGTGGGGCTGCTGGTCGCGGGGGAACTCGGCGCGCTCAGCTGGCGGCTGGGCTTCTGCTGGCTGGCCGTGGTGGGATTCGCACTGGCCGTCGCCGTGGCGACGATGCTCCGCGAACCGCTACGCGGCGGCCACAGCCGCCTCAGCGACCACGCAGCAGAGGATCCGCGGGTTTCAGTTGAAGGTACGCGGCGTCGCTCGGTGTGGCGGGACCTGCGCTGGGTGCTCTCGATACGTACCAATGTCGTTCTGACCGTGGGGTCGTCGTTCGGCTACTTCTTCTCCACCGGGTTAAGCACCTTCGGGGTGGCCTTGCTGTGTGGCCGGTTTCAGATCGGCCAGGCCCAGGCGACCGTGCTCATCGCCGTCCTCGGCGTCGGCGCGCTGATCGGCGTGCTCAGCACCGGACGCATCGCCGACCGGCTGACCGCCCGGGGCCACATCAGTGCACGGATCGTGGTGGGCGGGGTGACGTTTCTCGCAGCGGCGGTGTTCATCCTTCCGACACTGCTGACCGACAGCCTGCCGCTCGCGCTGGCGTTCGCGTTTCTTGCCGGGATCGCAATGGGCGGGGTGAACCCACCGCTCAACGCGGCGAGGCTGGACATCGTGCATTCCCGGCTGTGGGGAACGGCCGAAGCGGTGCGGAGCGCGCTGGTGTCGATATCCACGGGGTTGGCACCGGTGGCATTCGGCGCTGTGTCCACCGCACTAGGGCGAGGCGAACGCGCCGGCGCGGCCGCGAGCGCCGCCACCGCGTTGGGCCATACGTTCCTCATCATGCTGGTGACGCTGGTCATCGCCGCCGGGCTGCTGTTATGCCTGGCACGCCGCACCTATCCGCGCGACGTCGCGACGGTGATGGCCTCTGAGTTGCTGACCGTCAGCGGTGCGGCGCCAGCGCCGCGAGTCGAGGCACACCTGACTGCGATGTGTGGTTGATCGAACGCTCGACTGGTTCGCTGATCATCAAGCCGATTGACGCCGCGGCGACCCGGTAGCACTCCCCTCCGGCCGCGCAAGCCCAAGGTGGTCGCGCAACGTCTGGCCGGTGTACTCGGTGCGGAATCGGCCACGGCGCTGCAGGATCGGCACGACATGATCGACGAAGGCCGTAAGTTCATGCGGCAGCGTCGATCCCATGAACGTGAAGCCGTCGACCGCGCCCGCATCCTGCCACGCGATCATATGAGCGGCCAGTTGCTCGGGAGTGCCGATGAACTGCGTCCCGCCGGCGCCTCCGCTCGCCGGCCGGGTGATCTCCCGTAAGGACGCGTTCGGTCGCGCACGCGCGGCCGCATAGAGCTGTTCGGCGCGGCTTGACGGTGCCGACCGGTCAGTCCAGAGCCTGGGCGGCAGCGGAGCGTCCGGATCGAAACCATCGGGATCGAGTCCGGCTGTGTACAAAGCGTTTTGCCAACGAAACTCCGGGCTCTCCAGATCCTCGAGTCGCCGCGCTCGTGCCTGCGCTTCGGCCTCGGTGCCGCCCAACGTGGCCATCAACGCAGGCAGCACCAACACCTGGTCGGGGTTGCGGCCGGCAGCAGCGGCCTGCGCGTGCAGATCAGCCCGGAAGGCGACCGCGGCCTCGAGGGATGGCGGCCCGGAGAACACCGCCTCGGCGTAGCGCGCGGCCAGCCCGACTCCGGCTGCCGACTGTCCTGCCTGAACGAGCACCGGGTGCCCTTGCGGCGAGCGGGGAAACGGCAGGACCCCCTCGACGTCGTAGTACTGACCGTGGAAGCGTGGCGCGTGCAGCTTCGCACGGTCTGCCCACACGCCGCGCTCGCGATCACCGATGACCGCGTCGTCCTCCCAGCTGTCCCACGAACGCGTGACGGCGTCGACGAATTCGTGAGCGCGCGTATACCGATCGGCACGCTCGGGATGGAACCGCTCACCGAAATTCGCCGCAGCCAGCGGCGTGACGGTCGTGACGATGTTCCAGCCGGCGCGACCGCCGCTGAGGTGATCCAGCGTCGCAAACCGGCGGGCGAGCTCCCACGGCTTGCTGTAGGTCGTTGAGCCCGTCCCGATCAGGCCGATGTGACTCGTGACCGCGGCCAGCGCCGACAGCACCGAAATCGGATCGAATTGTGTCTGCGGGAGATAGGTAGCCCGGTACTCGGCGATCGCGATGTTGTCGGCCAGGAAAATCGAGTCCATCAAGCCGCGCTCAGCGATCCGCGCGATATCGGCGTAGTAGGACAGGCCGAGGACGTTGCGAACGTCGTCATCAACTACGCGCCATGCGGCTTCGTGATACCCGTTGGGCCAGATGAATGCGTTGAAGTGCAACTGCGTGCTCATGCTGAGCAGCAACACGGCGAGGAGTCGAAATAGTCCTCCGCCGACTACGGCTTGCTGCTCAGCTTTCGCGGAGCGAGTGACGGGACTCGAACCCGTGTGTACGGCTTTGCAGGCCGCTGCCTAGCCGCTCAGCCACACCCGCACAAGCCGTCACCGTGCCACCTCAGACCCCTGGCGGTCCATCATTTCGCTCGGCCCGATCATTTCCGCGCGGCATCGCTGCCGTCCAGACGGTGCCCGCACGTTAGGGTGCCTTGGTCGGGGTCCGCGAACACGCCGATAGAAAAGTTGAGCAAATTCATGACCACTGCAGAAGCATCGGAGCTGGAATCGCGGGTCGGCCACTACTACCAGATGGACGGCACCTACCTGGTGGGCCGCGAGAAGCTACGCGAGTACGCCCGTGCAGTGCAGGACTATCATCCCGCACACTGGGACGTCGTGGCCGCCGCTGAGCTGGGTTATTCGGACCTGGTGGCGCCGCTGACGTTCACGTCGACCCCGGGCATGACCTGCAACCGCCTCATGTTCGAGCAGGTGGTCGTCGGCTACGACACGTATATGCAGACCGAAGAGGTGTTCGAGCAGCACCGCCCGATCGTGGCCGGTGACGAACTGCACGTCGACGTCGAACTGACGTCGGTGCGCAGAATCGCCGGCAGAGACCTGATCACAGTCACCAACACCTTCACCGACACTGACGGCGAACGGGTACACACCCTGCACACCACCGTCGTCGGTCTCACCGCCGAGGACGTCGATCCGGCGATCAAGACGGCCGTGCAGACGATGATGATGCACGACGTGGACCTCTTCGGAATCGGCGAATCCGAGTACCGGAAGACGGTGCGCCCCGAGGGCGAGATAGGCATCGCCGAGGACACGACCCGCACGCCTGGCACACCATCCTTCGATGAGGTGACGGTCGGCGACGAGCTACCGATGCACCACGCGCGACTGTCCCGCGGCGATCTGGTGAACTACGCCGGCGTGGCCGGCGACGCCAACCCGATTCACTGGGACGAGGGCATCGCCAAGCTGGCGGGCCTGCCCGATGTGATCGCCCACGGAATGCTGACCATGGGTGTGGGTGCCGGATTCGCCTCAGCGTGGTCGGGTGACCCCGGTGCGGTGACCCGCTACGCGGTGCGGCTCTCGGCGCCCGCGATCGTGTCGGCCACCGACGGCGCCGACATCGAGTTCAGTGGCCGGATCAAGTCGCTCGACCCTGACACCCGCACCGGTGTCGTCATTGTCGGCGCGAAGTCCGATGGCAAGAAGATCTTCGGGCTCGCGACGTTGAACATTCGCTTCCGCTGACCTGCCGGCTGTGACGTTGTTCGCGCATGACAGCGTCCACGACTCGAACCCGTACAGCGCGTGCGGGTTAACGCCAGCGCCGATGCACGCCCCCGCGCCGAACCAAGCCAGAATGAGGGGTCCGGCGTAATCGAGGCATCCGGCAGCGAGGAGCACACGTGGGTCGACGCAAGTTGGCACTTGTCGCGTTGTGCGCGCTGATCGTCATCGTCGGCGGATGGATGCTGGCGCGGACCCATTCTTCCGAGCCGGCACCGACGACAGTCAGTGGCGTCAACGAGCCGACGTGCCCGATGACCACCCTGCCGCCCGAAGTGGGCGACACAGTGCGGCGCATCCACGCAGGCGGCCCCTTCCCGTTTCCGCAAAGCGACGGCGCGGTGTTCGTGAATCACGAGGGTCATCTGCCTAAGCAGCGCAGGGGGTACTACCACGAGTACACCGTGATCACCCCGCGTGCCCGAGACCGGTCGCTCAGGCGCATCGTCACTGGCGGAGCACCATTGACCGATCCGACCCAATACTTCTACACCGGCGACCACTATGACTCGTTCTGCCGGATCACTGGCGCGGGGAGGCAATGATGGCACGGGAGCCACGCGAAGACCGACCTGTTATCTTCCGAATCGACGGTCGAAAGATCAAGTCCGCCAATGACTTCTATCGCGAGATCGGATCCGCCGTCAACGGTCCCGGCGGATACTTTGGCCGCAATCTCGACGCACTGGCCGACTGCCTGCGAGGCGGATTCGGCACCCCCGAAAATCGGCCTTACGAATTCGTATGGCAACACAGCGCGCTGTCGCAGCGGTACCTCAACGACGTGCGCCACGGACAGGGCACGTTGTTCGAGGCGATACAGGACGTCTTTCACGACGCTGGAGTACCGCTGAACCTCAAGTGACACTACGATCTGTCACCGCGGTTGATCGAGGTAGCGGCGCGCGCCCCAGTAATCTGCGTCCAGTCGAACCGGGGTGATGCGCACTGGTGCCGTCGAGTCGAATGCCTCGATCATCTGGCCGTTCCCGGAATACATGGCCACGTGGTAGATCGCGTCGGGATTGTCGGGGTCCCTGTTGCCGTGCGAGTAGAAGAGCAGATCGCCCGGTTGCAACGCGGATTTGTCGACGGGGCGGCCCCGGCTGTCGGCGGCTTGCGGGCCGGCATCGCGCGGCAGGGTGATGCCGTGCACCTGGTAGATGGTGGAGGTGAAACCGGAGCAGTCGAACCCGAACCCCGCACGACCGCCCCACAGGTAGGGGACGTTCACAAACACGGCGGCGTATCGGACCAGATCCGCTCCGGTGGGATGCGGTGTGTCCGTTGGCTTTTCGTACACCGCCACCGTCCGAGCATCCAGCCACCTCGGGCCTCGACCGGGGGTGGCCACCTGAACCGCCTTGTCGGTGCGGTTCACGACGGGAAGCCTGGTGTTGCTACTGATCTCGAGTTCCTGATCGGAGAGTCCGGATTCACGGTAGAGCCAGGTGGTGATGCCGCGATCGGCCAGCGCGAAGGAAGCGTGGTCCTGCAGCGCGCCGTAGCCTGCATCGGTTGTCAACTGGGCCTTGGGAATCCAGCCGGGATAGCCCAGCGCGTTCTTCGGTGTGGGCTGGCCGGGGACCAGTACTCCGTCCCAGTCACCCTGCTCCCCCACCACGAAGACACGGTCGCCGAAGAGGGCCTGCGTCTGGGTGAGATTGTCCGACGTGAGTGCTTGCTGCTGGGCCGGTGTCATGTCCGACAGCCAGCCGCGAATATCGACCGGATTTGTCAGGGCGGGATGGTCGACTGGACGCGGGCTCTGCGGCGTGGTCCACACCGTGGCCACCGAAACCGCGACAAAGGCGCTGGGTGGCGTCTGACCGGGTCCCTTCATCTCACGCGGGCCCATCATTCCGCGGGGCCCGATCATCGCAGGGCCGGCGTGGTTGTGGCCGCCCGACCGGGTGTCCTGAGTCCAGCCAGAAAAGAAGATCACGGCCGTGACAATCGCGACACCGCCGACGATGCCCACCAAGGCTCCAACCCGGTTGAGCCCGCTGGGCCGTTGCCTCTGCGGCGATTTCGGCGCCCGGCCACCGACCACACGGCGCACTGCTCAGCCCAGGGTCCGGGCTGCCGCGGTAGCCACATCACCTCGCAGATACGCGATCGGTGGATCGCCTCGCGGATCGATCGCGCTCGTAAGCAGAATGACGTAGGTATCCGAGCGGGGGTCCATCCACATCGAGGTGCCGGTAAAGCCTGTGTGTCCGAAGCTGCCGATGGGAAAGATCATGCCTCGGGTGCCGGAATAAGCGGTATCAATATCCCAGCCGAAGCCACGCAGGTTTTGTCCCCTGATCGCCGGATAGTGCGGAGCGAGCAGCGGATCATATGTGTTTGGTGCCTTCGCGATGGCTTCCTGGGCGGCGTCGTTGGCTGCCTCGACTTGTTGAGCGGTATGTCCGGGCTGCTGGGGAGTGGTCATCAATTCCAGCGTCGCCTGCTTCAGCGGGAACCTGCTCGGGCGGCCCGCGAGCCGGTCAAGCAGGGCCTGCGCATACAGGCTGACATCGTGCGCCGTCGAGAACACACCGGCATGCCCCGCCACTCCCCCCATGCGGCGCGTCGTCGGGTCAAACACCGCGCCCCGCAGCAGGAAATCAAAATCGGGATTCTTGCCCGGATCGTTCCTGCTTTCGTCGTCATGTGTCGTCGGCGCGATGCGCGACAACAGACTCGTGCTCCACGTGCCCGCAGGACAAACGCCCGGCATGCCGCCAATTGGCGCAGGCGCCCAGGCAACCGCGGATCCTCGCAGCACATGTGGACCACATGCTTTGGCCGGTGGAAGATAACGGGTTTCTGTCATACCAAGCGGCGCAAAGACATTCCGCTGAATGTAAACGTCTTCTGGCTCGCCGGTGAGTTTCTCGACCAGCGCGCCAAGTAGAATGAAGTTGATGTCGGCGTAGTTGAAATACTCACCGGGAGGTGACTCCAGCGGCGTGGTGAGGGCACGGAGAATGCCTTCTGGTTTGTCGGCTCTGTCCAATCCCCACGGATCGTCGAGCCGCACGTCCTCCGGTTCGCCTGAAGTGTGCGTCAGCAGCATGCGAACCGTCACCTTTGCACGCTGTGGGTCGTTCCCGGTGTTGAAGTCCGGCAAATACTTCTGCACAGGATCGTCGAACTGAACCTTGCCTTGCTCGTACAGTTGCATGACCGCGGTCGCCGTTGCGAGGCACTTCGTCAACGACGCCATGTCGAAGATCGTGTCCTCGGTCATCGGCTCGGCAGGCGCGGGCGATCCAGCTAGCCCCGGTTCGCCGGCAAGCTTGCGCGACCCATAAGCCTGATGGAAGACAACCTTGCCACCATGCCCGACCACCACCACGCCGCCTGGCGCCGTACCTGCCGCAATCGCATCGTTCATCAGCTTGGAGACCGTTGCGAAGTCCGGTGCGGGAAGTGCGTCGGGCGTCGGCGATGCGGGCACAGAAGCCGAGCCTGGCGCCGGGGTAGACGCGGGAACCGCAACTGGCGCCCGCATTGCCTGCGCGCTCTCCCTCACCGCTGTGTGCGCCACATAGCCACACGAGGAAGTCGCCGCGAGGGTAAGCGAGGCAATTCCAACAGCGATTGCTTTTCGCACGGATGGCACCGTCGTGTCACCGCTCATCAGCGGTGTTCGTCATATCGCGATGCCAGATCCGACACGATGTTCTGAGACCTCCAGGAGCCTGTGTGTACTTCTTCTCGCCGTGAGGAGTAGGCGCACCAACAATTCTCTTCTAGATGCTGTCGAGATGCAGAAAAGATTGACAAAACACGCCTGGCCACTTTTGACAAAACCTCGGCGTGTCGCTGGAGCCCGCTAATCTTCGCTACATAACCGCAGGTAGCGAGCCTATTCGTCGGGTCGGAACCGTCAGTGTCCGCTCATCAAGTCACGGTTCCGCAGGAGATACCAGCGAACTTGGCGCTCGGCGGCGGAACGAGAGCTCAGACCGGCTCTGCGCCATTGTGTTCATCTGAGTCGGATGGGGTCTCGGCCGCACCGTCCAAGTAGATGTCGGCACAGATCCCGGCAGGCTCACCGCCTCACTTAACACGAACCCCCGTTGCGGCTACACCCGCCGGGTCACGGCTGAAACACGTCATCCCAATCCTGTTTGGCGCCTTGCGAATAGCCGTCTTGAACGTCGGCCTGTAGCGGATAGGAGATCGGCTGGTAGGGATCGCGGTGCCAATCGTATTCGGCCGATATCGCCGCGTTTTCGGCGACTGCACGGCCGGCCAGCCGCGATACCAGGTAGAAGCCGAGATCGGTGCCGGCCGAGACTCCGGCAGAGGAGACGTATTTGCCGGCATCGACCCACCGCGCCACGTTGTCCCAGAGCACTCCCGGCCCGTGCTGGGCCACCCACGCGAAACTGGCATGGTTGGTGGCGGCGGGCAAGCCATCAAGGAAGCCGCACTTCGCCAGAACAGCCGCGCCGGTGCAGACGGACGCCATGATGCCCACTTCCTTGTTCATGGCGCGCATCCATTTGAGCACCGCCCGGTCGTTGAGCAGCGCCTCGGTTCCCCCGCCGCCGGGCACCATCAGGACGTCGAGCGGCTCCTCGAGCGCCTGCGTGAAGTCCCAGTCCGGCATGGCCGACGGACCATTCATGCTCTTCACCGCCGCTACATGCTTGGCGATCAGCACGGTCTCGAACGGGTATCGCAGCTTCGAGAAATAACCCTGGCCGGGGAAGCGCGCAATGGCAAAGGCTTCGGCAAAGCCGAAAACGTCGATCGGCTCGAAACCGTCAAAGACCAGGATGCCGATCCGCTGAGTTGGGGGAAGCTTTATTTTCTGCGCCATCCGATTCCTCCAAGTTATTAAGCTCTGCCCTGATCGGCCGTGTTCGCCCGCGATGCTGGTAGCACCGGAAATCCCGTGACCATCGTTGAGACTGTTGAGAGTTCGGTCTTCACCCGATGGCGAGAGCCGCCCGGGATGCGCTCGGCCGCGATCATGGCGGCCGCCCGGACAACGTTGGTTACGCCTGAGGGGACACGGATCGCCCACATGGGCAGGGTCGGCGACGACAGGCGCTCTGCTGCGATCCACGCACCGGCGATGGCCATCGCGGCAAGATGCCAGCTGCCAACGACAAACGGCAGCGCCATCAACGCCCAGCAGGAGCCCACGCACCGGATCCCGTGACGGGTCCCGAATCGCAGCGCGCTGAAGTCCGCGGCATGGCCGAAGGCGGCCAGCGCCGGATGACTGTGGCTGCGGTTGAGCCACAGCTGTTTTGCCGGTGAGAACTGCCAGATTGCAGCCGCGACAACCGTCAAACCGGTCAGCCACCAATGATCGACGCCCTGGTTGCCGGCGACCCACAAGGCCATCGCCGGTATCGCGCACGCGATGGTCCAGATCGTGGTGTATGCGACCAAGAAGAGCCCGGTCGATCGCAGACGGCGTCGAACGAAACTTCTGGTCCGGATGTGCGCGATCGGCATCGTCAGTAGCGGGAACATCATCGCGACCACCATCAGCACCGACATCGCCAGCACCGCCACGATCGCCGGAAGGTCGATGACCCCGGGATGGGCCATTTGCATCGTCGACATGTCAGCGCTGGACATGTCCATCGCGGCGTCGGGCGTCCGATGGTGCATCGTGGCGTGGCTAAGACCGGTCACCGATCCGACGGCGAGTCCAATCCACGCCAGCCCGGCGACCGCCCAGAGTGACCGCCGGATCCGTTGTCGTTCGCGCGCAGCCCTCGTGGCCATGACCGGTCACTGGCTCTGCGTGTACAGGCTGAGCCGACCTACCTTGACGTCTGACTCGGCGTCGAGTTCAGCGACCGGAACGACCCGGACTGACAATTCATTCAGCTTGTTGTCGGAGAGGTTCAGATCCTCCACGATGTCGGTGATGTCGAGGACGGCGGTCAGCCCGTCGTTCGCGGTGCCACCGCCTGCTATGCCCTGCGGAGCCGCCCCAAATAGAGCCACGCTGCCCGCGGCCTGTTCGTCGACACCGCCAGGGCCGCCGACGTATACCCGGAGGATCGCGCCGTCGCGGGCTGCGGTGACGTTCTCGAGATTCAGGTAGACGCGCTCGGGCTGCGGTTCTGCCTCAGCGCCGTGCGAACGCAGCTTGCGGCGGGGTGCTACATCGGGCGACGTTAGGTGAAGCGTGGTGGTGGACTCCCGTCCGACGATATTCATCGAGCCACGGGTGGCGCCAATGAGTTTCGCCTCACCCGGTGATGTCGACTCAGACATGGCCATCTCCCGTCCTCGCACGCGGCGTTGGTCGGGGGTCGGTCGCGCCCGCATCCGTCGCCGACTTAGCTGTGTGGTTCTATCATCCTCGTAGTCGTCGTAGCCGTAATTGAGGGACCCCAGGTCGCTCATCTGCGCCGGTGTGTAGAGCCATTGGGTCGGGTCCTGGCCGGGGGTAGTGGCCGGGACGGGCATCGCAAACGCGGGGCCACCCGCGGGGGCAGGCCCTTTCGGCCACGACGTATCGCCGCCTGGGTCGGTATGGGTCGTTGAGTTGCGTCGCCAGACTTCCCAGAGGCGATCGATATTGGCGTGGTGCAGGTAAAAGATCGGATCAAGCCCGGCGGTGTCCGGGTCGCTCATCAGACCCGGCGTGCGTATCCCCCCAACAAGCACATGGATCAAATCATGCGGGTTTGACTCGACGTTTCCGTGCGTACCCCCGCCGTGGTTCGTAACGCCCGTATCTGCGCCACCGAAACCTTGGCCGCCACCGGCCGAGCCGGCGAAAAACGGATCATCGAGTGCGTCGAGGCTGATTTGGTCGAGGGGAATCACGACGTCACCGTCGCCGTTAGGACCGTAGCGGTACGTCTCATACAGCGGATTGTCGTCGCCATCGGGCCATGTGGTGCTCGCGAACGCCGGCGGGATTGCCTGTTGCCCCGAAGCGAAGTAGTTCCAGTAGGGCAACGTCCAGTCGGCCGGGCCGTTGAGTGCGACGATCTCCGCGCGTATCGCCTGCTCGAACGCGATCAGGTACCCGCGATGCCAGGGCAGGAAGTACCAGCTACCGTGCCAGCACTGCCACCAGTAGAGGTCCAGTTCCGTCGTGGTGGGCGGGGAATCTTGTTTGGCGTCGTAATATCCGAACCCGCCCCACTTTGTTGGCTCGAACCCGTGAATCGCTGCGAAGAACCGCCAGCTCAGCGGATCGGCGAGAGGCCTTCTTTTCATCGCGGCAACCCCGCGCGCATACCACAGAAGCGCGTCCGGCCAGTCGCCGCTACCGAGCCCCCACACGTTTCGCCGCACCATCGACGAGCCGGTCATGATGTTCCTCCTTGGGTTGTCCGAACGAAAACCTAACTGCGCGCCAGGCGCCCATCGGGGCGGCCGTAGACGACATACGCCAACCATGTGGGATCGCCGTCCGCCCGGCACTTCTGCCGGGCCACCGTGGCGGCATCGGCCACCGTGCGTCCCGCCACGAGCTGGCCGTAAAACACCTCGGTGAACCGGCGCGCCGGCTCGTCGACCACCGACCAGAGTGTGCTGACGAAGATGCCCGCGCCCGCCTTCAAGAACCCCTCGGCGAAGCCGCCCGTCCTGGTCAGCTGATAGCCGCTACGCCCGACCTGGCAGGCGTTGAGGAACACCAGTGGCCGATTGCCGCTGTCCTTACGCAAATCGCCGTATTGCTCGACCAGGATCGCGGTGAGCGGCACCGGAACCCAGCGACCGCCCTCCTGGCGGACCGTGACCACCAGCCCGGCGTTCGCGATGTCGGTGAGATCAGCCGTCCCGTGCCCGGCGAAGTGGAACAGATCAAACTGGCCGGGTTTTTCCAACAGATCCATCACCGCGTCGACGTCAGCGTTCACCAGCGTCGCATCGAATGTCTCGTTGACGAACTTGTACTCGTTGACCGGCTCGCTGAGCTGCCAGCCCGATGCAGCCGGGTAGGAGGGGGCCAGGACCCTCGCACGACCAGTGGCGACGTTCACTTGCCGCGGAGGATATTTCGCCCCGTCTATCCAGCGCACCAGTCCCATGCTGGCCAGGAACCGCTCTTCGCTGGGCAGCTTTCCGTTGGGTTGTTTCAGATGCACAACTTCCCAGGGGATGAATGGGTCGATGCTGTTGAGTTGGATTTGTTTGATCGTGTCCCGGTTGTCCCACAGCAATTTTTGGATGGGCTCGGGAATGAGCTCATCGAAGAGTTGGCCACCATAGGCGCGCAATGCCTTGTTGAAGCGCTCAGCGTCGGACGCGCTGGCGCCCCAGTCCTTTTCGATCTGACCGTACAGCGCGGTGACGTAGGCCAGCCGGTCACCGGCAATGGGCGGTGTTTCGAAAGAGTCCTCGAAGTCGAGGCGCTCCGACACGTAGCGCACGTCGAAGCGGGTCTGCACGACCTTGCCGTCGGCCACGATGGTGCTCTGGTCGATGATCATCTGATCACAGGCAGTGGCATCGGGCATCGGTGGTATCGGCGCGCCGACGCTGGCGCGCTGCGGACCGGCGACCGGAGTCCGACCCCGTTTGTCGACGACCACCACGTCGAGAACCATCTTGACTAGATCCACTGGGCCTTGACCAGCGATAACCAGCAGCTGGCCGGGACCGGCCTGCACGCCAGTGATTTTGAAGGTCAGTGTCCGCGGCTCACCGGCATGCGGCGGATCCACGGAGGCCGACTTTTCGCCCACCACGGCAAGATTCACCCGGGGAACCAGGTTGACGGTGATGCGCTTGACCGCATCGATGGTGGCTTTCTCCAGTTGAGTGTTGGCCCCTGCGGCATTCTCGAGTGCTTCCAGCGAGATCTCGACGAGCACCAGTGACTCCTCCGTCGTGCTGATCACCTCGTCGGTCTCGGCACGAAAGTAGGCCTGCGCCGGGGGCGGCGGGGCAGGCTCTGGCGGGGGAGGCGGCACGGCAGGCTCTGGCGGCGGTTCGCGGCGCGCGGTTCGCGGCGCCACGCCGCGCGTCCGGATGGGCGTGCGCGGCCCTCCGCCAAGGTCATCCAGCCCGAAGTCCAGATCGGGTCTGCTCAGTCCAACGTGAAAGTCGGACGTGCTCGGCCCGACGTCATAGTCGGGTCCACCGACATCATCGCCGGCAGCAGGCGCAACCCCGATCGGGGAACCGTCGAACAGGACGACGGTGCGCGAGGTCCACGGTGCCTGCTCGTCCGGCTCGATCGGCTCGATGCCGCGGATGGTCATCGTGGTCGGCGACGGGGCGAGGGATTCCAGCAGCCCGCTTTGCCGCAGGCTCAGCCCCGGAGCGGCGTCCTCGCTCAGGGACAGAAACTCGTTCGACGTCAAGGCATAGTGGCTGAGTTTGCCCTTCGGATTGGACATCCGGATGACCGCGAAGTCCGGCTTGGACGCGCGCACCCGCGGCCTGAGCACATCTATCGGCGCATCTGCGTCAATGACCGCGAAATTCGTGTCCACGTCGCTCGGCAGGTCCACCACGGTCTGCCCGACCACCGGCGACGTGTCGCCGCCCACTTCGCCCACATCGGGCCCTGGCGCCTGTGCAAGCAGCCAGCCCCCGATCGATCGCAGCACCTCCGAAGAGACAAAGTAGGCGCCGTGGTAGGTGACGGAGTTCTCGCCCAGCGCTAACGACTGGCGCACCGCACCGGGCACGCCCGGGTCGATCGACGTCATCGATGACACGTCGACTACGAAATCGTTGGCATCACCGATCAACTGCTTGACGAATCCGTCGCCGATCAGCCGGAGCAGTTTGACCGGCAGCTCCTGGGGTCCGGACAGGCCGTCAACTTCAAAGTCGGAGGACACCGTGTAGTACGCCGTCGAAGGTTCCCGCCCGCTGGGCGGCGGCTGGTTGATCGCGGTGATGAAGGTGCCGCCCGGCACCATCGCGCCCAGCCCGGGCACCCGCTGCTCATCGGCCGCTTCGCTCACCAGCGCCTTAACCAGAATCGCCACGGCCTGCAACGATTCACGCAACGCGGTGCTCACCGACGCCGCGGTTAGCCCGGCCAGCGCCAGGATCCGGCAGGCGGACACGCCGAGGTTGGTGTACAAGTCGACGAGGGTGGACCAATTCTTCGGATTCGCCAGCGAGGTGCCAGCGTTCGGGCCGGCCACCATCACGGCATTCTTCACGGCAAATTCGTCCTGCGATGTCAGCAGCTGTTCGACGAGGCTGCGCAGGACCAGTGCGCCACGGCTGTGAGTGACCACGTCGACGTCCATGCCGTGCTGGATCGGCAGTGTGCCTAGCTCCGCCAGCAGCTGCTCAGCGTTCTCCAGCGGGTCCTCACTGAGTGTTCGGTGGTCAAAGCCCAGCACGAGATCGTAGGCCTGGAGCGCATTTTCGAGGAGTTGTCGACCGTCGTGGGTGGCGGCCAGCGAGGCGAATCCCCCGCGGGTCGAACTAAACGTGCCGTGCACGAACAGCAGCACCCGCGGCCGCTGATCGGTTGGCAACGTCAGTTCGGCACGATCGGGACGTTTGATCCAGGCCGACGGATCCGGGCCCGTGATTTTCACCAGGCCGGTTTCCACCGAGCGCTCCAACCGTTTCACCAACTGGCCCGCCACAACCCGGGCCGCGAACTTGAACACAATAGTGGTGATTGGTTTGAACAGCGCATCGCTGATCACTCCGCGCCGTGCTCCCCCGCCGCCTGCCGGCGCGTCGGTCTCCACGTCCAGGTCGACGGTGAAGCTCACCACCGTGGGAGTGGGCGCAGCACGCCGAGCGGCCGACGGGGTCTCCCTGCTGCCGATGACCCAGGAGTAGTAGCCGTCGCTTTCCACCAGCACCACCGCGTCCTCGTCGCGGTCGACTTCCACCCGCAGTTCCGCCGACGGCGAAGGTGCCTGCCCGCGCGCCCGGCGGCGTCCGGGCGCCGGAACCGCAGCAGTATCGACCACCAACGGGACCACGTCTACGAGTGTGAGATCGGCCGCCTCGCTGACGATACCGGCGACATAGTCGGGCGCCACGAGGTCAGCGGGCTCCCCGCCACCAGGGGAACCGCCCCGCGTACGACCGCGGGGCGGGTCCTCGGCCACGGAAACGTACTCGGGCAGGTTAAGAACCACACCGTTGCGCTGAATCGTCGCCATGACCTCAGACCCCCCTTTTTTCACTTGCCCGCCGTTAATTAAACGGGATGGCCACCGGTCATCGAGGCTTTTGGCCATCACCGAATGTCCCAAATCCCGCGCCTTGCCCCGGGCATCCATACCGGCTAACTGAAGCGCGTCGAGATCTTGACGATCCGGTGTTGATGGCCAAGGCCTTGTTTTGCGCTGCATCGGCATCGGCACCGGAGCCGGTGCCCCGTCGCCGAGGCGCCACCGCCACCGTGGCGGACGCAAAGGGGCGTCCGCCGCTAACGGACACTCGGCTAGGGATCTCTCAATGGGTGAGAAGCGCTGACGAAGAACGCCAGCCGGCTCGTGCCAACTTCACGTCAGTGCGGCGGCGGGCTGTCGAGCAGGGTGATGAGACGCCGCCCCAGTCCTGCGGCCTCATCGGCCTGTGTTTGAGTCAGCTCCGAATTGAAGGTGGCGCCAGTAACGATGTCAGCCTCGTCGGCGAACAGGTTTTGGAAGCGGATGTAAACATCGCGAACGGCGGGGTCGATCACCTTGCCCGACGATCCGATCAGCGGGTTGGACGTGTCGGCCGCAATGTTTTTCGCTTCGGTGAGGCGCGCCGCGATCTGGGACAGTTCGTCGCGCGCGGGTTGACTGGCGGGCGGGATCTCCCCGGCGGGAGGCGTGGCTCTGCGCCGCCGGCGCGGCGATGGGGTGCCGTCGTCGCCGCGGAATGGCTCCTTGGCCAGGATGGTGTCGAGAAATATGGGCAGGTCCTGGCGTTTGGCGCCGAACGGCACCACTGTGATGTGTTCGTCGGGCTGGTGCTCGGCTTCTGCTGTCGTGACTTCGCCGCTGCGCACGAGTCGGTAGTGCGCATATTCGCTTCCCGGGTAGCTGCGCAGCCAGTTGCGCAGCGCAGTGAAGTTGGGGTCGCGCAGCCCGGCGCCGAATCCGCAGAAGACCGCCGTCTTGCCCCACACCATCATCCGCAAAAACTCCGCGGCATGTTGATCGCCAAGGACATCGGCGTAGGACGATGATCCGAACACCACGGATACCGGATCGTTCCAATGGCCATGCACGTGGATGATCGCCTGGTCGTCGCCGCGGTAAACGCGTTGAATCATGGTGTTGTCCCGCCAGGTGACGACGGGCCATCCGGTCGCTTCCGCGGGTATGTCGTCGTAATTCGTGGTCGCGATGAGCGAACCGCGGCTTGCGTAGCGTTTGATCACATCTGTCAGAGCGGTGTCGTTGATGTGAAGTGAGCCCGCGGTTTCGCGCAGCCAACGGCGGTAGTTTGGGCCGGTGCGTCCGCCCATCCCGCTGGTCGCTTTTTCCGCTGCGGCGATCAGGTCGTCGTCGTAGGGACTGGCGGCGTCGGCCTTGGCCCGGTCCGCCCATGGCTGGTCGCGGCTGCCGAGCTCGACGCAGCGGTCGATGGCATTGTTCACCAGTCCCTGCCACATGCTGAGCGGGTTACCTTTGGTTGCGGCCGCGGACAAACCCGCACCGAGGACCAGCACCAGCTGCCCGTTGGAGAGCTCGTTGCGGATCGCATTGACAGCTGAGGCGACGCCGTTCGCGTTCATCGGTTATTCGCTGGCATCAACGCCCGTCCGGGCTGAGGTTCGATGGTGACGACATGTGGCTGCAGTGTAGGGAATTGGGCGGACGTCGCTCACCGGTATGACGAAGTCTTTTTCTCCGGCGCTTCGCCAACGACATCGTTGAGCCGATCAAGCTTGATGGGCGAGGGTAAATCGAAGATGTCCCGACGCAAGCCTTCACAGACGAGGAACCTCAGGGATGCGCGACGGTATGTGGGCAATGTTGGTTCAGTGGATGAAAAAACAAAAATGTGGTTGTGCGACAGTAGATTTCGAGGCACAGCATCTAGCCCACGCAACGACGCCTCCACGGGAGAACATAACTGTTGCTACTGCCGCATCTCGACAGCTGTAGGCTCTCACAATCCGTGTCCACTCGCGATGCGCTGAACTGCACCGATGCGGGTCGTCTCATGTGGTGTCCACATCGGTTTGTCTCACTGAGGTGTTCTTTTTTTCCGGCCCCTGTGCCGTCGCGAACCACCTTTGCGACAGAAGAAATAGTCGGCCTGGGCGCTATGCGAGACTGTTTCGACGAAGTGACTGGAGGGATGTATATGTCGGGCTGGACGAGGGGAAGCCGCTTCGCCGCGCTGAAGGCAGCCGGAGTGGCTTCGATATTGGGCTGGGTGCTGGTACTGGGTACGGGTCCCGCGCTGGCGGATCCGGCTCCCGGCGATCCAGGGATTCCCGCAGGCCCCGGCGCGGGGCAGGACCCGACGCCGTTCACTGGTAACGCGCCATTCGGGCCGCCAAGGATTGTTCCTACCAACGGCTCGACGGTGGGTGTGGCCCAGCCGATCATCATCAACTTCCCAGGGCTCGTCGATGACGCCGGTGCAGCCGAAGGCGCCGTCCACGTCTCTTCGGTCCCGCCGGTTCCCGGCAAGTTCTACTGGATGACGCCCACGCAGCTGCGCTGGCGCCCGCTGAACTTCTGGCCCGCGCACACCGCGGTGACCGTCGATGCGGGTGGCACCGTATCCAGCTTCCAAACAGGAGACACCCTGGTGGCCACGGCCGACGACGCCACGCACCAACTGATCGTCACCCGCAACGGGGCCGTGGAGAAGACCATTCCCATGTCGATGGGGATGGCAGCCGGCGGCCACCAAACCCCAAACGGCACCTACTACGTCCAACAGAAGATGCCCTCGGTAGTCATGGATTCCTCGACCTACGGCGTTCCGGTCAGCTCGGCGTACGGATACAAGACAACGGTCGAGCTAGCCGTCCGTTTCGATGACAGCGGCGACTTCGTACACAGCGCTCCATGGTCAGTCGATGACCAGGGCAAGCGCGACGTCAGTCATGGCTGCATCAACATCAGCCCTACCAACGCGAAATGGTTCTTCGACAACTTCAACGCCGGTGATCCCATTGTGGTGACCAACTCCAGCGGCGGCACCTACTCCAGGCACGACGGCTCCAACGACTGGCAAAGCTAGCTCGCGGCGCTTCGAGACGAGGAGTGGATGGTTGCAAAGCAGACAACTCTCCAAGGAACTCGACCCCAACGACTTCCCGCTCCTGCTCACCGCTGTCCAAGCGGTCGCCGACCTCACCAGCGAAACCAACCCCCAGGCATGGAGGCGCATCGCCGAGCTACTGCTGCGCTCAATGGCCACCCCGCGCACAGACACCCCGCTGACCACTCCAGCGCTCACCCAGACCGAAACCCGAGCCACGGTGGAAACTCGGACCCGCGAAGTATCACGCCGATGAGTCCAGACTGATCTCTCTTTGTCGAGATGCAGCATAGATTGACAAGACGCGCCCGCCTACTTTGACGAAATTCGGGCGTGCCGCGGAGGCTCGCTAATGTTCGCTGCAAAACACCAGCTCAGACCGTTCTGCACCGACATCCCCTCGCAGCGACGGTCACTATTCACCGCACGCTGCTGCGCCTGCCTGCTTCCTGCGTAGCTTCGTACCGGGCTGTGGATGTCCGGCCGCCTTCGTGCATGCGATTGCTACCAGCGGGCGGGCGCAGGGGTGTCCATGGTTAGGGGGCGTTGGTAGGACAGGTCAGTGTGGTCGCGGGTGCCGAGGAGGTAGCCCTTGTCTGTAAAGAAAGGTGATTGCAGTACACGGGCGTCGGCGATGAACATTCCTTCGACTGTGGAGCGGCGAACTGCGATGCGCCACTGGTCATCTCGGTGTTCGAGGCGGTCGATGTAGCGGCCGGTTATGAACTGAGCGGTTTTGGTGTCGGCGCCGATGAGGACGACGATGACGTAGCTTTCGGCGTGGGCGGTGTCGCCGTCGATGTCGCAGGTGTGAGTGGTGATGTTGTGCAGGTGAACCCGCGACGTTTCAGCGTGGGTGGCGTTGGCCCAGGCGCCGTATTCCGGGCCGGCGTTGATGGAGTGGCCGTGTTCGTCGACTCCGTCGGGGTGGTAGGCGGAGGTGATGAGGTCGATGTCGTGGCGGTCGCATCCGCGTGCGTGCCCGGCGATGCAGTCCAGGATGGCCGTGCGGTCCATGAGGTAGCGGACGTCGTGTTGCAGCGCTTCGATGTCGGTCATGGCGTTCACAGGGTCTCCTGGCTCGGTGGATGATCCGTTGCGCTATACATGGTTTCGCGTTCTCGGAGCCCAGCCGCGCATCACTGTACAACTGTACAGCATGGGTGGGTGTCAGAATAGTGCTGTTCGGTAGGACAGCGAGGAGATGATGGCTGCTTCGTCGCGGCGGGTCGGCGCCGAAACTTCCAAGACGCGCGATGCGCTGTTGGGGTGCGTGGAGAAGTTGATGCTCGAGGAGGGCTACGCGAGCGTCAGCTACCGCTCGCTGGCGACGAGCGCGGGAGTGACCCCGAGTCTGGTGCAGTACTACTTCCCAAGTCTTGACGACATCTTCGTCGCCGCCATCCGCCGTTACGCCGAACGCAACCTGGCTGTGTTGGAGAAGGCGCTGGCGACGCGGACTGAGGACCCGTTGCGGGCGTTGTGGGAGTACAGCGGGGACGAAGCCACCAGCGCGTTGATGACCGAGTTCATGGCGTTGGGTAATCACCGCAAGTCCATCCGTGCTGAGATCGCTGAGGTGACGGAGCGGGTGCGCGCGGTGCAGTTGAAAGCGTTGACGGCGAAGTTCGGCGCGAAGACCCCCCCCGATGGCCAGTTATCGCTTCCGGCAATGCTTCTCATGCTCACCGGGTTCCCGAAGTTCCTGAACCTGGAGGAAAGCGTCGGCGTCACGACCGCCCACAAGGAGGTGGTGCGCGCCTTTGAGGCTTACCTTGATCGGGTAGAGCCGCCGGTTACGCCGCGGCGGCGTAAGCCATCTCGACGCGCCTCGGCCAAGAAAACGTAGCGCGTTTCAGTCAGGAGCACTGAAGCAGGGCACGGGCCTGAGGTTGGGTCAACGCATGACGTGGGGGTATTGCGTGTGTGGGTGGACGTCGAACATGTCGCGGTAGGACGGGGGTTGGCGGCCGCCCTCGTCGGTGATGCCGTACAGCGATGCGAGTTCGGCGCCGATGAGTGTTTTGCCGCTGACGTCGGCCAGCTCGGGGTCGTTGTAGAGCGCCCAGATGACGTGGCCGGTGAGGTCGGGGGTTTCGGCGGTGTCGAGGACGTGTCCGAGTTTGTCGGGGTTGCGGGCGATGATGCGTTTGACGCGTTCGGTGAGTAGTGAACCCATCCAGATGGAGACGGTGGAGATCCCGAATTCTTTGAAGTCGAAGGCCATGTCGGCGGCCATTTTGTCGACGGCGGCTTTGGGTACGCCGTAGGCGGGGCCGAAGTTGTAGTGCACCGCTCCTGAGGATGAGGTGAAGACCACCAGGCCTTTGCGGTGCGGGAGCATCAGGGGTGCGGCGTACACGGTGGCGACGTAGCTGCTGCGCACCCCGACGGCCAGGGTGTCCATGACGGTGAGGGGTTCTTCCCAGAATTTGGTGCGGCCCATCATTTCGTCGCGGACGATGGCGGCGTTGTTGACCAGGATGTCGAGTTGTTCGTGGTCGCGGGCGACGAGGTCGAATAGGGCTCGGGTCTGTTCGTCGTCGCGCTGATCGACGCGCATGGCGATGCCGTGACCTCCGGCAGCAGTGACTGCGGCGGCGGCGTCGTCGATGGTGCCCGATGCCGCGGATTCGCTGGTGCTGTCGGTGCGCCCGGTGACGTAGACGGTGCAGCCGTGGCTGCCCAGGGCGCGCGCGATGCCCAGGCCGGCGCCGCGGCTGGCGCCGGTCACGACCGCGACGGGTGTGTCGCTCGACATGGGGCTTCTCTCCTGTGTGGGTCGTGCGCCACGAGGGGTGCGGCGCGAAAACCGTTGGTGGTGAGCAGATGTGGTCGGATAGTGGGCTGTTAGATGATGGCGCCGCCGTTGACGCCGATGACTTGGCCGGTGATGTAGCTGGCGGCGTCAGAGCACAGGAACGCGCACAGCGCGGCGACGTCGCCGCCGGTGCCCAGGCGGCCGGCGGGGACGGCTTTGACGAGGTATTCCGAGGGCGGCAGGGTTCCGGCGGCCTGCTGGGCGCGCAGCATGGGTGTGTCAATGACGAACGGGGGCACGGTGTTTGCGGTGATGCCTTTGGCGGCGTAGTCCAGCGCGATGGTCTTGGTGAGGGCGATGACACCGCCTTTGGTGGCTGAGTAGTGGCCTTGTCGGGATGCGCCGCGTTGGCCGGCTGCGGAGGAGATGGTGACGATGCGGCCCCACTGTGCGGCGACCATGTCGGCCAGGGCGGCGCGTAGACAGAGGAAGGTGCCGGTGAGGTTGACCGACAGGTAGTGGTTCCATTCGGTCAGGGTGATGTTGTCGAAGCGGGTGAACCCGGCCACGGCGGCGCTGGTGACCAGGATGTCGACCGGGCCGAGTTCGCGGCGGATGGTGTTGAACGCGGTGTTGACGGCGGTCTCGTCGGAGACGTCGGCCAGCACTGGCAGGGCGTGTCCGGCGTGATCGCGCACGGTGGCGGCCACCTGTTCGGCGGCTTCGGGATTGGTGTCGAGGACGGCGACGCGGTGTCCGTCGTGGGCCAGGGCGGCGCAGATCGCTTCTCCGAGGCCTGAGCCGCCGCCGGTGACCACTGCTACCCGACTCATGTGTGTGTCTCCTGTCCTGTCAACGGCGTGACCGGCCGCCGCGCGTGTGGTGGCTGTCGCTATATTCCGGCCGGTCCGGGTGCGCCGTGCATGTACAGCGTTTGTCCTGAGCAGAAGCTGGCGGCGTCGGAGGCGAAAAACAGTACGCCGTAGCCGATCTCGTCGGGCTCACCGAGGCGGCCCAGCCCGTTGGACAGGGCGATCGCGTCGGGGTCGAGCCCGTATCGGGCTGCGTCGTCGGTCAGGGTGGCGGCGCGTACGGCGCCGACGGCGATGGCGTTGACGCGGACTCCTTTTTTCGCCCATGCGGCGGCCATCGATCCGGTGAGGTTGTTCATCGCTGCTTTGGCTGCGCCGTAGGGCGCGGCCTGGGGCATGGCCAGCAGGCTCGCGCCGGAGGAGATGTTGACGATTGCGCCTTTGCCTTGGGCGAACATGGGTTTGGCGACGGCTTTGGACAGATGCCACACGGCTCCGAAATTCAGTGCCAGAGTGTGTTCGAAGTCGTCGTCGGGCCATTTGAGGATGGGTTTGGTTTCCGCACCGCCGGCGCAGTTGACCAGGATGTCGACCCGGCTGAATTCGCGCATCGTGTCGTCGACGAGCTGGCGGCAGGCCGCCGCGGTGGTGACATCAGACGGTATCGCCAGTGCCCGCCGGCCGAGGGCGTCGATCTCTTTTGCTGTGGCGTGCAGGGGTTCTGGGCGCCGGCCGGCGAGCACGACGTCGGCGCCGTGCTCGGCCAGGACCAGGGCCGAGGCTCGCCCGATCCCGGTGCCGCCGCCGGTCACCAGCGCGACGCGGCCCTCGAGGTTGAACCGATCAGACACGTGCTGCTCCTGTTCGTTGGCGACACCGGCCCGCCACGAGGGCCGGGCCGCGGGTCGTGGTGCGGTGGCGGGTTAGGCGCTGATCCATGCGCCGCCGTCCGCGTGCAGGTTCTGCCCGGTGATCCAGTGGCTGTCATCGCTGGCCAGGAACACGAATACCGGGAAAACGTCGTCGTAGGGGTCGCCGATCTTGCCGAACGGGTTGTCCTGGAACGCTTTTCGTGCCCATTCCTGGACTTCGGGTCGGCGTTTGTGCAGCAGGTTGGTGGTGTTGTCGGTCCATCCGCCGGGGCTGACGGTGTTGACCCGGATGTTGAATTCGCCCCATTCCCTGGCCACGACGCGTGACAGGCCTCGGATGGCTTCTTTGGCGGCGGCGTAGGCGGCGTGAAACGGGGTGCCTTCGATGCCTCCTTCGGAGGCGGTGTTGATGATGGAGGCGCCGGCGCCGGGCTTGTCGCGCATGTGCGCGAAGCACAGTTTCATCATTTGCCAGGTGGCGTAGAGCGATGTGCGTAGTTCGGTGTCGAGGTCGTCGCTGCTAAAGTTCAGAAAGCTGCGCAGGTCGGTGATTTTGTGGGCGTTGTTGAGCAGCACGTCGATGGTGCCGAAGCGCTCGATCGCGGCGTCGACGAACGCGGCGAGTTCGTCGTGGCGGCCGACATCGCAGCGCAACGCCACGACGTCGGCTCCGCGTTCGCGGCAGAGACGTTCGGTGTCAGCGAGTTTGGCTTCCTGGACGTCGCAGATCGCGAGGTTGGCTCCTTCGTGGGCGAAGCGCAGCGCGTGCTGTTTACCCAGCCCGCTCGCGCAGCCGGTGATGACGGCGACCTTGCCCTCGAGTTTGCCCATGGCTTCAGCGATTTCGTGTCTGTTGATGCCCGCTGCTACCCGGCGGCCGACGGTGGCGGTGACTGCAGGTAGACGTCGAGGTGGCAGACCTTGCCGTCGTCGTTGAACTCGAACACGTTCATCGAATTGACCACCAGCCAGTCGTGGCCGTAGCGGTGTCGCTCTTCGACTTCGAAGTAGACGCGGTGCTCGAGTTCGGCGACCCGGCGCACGGTCGTCTCGAACCCCTGGATGCTGCCGGCCCAGCCCTGGATCATCTCGGTGTAGCCGACCCAGTCCTGGACGTCGAGGAACGGGCCGGCCCGTTCGAACTCGTCGATCGCAATGAACTCACCGAGCGGAGCCCAATCTGTGGGCTCCTTCGCGGTGGGCACCAGCTTGACGACGGTGTCCTGGTAGGCGATGACCTTGCTGGTCAAGGGTCCGTACTGGTCCACGGTGGACTCTCCTTCGGTGGGCTTGCGGGCGCGTCGCGCCGATACAGTGCCAGGTTTCGGTCGGATAGGCGGGCGCCCGTTCAGCGTTGTCTGATGGCTGGGATGTCGCTGGAGTTAGGTCGTGAAAGATGTTGCGTCACATGTAGATTCCACCGTTGACGTTGATCTGTTGGCCGGTGATGTAGCCGGCGTCCTCGGAGCACAGGAATTCACACGCCGCGGCGATGTCGTCGCTGGTGCCGACGCGTTTGAGCGGCAGCATCGCCCCGATGTCGTCCAGGCTGGCCGGCAGCGTGCCGTCGGCTTCGGCCGCCCGCGCCATGGGCGTGTCCACCAGTGCTGGTGGGATCGTGTTCACGGTGATGCCGTGTCCGGCGAATTCGGCTGCCAGCGCCCGGGTTAGCGCGATGACCGCGCCTTTGGAGGCGACGTAGTCGGCTTGCCCGGGGGCGGCGGCCTGGCCTGCGGCCGAGGAGATCGTGACCACCCGCCCCCAGCCGGCGGCGATCATGTCCGGGATCACGGCCTGCACACTGTTGAACGTCCCGGTCAGGTTGATGGCCAGGGTGCGGTTCCACTGCTCGATGCTCAGCTCGGTGAACGGCGCGTAGGAGGTGATCCCGGCGCTGGTGACCGCGATATGCACCGGCCCCAGATCGCAGCGCACGGCGTTGACGGCGTCGATGACCGCGGCGCGGTCGGTGACATCGACCTCGTATCCGCGGGCATCACATCCGCTGTGCTGCAGAGCATTTACTTGTTGTTTCAGGGTGTCGCCGGCCTGATCGAACAGGGCGACTTTGTGGCCGCGTCGGGCCAGCCGCCCGCTGATCGCCGCCCCGATCCCCGACGCGCCGCCGGTGATCACCGCAACTCTGCTCATCGCTGTCTCTTTGCTATCGGGGTTCGGTTACTGCGCTGCGGTCAGGATCAGGTGCAGGTTGCTCAGCCCGCGGACGATGAACGTCGGGTCGTAGTCGAAGCGGCGCTGACCGGCCGGGCCGTGCACGTCGTCGTCGATCGAGATGTCAGAGGTGCGGTCCAGGAACCGATTCAGCGTCACCCGGCCCTCTGCCCGTGCCAGCGGGCCGCCCGGGCATGAGTGCGCGCCGCGGCCGAAAGCGATGTGTTCGCGCACATTGGTCCGGCCCAGTACACATTGCGCCGGATGCTCGAAGCGGCTCTGGTCGCGGTTGGCCGCACCGGGGTGGATCATCACGGTGGTGCCTGCCGGGATCGCGACCCCGCCCAGGGTGGTGTCGACGCGGGCCAGCCGGAAATCGCTCATGGTGGGGCTTTCCAAGCGCAGCACCTCTTCGACGAACTCCGGGATCAGCCCGCGGTCGGCGCGCAGCCGTTGTTGAGTGTCTTTGTCTTCGGCCACGATTCGCAGTGCCGCGGCCAGCATCCGCGCCGAGGTGTCCTGCCCGGCACCGAACAGGAAGGTCGCCGTGCGCACGATGGCGTCCAGGTCGGGCAGCGTGCCGTCTTCGTAGGTGGCGCTGGCCAGATGGGTGAGGATGTCATCGCGGGGGTGGGCGCGGCGGTCCTCGATGTAGTGCCCGAACTTCTGATACAGGAATTCCAGCGGATTGACCGGCAGCGTGTCCTCGCTTCCCACCACGCTGATGGTGCTGCCGGCGAGCACCTGCTGAACCTCGGGGCGGTCCTGTTCGGGGACGCCGAGAAGGTCGGCGATGGCCCACGTCGTGAACGCTTTGCCGTACTCGTTGACCACTTCACAGCGCCCGCTGTCGATAAAGCTGTCGATGCAGCGATCGGCGATCCCGGCCAGCGCGGCCTCGTTCTCTTTGAGCCGGCGCGGGGTGAGCAGTTTGCGCAGCAGTCCGCGTTGGGCCTCGTGGTTGGTGCCGTCCATCGTGACCATGAATTCGCTGAACGGCCACTGATTTCGCGAGGCGTTGATCACGTCGGTGACATCGCTGACCCCTGCCTCGGGCTGGACCACAGGCGGAAACGGGCCACCCACCGCGTTGCACGACGAGTAGGTCTCCGCTTCGCGGTAGACCGCGACCGCTTCGTCATAACCGGTCACCGCCACCACCCCTGCATGGGGCACCGCGGCAACCGGACACTGCGAGCGCAGCGCGTCGAAGTACGGGTAGGGATCAGTGACCACCGCGGTGTCGGTGAAGAAGTCGATGTTCGCGACGTCGCGCGTAGCGCCGCTCGTACCCGAAGCCTGGCCGGTCGCAGTGCTGGCGGTTTCCACGACATCTACCTCCACATCGACGCGTCAGGACCCGAAAAGTTCATACAGATGTATAGCCTATACAGGCGTACAGTGCAAGGGGGTCGTCGTTGCGACGTGCCGGGCTTGCCGCCGCCGTGAGGCGGGCACGGCGGTGCGGTGCCAACTCGTGACTGACTCGCGAAAATGGTGTACGCACAACAGTTTTCCCACAGCGATCAGTGGTGGGCTTCGAACCGAAGGAGTAGTCATGGCTCGGATTGACCCGCTGCCGCGTGATCAGTGGTCACCGCAGATGCGTGAGGCTCTAGGCGCGATGGTGCCCACCCAGCGGCGCTACCCCCTGACCCGGGAAGGCCGCCCCAGCGGCACCAACATCTTGGGAGCGCTGGCGCATCACCCCGGTCTGGCGAAACGCTATTTCGCCCTCAACGGTCATCTGTTGCTGGCGACCACGCTCAGCGAGCGGCATCGCGAACTGATCATCATGCGCGCCGCGGTGCTCGCCGGATCGTCGTATGAGTGGGTTCAGCACATCTTCTTGGCCCGCGACGCCGGGTTGAGCGACCTCGAAATCGCCTGGATCGCTTGGGGTCCCGATGCGCCGTTCTGGGATGCCTGCGATGCCGCGGTGCTGCGCGCCGTCGACGACCTCGCGAACCGTGGCGCTATCGGCGACGACGCGTGGGCCGCTGTGACGGCACACCTGGACACCGAGCAGGTCCTGGATCTCATCTTCACCGCCGGCTCCTACACCCTGCTGGCGTGGATGGTGAACTCCCTGCAGATCCCACTGGATGACGATCTTCGCGCGGCACTCACCGCGGCACCTCGACCTGCAGCCCCCGATAGCCACATCAGGACCGAGCCGTGACCGGCGCCCCGCGCGCAGGCATCCGGGCTGTACGGGTGCACAGCATGCTGTCCGGTACCGCAGTCGCGGTGCGACAGGGGGCGGTCAGGAGGTGGGTGTGACCACTCGCAAGGGTGCCGGTGCTGCCAAGTCCTCCACCCGCGACACGATTCTTGACTGCGTCGAGCGGCTGCTGCTCGATCAGGGACACGCCGGTGTCAGCTACCGCATCCTGGCGGCCACGGCCGGGGTGAAACCCAGTCTCGTGCAGTACTACTTCCCCACCCTGGACAGTGTGTTCGTTGCGATGGTGCACCGCCTCATCGAGCGTGATCTGCAGCGCTGGAACGACGCCCTGGCCCACCGCCCTGATGAACCGCTGCGGGTGTTGTGGGAGTACAGCTTCAGCGAAGCGGCCGGCGCGATGAGCACCGAACTGATGGCGCTGGGCAACCATCGGCCCGCGCTGCGCGATGAGATCGCCGCCGGCACCGAACGCATCCGCCACACCCAGTTGCGGGCGCTGCGCGCCACCTACGGTGACCGGCTGCTGCTCGATGACCGGTTTTCCCCCGAGGCGATGGTGGTGCTGCTGACCAGCATGCCGAAATACCTTAGCCTCGAAGACGGCATCAACGTCGACATGGGCCACAACGCCCTGATCGACGCGTTCGAAAGCTACCTCGACGCCATCGAGCCCCGCCACTAGCCCATCGAGCTTGCCGTCCAGGCTTTCTCGGGTCGCGCGGTGTCAGCTGACGATCGCGGGCATGGTGTCCCAGCCCCGAACCGTCGACGTGCGTGAGCGGCGCGTGCCGGCGTAGTCGATCTCCCAGTGCGGGAACCGTTTCAGCACTTCCTCCAGCGCGATCCGGCCCTCCAGACGCGCCAGCGGCGCACCCAGGCAGAAGTGCGCGCCACGCCCGAACGTCAAGTGTCCGCCGGGCTTTCGATGCAGATTGAACCGGTCGGGGTCCTCAAAGTGACGCTCGTCGCGGTTGGCCGAGGCCAGCATCAGCAGCAGCGCGCTGCCCGCGGGCACCGACTGCCCATGAAACTCAATGTCGTCGGTGGCGACGTACCGCGCGACGTGCGGGCCGGGCGGTTCGAAGCGCAACAGCTCCTCGATCGCGCCCGGCACCAACCCGTGATCGGCAGCCAGCGCCCGCAGCTGATCGGGATGCTCGGCGAGCACCTTGCCCATCCATCCGAACAACCGCCCGGTCGTCTCGACACCGGCGCCGGCGATCACCGCCAGGAAGATCAGCAACTCGTTTGTGCGCAGCCGACGCGTCGTGCCGGTCTCATCGTCGAACTCAACGGCCAACAACTCGGTGATCAGGTCATCGGAGGGATTCTTTCTGCGCCACGCGACATAGTCGCCGAACATGTCGCCATCGAAGTAATGGTCTTTGTCCACCGGAAGCGGTTCCCCGGGCCGGTTACGCAGCACCCGGTGGGCTTGCGCGCGCACCGAGGGCTGGTCGGCGTGCGGGATGCCGACCAGCATGCCGATCGTTTTCATCGGCAGTTCACGGCCCAGATCCTGCACGAAATCGAAGCGATCACCCCCGACCAGCGGATCCAGACAGGCGACGCAGAACGCCCGGATCTTGTCCTCGAGCGCCTTCATCTTCTTCGGCGCGAACGCCCGCCCCACCAGCGTCCGGTGAATAGTGTGCAAGGGTGGGTCTTCGTTGATGAACACCCCCGGCGGCATCACCGGATCGGTCTTGACCACCTCGAGGATGTCCCCTTTGGCCGAGCTGAGCCGTTGCGGATCCCGCAGCGCCGCATCGACATCGGCATAACGGCTCAACGTCCAAAAATCGTGACGTTCGTTGTACATCAACGGCTGCTCGTCACGCAGCCGCTTGTAAGTCGGGTACGGATCCAGATCGATCTCGACGTCCCAGGGGTCGTAATACACACCGCTGTCGACCCCATCTCGGATGCTCATCTGTACGACTGTATAGCAATGCTGTACGGTCGTACAGTGCACTGCGGTGGCGACGCACTGCCGCAGCCGCCTCACCACGAAGGAGGGCGCCATGCCGCCACACGAACAGGCCACCTCAGCGACGATCGGGCTGGCACTCACCGGCATGACCGCCGCGGACCTCGCCGCGCCGCAGGCCGCCGCCGACGCTCAACGCGCTCTAGATGAGCACGGGGTGGTTGTCTACCGCGAAGTCAATCTCGACGACGACGAATTGCTGGCGTTCAGCCGCCGGCTGGGCACGCTTGTCACCCAGCCCACTGGCGAGCATCGCCATCCTGAAATCCAGACGATCACACTGGATCCCACCAAGACCAATGCGCTGCTGGCGTCCTATCGGCAGGGAAATTTTCACTGGCACATCGACGGTGCCACTGACGAGATTCCGCAGAAAGCAACGCTGTTGACCGCGCGAGCGGTCGACCCCGCCGGCGGTGACACCGAATTCGCCAACACCTACGCCGCCTACTCCGCACTCAGCGACGACGACAAGGACCAGATCGCCGACCTGCAGGTCCTGCACACCTTCGCCCATGCACAGTCACTGGCCAACCCCGACGCCACCGACGAGCAGCGCGCCTCGTGGAACCGCGTGCCCTCCCGCACACATCCGCTCGTGTGGACCCGGCGCAACGGCCGCAAATCAATGCTGCTCGGCGCAACCGCCGCCGAAATCGTCGGCTGGCCCACCGACAAAAGCCGTGCCCTGCTTGACCGGCTCCTGGCGTGGTGCACCCAGCCGCACTTCAGGCTGCGCCACCACTGGCGCGTCGGGGACCTCGTAATGTGGGACAACACCGGAATGCTGCACCGCGCCCTACCTTTCGAGCCGACCTCGTTGCGACTCATGCACCGCACCACCCTGGTCGGCGAAGAACCCGTCTCGGCGACCTGATACGCACGGCCGCGGTATCGGTGACTCGCCACGGCTGACAGATAGGGACGACACCGATCCGGGCCGCATGCCGGGAACCACACGGCGATCGTGTGGCGGCGACACCGGTCTTCGGTGCCTGGCTGATCGGTCAGCGTGATCACGGCGTTGCGGTCACTCGGTGAATCAGCCAGCCGACCAACTGGTTTCGTACGTCCGGATCGCGTGAGGGTTCGTGCACACGCAGTACTTCGATCACGGCGACGATCGCCGCGGCGGCCATCCGGGTGCCGTCGTCAGACATTCCCGCAGATGTCAATCCGGCGATCGCGCAGGAGTTCAGGACGACCGGCCGTTGTTTAACAACGATGGCCTATTTGTCAATCTTCGCTGCATCTCGACAACTACTACTACTACTACTACTACTACTACTACTACTACTACTACTACTACTACTACTACTACTACTACTACTACTACCGCGCCATGTTGGCGAACCGCGACAAGTGCAGCTGGTGCGCGACGGTCACCGTCTTGGTCGGACCGTTGCGGTGCTTGGCAAGGATCAAGTCGGCCTCACCGCCGCGCGGATCGTCGCGTTCGAACGCGTCCGGCCGGTTCAGCAGAATGACCATGTCCGCATCTTGTTCTAGCGATCCCGACTCACGAAGATCGGCCAACATCGGCTTCTTGTCGGTGCGCTGCTCAGGACCGCGGTTGAGCTGGCTGATCGCAACCACCGGAACCTCAAGCTCCTTCGCCAGAAGCTTCAAGTGGCGGGAGAATTCGGACACCTCAATCTGCCGAGACTCGACTTTCTTGCCCGATGTCATCAGCTGCAGGTAGTCGACAACGATCAGCCGCAGGTCGGCCCGTTGCCGCAGCCGGCGCGCCTTGGCGCGGATTTCCATCATCGTCAGGTTCGGCGAGTCGTCGATATACAGCGGCGCCTCGCTGATTTCGCTCATCCGCCGGGCCAGCCGGGTCCAGTCGTCGTCGCTCATCCGGCCCGAACGCATATCGGCAAGCTTGATCTTCGCCTCGGCCGACAACAGCCGCATCACGATCTCGGACTTGCTCATCTCCAACGAGAAAATCACGCTGGCCATCCGGTTCTTGATGGAGCAGGACCGCATGAAATCCAAACCGAGCGTGGAGTTGTGCGTCGGCACCATGCCGCGGCCGGCCAGATACAGGCGGGCGGGGTTATCCACCTGTACACAGCGCACCGGGACGCTGCTGACCGGGCGCACGGCGTCGACTTGCAGCAGAGGCGCCAACAAGGTCGTGGCGCCCGGGCGCTTCCCGTAGCGCACGATCGATCCCGCCGCGGCGATAGTGTCCAGTCCACCCCGCAATTGGCCCGTCGTGCGGATGCCGTAACCCGTGGGCCACTGGTGGTCGGCGTCGGCGACGATGACCGTGCCGTCGGAGAATTCGACCTCGTAGCATGGACGGCCCAGCATGACATCCGTCGCGGCTAGGACCCGCGTCGGCTCCCCATCGGCACCCAGCAAATCGTCACCGACTGCGACGTCGGCCATCGTCGTCCAGCCGTTCGGCGTCGGCAGCGGAGTGCGCAGCGCCAGTGCCTTGCCCACGCCAGGCCTGGCCGCGACGATGATCATCTGGCCCGGATGCAGGCCATTGGTCACCTCGTCGAGCTCGCTGAAACCGGTCGGCACGCCGCGAGCGAGTCCACCATTGGACGCGATCGCGTCGATCTCGTCCATGGTCGGCTGCAGCAGGTCCTCCAGCGGGACGAAGTCCTCGGAGAGCCGCCGATCGGTGACGTCGTAAATCTCGGCCTGCGCCCGGTCAACCAACTCGGCGACGTCGGCGCCCTCCGCGCCCGCGTAGCCGTACTGCACCACCCGGGTGCCGGCTTCCACCAGCCGGCGCAGCAGCGCCTTCTCGGCGACGATTTCGGCGTAGTACCCGGCGTTGGCCGCCGTCGGCACCATCGAGATCAACGTGTGCAGGTACGGCGCGCCACCGACCCGGCGCAGCAGGCCGCGGCGGTCCAACTCGGCGGCGACCGTCACCGCGTCGGCCGGCTCCCCGCGCCCATAGAGGTCCAGGACGGCGTCGTAGACGTTCTGGTGCGCGGGGCGGTAGAAGTCGCCGGGCCGCAGCTTCTCCAGCACGTCGGCGATGGCGTCCTTGCTCAGCAGCATCCCGCCCAACACCGATTGCTCGGCAGCCAGATCTTGCGGCGGTTGACGGCCGAAGTCCTCGCTGGGGGCGTCCATGCCGGGGTGGCCTAGGTCGTCAACGACTGCCATGGCCTCCCCACCTCCTCCGGCACACCGCTCGAACGCATATTCGATACAGGTGACTAGACGTTAAGTCCTGCCACCGACATCGCTCGACTCAGCCAAACCGCTCGACCCGCCCCCGCAAGCCTGGAACCCCCGCCCCAGACCCTTCGTAGTCGACCCCCGCACAGCAGCATCATCTTGCGACGGGTCGACGCTAAAGGTTGCTGGCAAGGACTCCAAACGGCGTTGTTCATAGACCTGTGGATCGTGTGTGCATATCCGTGAGCGCCTGTGTTGAGGGGGTGTGCAGAACTTGTGGAGCAATATGCGGCATTGCGGCATCACTGCAGATAAGCGGACCACACAGCCACACACTTCGTGTGGATGAGAATCTCTTCGGCGTGTCGGGTCGGGTTGCCACTTCGGGCGTGTTGCGTTTCAGGCAATGATTCGCGGCGTTAACGGACGGTTACGTTCGCTAACTGTCGCGTTCGCGTGCAAGTTCGCCAGCGGATACAGCAACGTCAATACCCCAGTGGCGGCCCAGAGGGCCCCCACTGGGGTAGGGTATCGAGCCTTATCCCTCGGCCACAACGTCGAGCGCGATTTCGACGTCTACGTCCGGGTGTACATGCAGCGTGACCGGATGGTTACCAACGGCCTTGATGTGGCCTTTAGGCAACCGGACGATACGCTTGTCGAGGTTAGGTCCGCCGGCTTTTCTGATCGCGGTGACGATGTCACCGGACGTCACCGAGCCGAACAGCTTGCCCGAGTCGCCGGCGGTCTTCACCGGCAACGCAACCGCGCCCAGTGCTTCGATCGCGGCCTTGATTTCGTTGGCGTGCTCAAGATCTCGCACTTGCTTGGATTCCCGGGCACGACGGATGTCCTCAACTTGCTTCGCGGCGCCGCGCGACGCGACGATCGCCAGGCCGCGCGGGAGCAAGAAGTTGCGGCCGTATCCGTCTTTCACCTCGACGCTGTCGCCGGCGGTACCCAGGTGGTCGACATCGGCGGTCAAAATGAGCTTCATCTTTTCGTCAATTCCGTTCTGCGTAAGCCGTTTACCGCGACGCGGACGTGAACGGCAGCAACGCGACCTCGCGGGCATTCTTCACCGCGATCGCAATATCACGCTGGTGCTGCACGCAGTTGCCGGTCACCCGACGCGCACGAATCTTGCCGCGCTCGCTGATGTACGTCCGCAGCAGCTGGGTGTCCTTGTAGTCGATCTCTTGGCCCTTTTTGGAGCAGAACACACATTTGCGCGTCTTGACCGGCTTCTCCGGCGCCGGCCGCCGCTTGTTACTGGACTTGGCCATGTCTATCTCTTTCGTTCTGTCGATCTCAAGTTAAAAGGTTAAAAGGGTGGTTCGTCGTCGCCGCCGCCGAACGAACCCGATGCCGGGGCGCTGCCCCACGGGTCGTCGCTGGCGCCGCCACCGCCGGTCTGGGCCGGCTGACGGGAGCCCCCGCCGCCGCCACCGAAGCCACCACCGCCACCGCCGCTGCGGCTGGCCTTGTTGACCTTGGCGGTGGCGTAGCGAAGTGACGGGCCGATCTCGTCGACCTCGACCTCGAACACGGTGCGCTTCTCGCCCTCACGGGTTTCGAACGACCGCTGCTTGAGCCGGCCCTGCACGATCACCCTGGAGCCCCGCGTCAGGCTTTCGGCCACGTTCTCGGCGGCTTCACGCCAGATGTTGCACCGCAGGAACAGCGCCTCGCCGTCCTTCCATTCCCCGCTCTGGCGGTCGTAGATCCGCGGAGTCGACGCCACCGTGAAATTCGCCACGGCGGCACCCGACGGGGTGAACCGCAGTTCGGGGTCAGCGGTCAAGTTTCCGACGACGGTGATGGTGGTGTCACCAGCCACAGTGACCTCCTAGTCCTCGTGGGCCTGCCGGGATCGGCGGGTGGGGTGGTCATGAGCGTGCTGTCGCAGAGCCTACGCAACGGCTACGACGCGACGCGGTCATTCGCCAACAGGCTCCTGTTCATTGCCCGGCTCCTCCTCATCGCGTTACGCGCTCTGCATCGTCGCCGGGCGGGTCGCGTCAGTGCTTGTCGGTACGCATCACTTTGGTGCGCAACACCGACTCGTTCAGGCTGAGCTGACGGTCGAGTTCGTGCACCGTCGCGGGCGCGGCCTTGAGATCGATCACCGCGTAGATGCCCTCGGCATGCTTCGCGATCTCGTAAGCCAGCCGCCGCCGACCCCAGATGTCGACCTTGTCCACGCTTCCGCCGTCTTTGCGGACGACGTTGAGAAAGGTCTCCAACGACGGGGCTACGGTGCGCTCGTCAAGGGTGGGGTCAAGGATGACCATGATTTCGTATGGACGCATGGGAACCTCATCACCTCCTATGGTCGTTTGCGGCCACGGTCTTGTCCGTGGCAGGAGGGTCGCCTGCGTCGGCAACCGCCCCAGGCTACCGGACGGGCGCCGAGCCTGCGAAATCCGCTTCGGCCGCGGCGCTCGCCTGCCCAGGCTGTCGTAGCCGAGCCGGGCGCAGCCACGGCGCCAGCCAGCTGGGCGGCGCGTCGGCGGCCCGGTCGAACACCCCGCCCGCCGGATCGTCGATCCGTCCACTCCAACGCACCAAATCCTCCTCGGGCCGGTAGATCTGCCGGACCACCAGCGCGCACAGGGCCAGCACCGCCACGTCACGCAGCAGCACCGTCGCGGTGAACCACTGCTCGGGCAGGCCACGGTTGGGCACGGGATAGAGGTAGTACATCCGCGGCACCCAGACCAGCGCGTCGATCGTCATCCACGTCAACAGGATCCGGCGGTGTGGCAACGCCAGCACCGCCAGCGGGACCAGCCACAGCGAGAACTGCGGGCTCCACACCTTATTGGTCAGCAGGAACGCTGCTACGACCAGAAATGCCAGCTGCGCCACCCGTGGCCGCCGTGGAGCGGTCAGTGCGATGTAGCCGATCGCCGCACAAGCCAATACGAACAGCGCCAAAACAACCTCGTTGAGCCGCTCTGGCGGCTGCCAGAAACCGAGATTCGGATCGAAACCCTGCCAACCGGTGAACGATTTGACGACATTGAACAGCGAATCCATGTCATCGCCGCGGCGGGCGTTCAGCCGGAAGAACTCCGACCAGCCCCGCGGGAAGAGCACCATCACCGGCAGGTTCACCGCCAGCCACGTCGCCACGGTAAAGGCCGCGGTGCGGGCCAGCTCGCCGAGCCGCCCGGTCCGGATGCCCAGCACCAATAGCGGTCCCAACAACAACGCCGGATACAGCTTGGCCGCGACACCCAGCCCGAGCAGCACGCCGGCCAGCACCGGTCGCCGCCGCGCCCACGCCAGCAGCCCGCCGATGGCCAAAGCCGTTGCCAGCGCGTCGAAATTCGTGAACATCTGAAAGATCACCAGCGGAGACGCGCCGACCAACGCCGCATCCCACACCCGCCGACCGGCCAGCCCCGCGGTGGCCCACAGCGTCGCCAACCAAGCCAACGCCAGCCCGAGTGCGGCGATGTCGAAAAAGACCACCACCTCGGCGATCACCGGCAGCCCGACCACCTTGCTCAACGCGGTGTAGGTCTTGGCCAACGCCATCGACACGTACTGATACACCCCGGTGAGCACCGGGTACTCCATGTAGCGCACCGCAGGTCGGCCGTCGTAGCGGGTTTGCGGTTTGCCGTCGGCGCCCTTCTCGACCCAGCTGGACTTGTACGGAAACTTGCCCTGGCTCAACAACTCCGCACCGTACAGCGGCACCGTGTCTGAGTAGCACAGCTCGTAGTAGGCGCGCTGGTTCTGCCAGTTGGCGACTCGCTGGTCGCCCGGCCCGGTTCCGCTGTTCTGCAAACACGCCGCTTTCGTCGACCAGCCCAGTGCCAAGAACACCAGCGCGATCAAAAACATCACCCGCAACGGGGTCAGGAACGCCGCGCGCCCGATCACCGCATGCCGGCCCACCGGGCCGCCCACAACGTCCGACAGCGCCGCGCCCAGAACGTCGGTGCGACTGGGGCAATCGCGGTCATCGGCGGAGCGCAAGTCGGCGGCCAACGGCCGCGGCGAGATGGAGGGGCGACCCGTCTCGGCGTCGATCACGGCGGCGGCGAAACAGGCTCGGGCGCTCCCGGTGGCGGCGGTGCGGGTGCCGGTTGAACGGGAACCGTACTGGGCGGCCCGACCGGAATCGTGATGCCCGGCGCTACCTCGATCGTGGGTTGGATGACCGTCATCTGCGGCGGCGCTGGTGGCGGCGGAGGCGCGACCGGCGCCCCGGCGTAGCCGCCGATCTCCGCAGGCTTGGGGAAGGACTCGGTATTGGTGCCCTTGAGTGCACCGTCCATGGTCGCCTTCCAGATGTCCGACGGCAGACCCGAACCGTAGATCGGGCCGCCCCACCTGTTGACCAGTGGCTTGTCGCCGGTCACGGTGCCCACCCACACCGCTGTCGACAGCGACGGGGTGTAGCCGACCATCCAGGCGTCCTTGTCGGCGTCGGTGTCACCCAACTGGGTGGTGCCGGTCTTGGCCGCGGACGGCCGCCCGCCGGCCAACGCGTGGCCGCGCGAGTACGAGGCGATCGGCTGCATCGCCGACGTGACGTTGTCGGCGACGTCCTTGGGGATCCGCTGTTCGCCGGCGTTGTTGGAGTTGGTGGCGTCGAACAGCACCCGACCGTCGGCGTTGACCACCCTTTGCACGAAATGCGGTTGGTGATAGACACCCGATGCGGCCAGCGTGGCGTACGCCGAGGCCATGTCGAACACCCGAGTCTGGTACTGGCCCAACACGATTCCGTTGTTGGGCGGGCCACCTTTGCCGTCCTCGGACAATGTGTGGTCCACACCGGGGAAGCTGGTCGCAATGCCGGCCTGGTGTGCGGCGTCGGCGACGTCGTCCGCACCGTGCTTCAACTTGAGCATCAGCCGGTAGTAGGAGGTGTTCAGCGACTGCTTCAGCGCCTCGGCGATATTGCAGACTCCGCAGCTCTCACCGTCGACATTGGTGATCTTGATGCCGTTGACCGTCAGCGGCGAGCTGTCCACCTGAGTGCCCAGACCGATACCCTGCTCCAGCGCGGCGATCAGCGCGAACACCTTGAACGACGACCCGGTCTGCAGCCCGGCTTGGGCGAAATCGAAGCCGTTCGCGTCGTTGCCGCCGTAGTACGCCTTCACCGCGCCGTTGTGCGGGTCGATGGAGACCACCGCGGTGCGCATGTCGGGGGCCTGGCCGTCCATGTACTTCGACACGGCCTGCTCTGCGTCCTTCTGCGCTTGCGGATCGATGGTGGTGGTGATCTGCAGCCCCTGGGTGTTCAGCGTCTGTTCGTCGATGTTGAACAGATCCATCAGCTCCCGGCGCACCTGCCGTTCGATCAGCCCGTTGGGTCCGCTGATCTGGTTTTGCGCGCGGGCCTGATCGGGCGGCACCGTCGGCGGAAACTGTTGAGCCGCCCGGTCCGTCGGCGATAGCGCATGGTCGTCCACCATCCCGTCGAGCACCCAATTCCACCGGTGCTTGGCGCCCGGGAGGTCGACCGCGGGGTCGAGCGTGGACGGGCGCTGGATCAGCGCGGCCAGCAGTGCTCCGTCGGCCACGGTCAGCTGCTCGACGGGTTTGCCGAAGTAGGCCTTGGACGCCGCCGATACGCCGTAGGCGCCGCGACCGAAGTAAATGATGTTGAGATAGGCCTGCAGCACATCGTCTTTGGACCATTCGCCCGACATCTTGGTGGCGATGACGAGTTCTTTGGCCTTGCGGACCAGCCCGCCGACGCCGGCGCGCTGCGATCCCACCAACGCGTTCTTGACGTACTGCTGGGTGATCGTCGAACCGCCCTGCGTGTCGCCGCCGAAGATGTTGTTCTTGAACGCCCGCGCGAAGCCGGTGAACGAGAAGCCGGGATTGGAGTAGAAGTTGCGGTCCTCGGCTGCGATCACCGCCTGGCGCACGTGCACCGGCACCTGGCTGATGTTGACGTCCTCGCGATTGCCCTCCGGCGGAACGATTTTGGCCATCTCTGAGCCGTCGCTGGCCAGGATCGTGGAGACCTGGTTGGTGCGGATGTCGCCGGGCTTGGGAATGTCGACGATGAAGTAGGCCATCGCGAAGGTAACGATTGGCAGCAGCAGGATCACCGCGGCGCTGACGTAGAGCCCGCGACGGACCCACGTCCAGTCGATGTGGCGCAGCAAGTCCCAGTCGAGTCGCTGAGCCCAGCCGGGCAGCGGAGGCTTCCGCCCCGGCGGGCCCGGCGGCCGCGGCGGACGGCCGCCCGGCGGGCCACCAGTC
>NZ_DATFZD010000122.1:0-28542 GCF_035314665.1 Mycobacterium sp. | reverse complement strand
GCCAGGTATGCGCTGCCGTAGCCGCCGTCGAAGCTGCCGACGTCGGCGTCGGTCTGCTTGAACCGGGCGTGCTCACGGCTGGCCAGGGTGAGGTCGCAGGTCACGTGCAGGCTGTGCCCGCCGCCCGCCGCCCAGCCGTTGACCAGGCAGATCACCACCTTGGGCATGAACCGGATCAGCCGCTGCACCTCGAGGATGTGCAGCCTTCCGGCGCGCGCGGGATCAACAGTGTCCGCGGTCTCGCCCGCGGCGTATTGGTAGCCGCTGCGCCCGCGAATGCGCTGATCCCCTCCGGAGCAGAACGCCCACCCGCCGTCCTTGGGCGACGGGCCGTTTCCGGTCAACAGCACCACCCCGACGTCGGGCGACATCCGGGCGTGATCGAGCACCCGGTAGAGCTCGTCGACGGTGTGCGGCCGAAACGCGTTGCGCACCTCGGGCCGATTGAACGCCACCCGCACGGTGGCGTCGCTGACGTGGCGGTGATAGGTGATATCGGTGAGCTCGCCGAACCCGTCGATCGGTTTCCAGTCTTCGGCGTGAAAAGGGTTGTCACTCATCGGGTTACACAGGGTCCAGCCGGAACACCGTGCAGCGGCCGGCCAACGCCTCGAATTCGTCAGGCGTGCCTTCGGTGACCAGCCCGGATCGCTTCATGAAGCCGACGCCGGTGGGCACCTCGATCGGGAAGACCCGCAACAACGGCCGTGCGTCGTCGGCGGACATCTCGACCAGGTTCACCTGTCGTACGTTTCGGCCGCGGGCCAGTCTGGCCCGTCCGGCGGCTCGCACGTTGGCGACCCAGTCGGCGCCGGGGAATCCGGCGACAACGTACTCCCGACCGTCGACCGTCATCGGGGTGACCGGAGTCGAGCGCTCGCGGCCGGATTTGCGTCCGGGCACCGTCAACACGACCGGGCTCTCACCGCCGAAACTCATGCCCAAGCGCGACATCTGGATGAAGACCTTGTTCGCCGGTTTCAGCCACCACGGCGGCCGGACTGGTTTGCTGCTGGCCATACCGGCGACGGTACTCGTCAGCTTCGGCAACGCTTTGGCAAGGCTATCTTTCCTGGCGGCGGCGGTGTGAGTTGCTTAATGTATGGGTCCGTGTCCGCCACCGCGCATCCGCATGAGCCGCATCTGGGTTCGGTTTCGGCCCGACTGAACTGGCTACGCGCCGGGGTGCTCGGCGCCAACGACGGGATCGTGTCAACGGCGGGCATCGTCGTCGGTGTCGCCGCGGCGACCGTCGCACGGGGTCCGATCATGACTGCCGGAATCGCTGGGTTGGCCGCCGGCGCGGTGTCGATGGCGCTAGGTGAATACGTTTCCGTCAGTGCGCAGCGCGACACCGAACAGGCGCTGCTGCGGCAGGAACGCCAAGAGCTTCGCGCGGACCCCACCGCCGAGCTGGAAGAACTCGCGGCGCTGTATGAAGCCAAAGGGTTGTCGGCGGCCACCGCATGGACCGTCGCCGAGGAACTGACCGACCATGACCCGATCGCCGCACACGCCGAGGTCGAGCTCGGGTTCGATCCCGCGGAGCTGACCAACCCGTGGCAGGCCGCGCTGTCGTCGGCATTGTCCTTCAGCATCGGCGCGCTGCTGCCGCTGATCGCGATCCTGGCGGCGCCCGTCGAGCTGCGGATCCCGGTCACCGTCGCGGCGGTGTTGCTGGCCCTGGTGATCACCGGGGCGGTGTCGGCCAGACTTGGTGGAGCACCGAGGCATCGCGCGGTACTGCGCAATTTCATCGGCGGGGGCCTGGCTCTGGCGGTCACCTACCTGATCGGTCATCTGGTCGGCGCCGCGATCACCTGAGTGCTCGCGCAAGCAAAGTCAGCGCTGTTCGATGAACCCCTCGATGCCGAGCGGGTGCGGGTTGACCCCCGGTGTGGTGACGGCGTCCAGCCGGGCGATCGCGTCGGCGCTCAGAGTGACGTCGCCCGCGCCGAGGTTCTCCTCGAGATGCGCGATCGATCGCGTTCCCGGAATCAGCAACGTGTTCGGTGTGTGAGCGAGCAGCCACGCCAACCCGACCTGGGACGGCGTCGCGCCGACCTCGCCGGCGATTTCGGCCACCACCGCGTTGTCGGCGACCTTGGGGAAACCCGGGAACGCCGACCCGAGCGGAAAGTACGGCACCCAGGCTATTTTTTCGTCATCCTCGCCCTCGGCCTTACAAACGTCGAGCATCTCCTCCTGCGAGCGGTCGAGCAGGCTGTAGGCGTTCTGCACACAGGCGATCCCGGCGGGCAACGCCCGCCGCAGCACGTCGAGCGGCACGCTGCTGACGCCGATCCCGCCGATCTTGCCCTCGTCGCGCAGCGCGATCATCTCGGCCAACTGGTCGTCCACGTCGACGATCTGGTCGCCCTCGGCGGCCAGGCCGGGCCCGAGGTCCAGGCGTCGCAGGTTGACCACCGGTATGCGCTCGAGGCCCAGCTGGCTCAGGTCGTCCTCCACGGCGGCGCGCAGCTCGGCGGGCCGCTGCGCCGCGGCCAGGGGTACCGGTTCGTCGCCGGTGTATCGCGCACCGACCTTGCTGACGATGACGAGGTCGTCAGGGTAGGGCGACAACGCCGCCCGGATCCGGCGGTTCACTTCGCCGGGACCGTAAAACGACGCGGTGTCGATGTGGTTGACGCCGAGGTCGACAGCGCGGCGCAGCACGGCGGCGGCGTTGTCGGACGGTGTCTCGAACAGCTGCATGGCGCCGTAGCCGATGCGGGCAACCGTGTGGGTGCCGATCCGGCTCGACCCTCCAGGGCTGCCGGGTGCCGGTTGGTCTGTCATGGTGCTCCCTCGCTCGTGAGACACTGGAGAAATGCGGAGGACCCTCCGCTTATTCGAGGGTAGCAGAAACGGAGGAGCCTCCGCTTTGGCTGGAAGCGTCCGGTCCGACGCACGTCGGAACCGGGAGAAGTTGCTCGAGGTCGCGACCGCGGCGTTCGCCGCCGCGGACGGGCGGCCGGTATCGCTGGAGTCGATTGCCCGCGACGCCGGCGTCGGGATCGGCACGCTGTATCGCCATTTCCCCAACCGGGAGGCGCTGGTCGAGGCGATCTACCGGACCGAGCTCGCCGAAGTAGCCGGGGCCGCCGAACAACTGCTCAAGCGGCATCCGCCCAAGACGGCGTTGCGTCGGTGGATGGATCGCTACGCCGGGTTCGTGGCCGCCAAGCGTGGGATGGCCGAGTCGCTCCGCGCGTTGTTCGACGCAGGCGCGGTGCATCCGAGCCAGACGCGGGCGAGCGTGGTCGGTGCGGTCGACCTGCTGCTGCGGGCCGGCGCCGACGACGGCAGCCTGCGCTCGGACGTACAAGCCGACGATGTGGTGTCGAGCTTGCTGGGCATTTTCCTGGCCAGCGATTCGCCGGAGCAGACCGGTCGACTGCTTGACTTGCTCGTGGCAGGTGTCGCCACAACCCCGTAGGGAATGAATCGACGCACGCGGTGGTAGAAGTCTGCATGAAACTCAACGAAGCAGCCCGCGAACTCATCGGCGACGGCGCCGACGCCACCCTGGTCACGTTGAATCCCGACGGCAGTCCTCAAGTGACGGTGGTCTGGGTGGGATTGCGATCCACGCCCGACGGAGACGAACTGGTGAGCGCCCATCTGGGCGAGCACAAGAAGGTCCGCAACATTCGCCGCGATCCGCGTGTCGGTGTGACGATCGTGTCGACGCAGGATCCCGGCAAGGCCATGCGGCCGTACCTGTCGATCGAGGGGACGGCGCGGATCGAGGAGGGCGGCGCACCGGAGCTGCTCAAGACGCTGGCGGCAGCGCTGGCTGACCCGACCACGTTCCCGCCCGAGGGCGCGCCGCCCGGGTTCGTCACCCACATCCGCATCGACAAGGTCGGCGGAATCGGCCCCTGGCAGTGACGCCGAGCGTCACGCCAGAGTGATGGCGGCAGCTGAGCGCCACGCTGGCGTGACGCTCGGCGCGCAGAACTACCCGACGGCGCGGCCGGCGCCTTCCCAGAACTGCGCCCGGACGGCCTTCTTGTCCGGCTTGCCCAGCCCGGTCAGCGGCAACGCGTCGACGACCACCACCCGCTTGGGTGACTGCACCGAGCCCTTGCGATCCTTCACCGCCGCCTGGATTTCGGCGGTCATCGCCGCGATCGCGTCGTCGTCGGACGCCGCATCGGTACGCAGCACCACCACCGCGGTGACGGCCTCGCCCCACTTTTCGTCCGGTGCACCGACCACGCACACCTGCGCGATCGCCGGATGCTCGGCGACGACGTCCTCCACCTCGCGCGGAAACACGTTGAAGCCGCCGGTGACGATCATGTCCTTGACCCGGTCGACGATGTAGTAGAAGCCGTCCTCGTCCTCGCGGGCCATGTCGCCGGTGTGCAGCCAGCCGTCCTTGAACGTCTCGGCCGTCGCCTCCGGCAGATGCCAGTAGCCGCCGGCCAAAAGCGGTCCACTGACACAGATTTCGCCCGGCTCGCCCTGCGGCACCGGCTTGCCGTCCTCGCCGAGCAGCGCCACCCGCGCGAACAGCGTCGGGCGACCGCACGAGGTCAGCCGCTTCTCGTCGTGATCCGCCTTGGCCAGGTAGGTGATCGCCATCGGCGCCTCGGACTGACCGTAGTACTGGGCGAAGATCGGGCCGAACCGCCGGATCGCCTCGGCCAGTCGCACCGGGTTCATCGCCGAGGCGCCGTAGTAGACGGTCTCCAGCGACGACAGGTCGCGGGTGTGCGAATCGGGGTGATCCATCAACGCGTAGAGCATCGACGGCACCAACATGGTAGCCATAATCCGTTGCTCTTCAATGACTTTCAACACCTCGGCCGGGTCGAACTTGCCGAGCACGTACATCGATCCGCCCTTGACGACGGTGGGCGTGAAAAAGGCCGCGCCGGCGTGCGACAGCGGCGTGCACATCAAGAACCGCGGGTGCTCAGGCCACTCCCATTCGGCGAGCTGGATCTGCGTCATGGTGGCGATGTTGCCGGTGGTCCCGATCACGCCCTTGGGCTTTCCCGTTGTGCCGCCGGTATAGGTCAGGCCGCCGACGTGGTTGGGCGGCAGATCCGCCACCACCAGTGGCTTGGGGGAGTACTTGGCCGCCTCGGCGGACAGATCAACCGCGACATGTTTCAACTCATCGGGCACCGGACCGATGGTCAGGATCTTCTTGAGCGAGTCCACCTTTTCCAGCAGGCCAACTGCGCGCTCGACGAACATCGGGTTGGGGTCGATGATCAGCGCGGTGGCACCGGCGTCGGAGAGCACGTAGGCGTGGTCGTCCAGTGAGCCGAGCGGGTGTAAGGCCGTGCGGCGATAGCCCCGGGTCTGGCTGGCGCCGAGGATCATCAGGACCTCGGGGCGGTTGAGCGACAGCAGGCCGACCGTGACGCCGGTGCCGGCGCCGAGCGCCTCGAACGCCTGGACGTACTGGCTGACACGTTCGGCGAGCTGAGCACCGGTCAGCGTGGTGTCGCCGAGGAAAAGCACCGGCCTGTTCTTGTGGCGCTTGAGCGCGCCAACGAACAGGTGTCCGTTATGGGTCGGGTTGCGCAGCAGCTCGTCCGTCATGGCGCCGCTCCTTCTCATCGCATCGCTTAAGCATCATCGCCGGCGCGACTCATGTTGCCAGACTAGAACGTGTTGCAATTCGGGTCGGCCGCGCCCTCGGTGGCCCTGACAATCATTAGGCTTTGCGGCCATGGCCGATGCAGATCTAGTCATCACCGGGACCGTGTTGACCGTCGACGACGCCCGGCCCACCGCCGAGGCGCTGGCGGTTGCGGACGGCGGCATCGTCGCCGTCGGCGATCGCCCCGATGTGGCCGGGTTCATCGGGCCCGACACCCAAACCGTTGACCTCGGTGACGGCTGCGTGATGCCGGGATTTGTTGAGGCGCATGGCCATCCGCTGATGGAAGCGGTCGCGCTGTCGGACCGGCTGGTTGACATCCGGCCGGTCGCCCTGCGCGACGCCGATGACGTCGTCGAGGCCGTTCGTCGCGAGGTGGCCCGCCACGGATCCGACGGCGCCTACCTCATTGGCTGGGATCCGGTGCTGCAGGAGGGACTGCCGTGGCCGTCGCTGACCTGGCTGGATGACGTCGCTCCCGACGGGCCGCTGGTGATCATCCACAACTCCGGGCACCAGGCCTTTTTCAATTCCCAGGCCGCCCGGTTGGCCGGTCTGAACCGCGACACCCCCGACCCCAAGGGCGCCAAGTTCGGTCGCGCCGCCGATGGAGAACTCGACGGCTCCGCCCAGGAAACCGGCGCGGTGTTTCCGTTGCTGAACGGGGCCATCAACGCCGGTGACTACCCGGCGATGTTGCTCGCAGAGTGCGCCCGGCTCAACCGGGCGGGGCTGACCACCTGTTCGGAGATGGCTTTCGACCCAGCGTTTCGGCCGTTGGTCGACGGCCTGCGCGACCGGCTGACGGTGCGGCTGCGTACCTACGAGATCTCCAATCCGCAGATGTCCACCGACGCGACGCCCGGCGACGGTGACGACACGGTGCGTCAGGTCGGCATCAAGATCTGGGTGGACGGCTCGCCGTGGATCGGCAACATCGCGCTGTCGTTCCCGTACCTCGACTCGGCCGCCACCCGAGCCATCGGTGTGACGCCGGGTTCCTGCGGACACGCCAACTACACCCGTGAGCAGCTGGCCGAGATCGTCGGCGCCTACTTCCCGCTGGGCTGGCCGATGGCTTGCCACGTGCAGGGCGATGCCGGCATCGACACCATTCTCGACGTGTACGAAGAAGCCCTGCGCCAACATCCCCGCGACGATCACCGGCTGCGGCTCGAACACGTCGGCGCCATCCGGGACGAGCAACTCCGCCGCGCCGCCGACCCCGGCGTCACCTGCAGCATCTTCGTCGACCAGATCCACTACTGGGGTGATGTCATTGTCGACGGGCTGTTCGGGCCCGAGCGCGGATCCCGTTGGATGCCAGCCGGTTCCGCGCTGGCCACCGGCATGCGCATCTCGCTGCACAACGATCCGCCGGTCACGCCCGAGGAGCCGCTGCGCAACATCAGCGTGGCGATCACCCGGACGGCGCCCAGCGGCCGGGTGCTCGCACCCGAAGAGCGGCTGACCGTCGAGCAGGCCATCCGCGCGCAGACCATCGACGCCGCGTGGCAGCTGTTCGCCGACGACATCATCGGCTCGCTGGAGGTCGGCAAGTATGCCGACATGGTGGTGCTGTCGGCCGACCCGCGCACTGTGCCGCCCGAGCAGATCGCCGACCTCGACGTGCGTGCAACGTATCTGGCGGGCCACCAGGTCCACGCGCGGTGACGCCCGCTCTTGACGACGTCCTGGACCGCCTGCATGTGGTGGCGTTGCCGATGCGGGTGCACTTCCGCGGCATCACCACTCGCGAGCTGACGCTGATCGACGGTCCGGCCGGCTGGGGCGAATTCGGCGCCTTCGTCGAATACGACCACGCCGAGGCCGCGCACTGGCTGGCCGCCGCTCTCGACTCGGCCTATCGGCCGGCGCCGTCGCCCCGACGAGACCGCATCGCCATCAACGCCACCGTCCCGGCCGTCCCCGCCGCGCAGGTGCCCGAAATCCTCGCCCGTTTCCCCGGCGCGGGCACCGCGAAGGTGAAGGTCGCCGAACCCGGCCAGACGCTGGCCGACGACGTCGCCCGCGTCGACGCCGTCCGCGCCCTGGTACCCACCGTGCGGGTCGACGCCAACGGCGCCTGGACCGTCGCGCAGGCCGTCGAGGCCGCCTTCGCGCTGACCGCGAGCGGTCCGCTGGAGTATCTCGAGCAGCCCTGCGGCACCGTCGACGAGCTCGCCGAACTGCGCCGCCGCGCGGACATGCCAGACGTACCGATCGCGGCAGACGAGAGCATCCGCAAAGCCGACGATCCGCTGGCCGTGGTCCGTGCCGGCGCCGCCGACATCGCCGTGCTGAAAGTGGCACCGCTGGGCGGTATTTCGGCCCTGCTGCAGATCGCCGCGCAGATCGACATTCCGGTGGTGATCTCCAGCGCGCTGGATTCTGCGGTCGGGATCGGCGTTGGTTTGGCCGCCGCCGCGGCCCTGCCGGAACTGCAGCACGCCTGCGGGCTCGGCACCGGCAGGCTGTTCGTCGAGGACGTCGCCGAAGCCGTCACACCGGTCGACGGCTACCTGCCGGTCGCGCCGGTGATACCTGACCCGGCGCGGCTGCAGGCGCTGGCCGCGGAGCCGCGGCGGCGGCAGTGGTGGATCGACCGGGTCAAGGCCTGCTACCCGCTGATGTCCTGATTTGTGGGCTGCATGGCGTAGACGCCATGACGTCTTTCGCCAACACTTACCGGTATGGCACGAAAAGTCCTGATAGCCGGCTTCCCTGGCGTGCAGGCGCTGGACCTGGTCGGCCCATTCGAGGTGTTCACCTCGGCGTCATTGGTGCTGGGCGCCGCTGGAAAAGAGGGCTACCAGCTGGTGGTGGCGTCGGTTGACGGGCAGCCGGTGACCACCGAGACCGGGTTGACCTTCGGCGCCGTCGAACTGCCCGACCCGAGTGAAGCCGTCGACACCCTGGTCCTGCCGGGTGGTCGCGGTGTGCACGGCGACCGCCGCGACCCGCGCCTTGTCGACTGGATCGTCGCGACGGCGCCACAGGCCCGCCGGGTGGTCACCGTGTGCACCGGAGCGTTCCTGGCGGCGCAGGCCGGGCTGCTGGACGGCTGCCGGGCGACCACGCACTGGGCGTTCGCCGACCAGTTGGCGCGGGAATTCCCGGCGGTCGATGTCGATCCCGATCCGATCTTCGTGCGCAGTTCGCCGACGGTGTGGACGGCCGCCGGCGTCAGCGCGGGCATCGACCTGGCGCTGGCGCTGGTCGAAGAGGACTACGGCACCGATGTTGCGCAAACGGTGGCCCGGTGGCTGGTCCTGCACCTGCGCCGGCCCGGCGGGCAGACGCAATTCGCCGCGCCGGTCTGGGTGGCCCGGGCCAAACGCGAACCGATCCGCGCCGTTCAGGATGCCGTCGAGTCCGAACCCGGTGGCGTGCATAGCATTACCGAGTTGGCGCGCCGCGCCGCGATGAGCCCACGCCATTTCACCCGGGTGTTCACCGGTGAGGTCGGCGAGGCGCCCGGCGCTTACGTCGAACGGGTCCGCACCGAGGCGGCCCGCCGACAACTCGAGCAGACCGACGACACCGTGGTGGCGATCGCTGCGCGCTGCGGCTTCGGCACCGCGGAAACCATGCGCCGCAACTTTATTCGACGCATCGGGGTGTCTCCCGACCAATACCGCAAAACCTTCGCCTGAACTCAAGGAGCACCGCATGACACAGATCGCGATCGTCACATATCCCGGTTTCACCGCACTGGACTTCATCGGCCCCTACGAAGTGCTGCGCTGGCTGCCCGATGCCGAGGTCCGCTTCGTGTGGCACGAGCCGGGTCCGATCACCGCCGACTCCGGCGTGCTCATGATCGGCGCCACCCATTCGTTCGCCGAAACCCCTTCGCCGGACGTGGTTTTGATCCCGGGCGGAATGACCACCATCGAACACGCCCGCGACGAGGCGTTGCTGGACTGGGTGCGTCAGGCGCATCACAGCGCGACGTGGACGGCGTCGGTGTGCTCGGGTTCGATCATTCTGGCGGCGGCCGGCTTGCTCAACGGTAAACGTGCGGCCTCGCATTGGGCGGCCTTGCCCATGCTGAAACCGTTGGGCGCCATCCCGGTTGGCGACGAACGCGTCGTGCATGAAGGCGACATCATCACCAGTGCCGGGGTGTCGGCGGGTATCGATCTGGCGTTGTGGCTGGCCGGCCGGATCGGCGGCGATGAGCGAGCGAAGGCCATCCAGCTGTCGATGGAATACGATCCGCAGCCGCCGTTCGACTCCGGCCACATGTCCAAGGCGTCCGCGAAGACCAAGGCGGCTGCCACCGCGCTGATGGCCAGGGATATCGCCAAACCGGCCCAGCTCAAGGCCGGCACGCTGCTGCTCTGGGACCGCGCGCTGTCGGTCGCGCGAGCCAAGGCGGCGCGCCGCTAAATTGCTGCGGCATAAAGGCGTCCACCGCCCATATGCTGAGTAGATGCGGCGTCTCGGCGTCATCGCGGTTTTAGCGTGGGCGGTATGCCTCGCCACAGGAGCTTGTGCCTCCACCGTCGGCGGTACCGCCGTCGTCGGCCCTGGTGGCGCGACGACGACGGCGGTGCGCGAGCACGGCTTGCCGGGCCTACTGCTCAGCCTCGACGAGATGAAGCAGCTGCTGAAGTTCGAAGACATGGCCATCGAGGACACCTTGACCCGGCCCGACGCCCGGGGAATCTACGAGCCCGCCAGCTGTGTGGGTGCGGTATTCAGCAGCATGGCGGGCTCCTATGACGGCAGCGGGTACCGCGACTTCTACGAACTCAGGGAGTCGGACGTGACCGGGGGAGGCTTGCCGCACTGGGTCGATCAGAGCGTCGCCACATTCGACAATAATTCGGCCGCAAGGGATTTCGTTGCCGATCAGGCCACACAGTGGCGTCGGTGCGCCGGCCGGAAGTTCAAGTATGCCTATCCCCGGCCAACTGACTGGCAAGAGTCCTACCGCATCGGCGACACGATCGATTCCGGCTGCATGACGATGATCTCCAACGTGACTGCGAGCGACAAGCGCTACACCGACATACACGCCCTGGCGGCGAAGTCCAACGTCGTGGTCGACCTGCAGTTCACCGGATTCGACCTGACCGACGAGCCGGCAATCGCGATCAACCAGATCCTGGATCGGATCGCATCCCATGGGCACGAGTGCGCGTTCTGGGCATAGCTGCCTAACTCGCTATTGCATCGATCACTGCGCCCGGGTTGTCAAGCGAGACAAAGGTCTTGGCATCCGTTACCTCGATCAGCTTCGCCTCGCCGAACGCTCCGGACAGTCGGCGACCAAGGTTCGGTGAGAAACAACGATCCAGCTGGCCCCAGACCAGGGTGACCGGCTTATCAAACCGGGATAAGCGGGTGGCAACGTCGGTCAGATCGGTCTTGGCCACCTGACGCAGCAGCGCCGCCAGATCACGGCAGATGCGTGAGTCGTTGAGGCACGGTCGCAGCCAGGCGGCCGTGACGGCCGGATCCGGCCGGTTGATGAGCAGCCCGAAGCCGAGTGCCGAGTGACGCAGCGCCCGCAACCGCAGTGGGCCCATCAGCGCCTTGATCGTGATGGGGCCGCGAAGCACGCTGAACGCGACGTCGAATGGGTAGGGCGGGCATTCCTCGAAGGCGTCGCAGTTGGTCAGCACCAGTCCGCCGATCCGTTCCGGATGGGCGTCGACGACCAATTGGCACAACCCTCCGCCGGTGTCGCTGCCCACCAGCGTCACGTCGGAAAGATCCAGGGCGACGATCGCGTCGTTGATGATCTGCGCGACACCGGGCAGCGATAGCGCGGACGCGTCGCGAACCGGGATGGTGTGTGAGCCCAGCGGCCAGGTCGGCACGATGCAGCGATACCCGCGGCGACCCAGGTTCTCGGCAACGTCGCGCCACAGTCGCCCGTCCACCAAGATGCCGTGCACGAACAGCACCGGTGGATACGCCGAATCCCGCGGTCCGAACTCCTGGTATTCGATGGTGGCCTGGTTGAGTGTGAGCTCTGCCATGTCGGTCGTTCCTCCTCGAACTCCTCGGTTGTGTTCCCTACTGGATGTCTTCCCCATAATCGGAGCTCAAGACCTGCTGCCAGGTCGACGCCGCGAACTGCCAGATGCTGCCACCGCGCGGGCGTCGCGTAGGTTCGTCGTCGTGATCAACCTGGCTTACGACGACCAAGGGACCGGAGAGCCCGTCCTGTTTATCGCCGGCCGTGGCGGTGTCGGACGTACCTGGCATCTGTATCAGGTGCAGGCTTTCCTGGCGGCGGGCTACCGCGTCATCACCTTCGACAATCGCGGGGTGGGCGCGACGGCGAACGCCGACGGTTTCACGACGCAGACGATGGTCGCCGATACCGCAGCGCTGATCGAATCCCTGGGCGTTGGGCCGGTGCGCATCGTGTCGGTGTCGATGGGTGCGTTTATCGCTCAGGAGCTGATGGTGGCCCGGCCCGATCTGGTCAGCCAGGCGGTGTTGATGGCCACCCGCGGCCGGCTGGACCGCGCCCGCGAGTTCTTCCGATCCGCCGAAGACGACTTTGCCGCCTCCGGCGTCCAACTGCCGGTCTCCTATGATGCGAAAATCCGGCTGCTGGAGAGCTTTTCGCCTAAGACGCTGGCCAACGACGAGGCCGTCGCCGAGTGGATCGGCATGTTCACGGTCTGGCCGATCAAGCTCACCCCGGGGGTTATCCGCCAAGGTGCCATCTCGCCGCAGGGCAACCACCTGGCCGCCTACCGCAACATCACCACGCCCGTGCTCGTGCTCGGATTCGCCGACGACGTGGTGACCCCGCCGAATCTGGGCCGGGAGGTCGCCGACGCGATACCCAGCGGCCAGTACCTGCAATTAGCCGATACCGGGCATCTCGGTTTCCTCGAGCGGCCGGAGGCGGTCAACGCCGCGGTGCTGCAGTTCTTCAGCGGTATGAGGGCCTAAACGCACCCAGGGGCTGACTGTCGGGCTCCTCAGCGGGCCGCGGGCCTGCATCGTCGCCCGACTAGGCTGGTCTGGTGAATCCCTCGACGGCACAGGCCCGCGTCGTCGTAGACGAACTGATCCGCGGCGGTGTGCGCGATGTCGTGCTGTGCCCAGGCTCACGGAACGCCCCGCTCGCATTCGCGCTGCAGGAGGCCGACCGGGCCGGCCGGGTCCGGTTGCACGTGCGTATCGACGAGCGGACCGCCGGGTATCTGGCGATCGGGCTGGCGATCGCCGCGGGCGCGCCGGTGTGCGTGGCGATGACGTCGGGCACCGCGGTGGCCAATCTGGGTCCCGCGGTGGTGGAGGCCAACTACGCGCGGGTGCCGCTGATCGTGCTGTCGGCCAACCGGCCCTACGAGCTGCTCGGCACCGGTGCGAACCAGACCATGGAGCAGTTGGGCTACTTCGGCACGCAGGTCCGCGCCACAATCAGCCTCGGTCTGGCCGAGGACTCGCCGGAGCACATGGACGCGTTCAACGCGACCTGGCGATCGGCCACCTGCCGGGTGCTTGCGGCCGCCACCGGCGCCCGCAGCGCCAACGCCGGACCGGTGCAATTCGACATTCCGTTGCGCGAGCCGCTGGTGCCTGACCCCGAACCCGGTTCTACTCCGCCGGGACGCCCTGGCGGCAAACCATGGACGTTCTCCCCGCAGGTCAGCTTCGACCAGCCGCTGGACGTCGACCTGAGCCTGGACACCGTCGTCATCGCCGGTCACGGCGCTGGCGCGCAACCCGAGTTGGCCGCGTTGCCGACCGTCGCCGAGCCGACCGCCCCGCCGGTGGCTAATCCGCTGCACCCGCTGGCGCTGCCGCTGCTGCGCCCGCGGCAGGTGATCATGCTGGGCCGCCCCACACTCCATCGACCGGTCTCGGCGCTGCTGGCCGACCCGTCGGTGCCGGTTTATGCGCTGACCACCGGCCCGCGCTGGCCCGACGTGTCAGGTAATTCCCAGGCCACCGGCACCCGGGCGGCCACCACCGGTGAGCCGACCTCGGCCTGGTTGCGCCGCTGCGCAGAGCTCAACCGGCAGGCGATCGCCGCGGTGCGCGGGCAGCTCAAGGCGCACCCGCTCACCACCGGCCTGCACGTGGCGGCGGCTGTCGCCGACGCGCTGCGCCCCGGTGACCAACTGGTGTTGGGCGCGTCCAACCCGGTGCGCGACGCCGCGCTGGTCGGCCTCGGGGACGCGAAGCATCGCGGAGAGATCACAGTGCGCTCCAACCGCGGGGTGGCCGGCATCGACGGCACGGTGTCTACGGCGATCGGGGCGGCTTTAGCGCATGACCAGACCGGTGGTCGGACCATCGCGTTGATCGGCGATCTCACCTTCGTCCACGACAGCTCCGGATTGCTGATCGGGCCGACCGAACCGGTACCGGCAGATCTGACCATCGTGGTGTCCAACGACAACGGCGGGGGCATCTTCGAACTGCTCGAACAGGGCGACCCTCGGTTCTCCGACGTGTCGTCCCGGGTCTTCGGCACCCCGCACGACGTGGACGTCGGCGCGCTGTGTCGCGCCTACCACGTCGACACCCGGCAGATCGAGGTCGACGAACTCGGCCCCGCCCTCGACGAGCCTGGCGCCGGCATGCGGGTTCTCGAGGTCAAGGCCGACCGATCCTCGCTGCGGCAGCTGCATGCCGCCATCAAGGCCGCATTGTGAAAGTCCCTGCCAGGGCCATGCCGGCCCTCGCATCGCTGAAAGCCGTGGTGCGCATCTTGATCCACGGTCGCAGCGGCAACATTCCCGACACTCGGGGGCATCGCATCGTGCGCTGGACGCGCATCGGCGTGCTGATCCTCACCGGATTGGTCACGCTGCAGTCGGTGCTGTTGGTGGCCGGCGCCGTGCGCGACGACATTGCCATCCAACGCAATATGGGGGTGGCCGAGGCAGAGGTGCTCAGCGCAGGCCCGCGGCGCTCCACCATCGAATTCGTCACTCCCGACCGGGTCACCTACCGTCCGGAGCTCGGTGTGCTGTACCCGTCCGAATTAGCAACGGGGATGCGGATTTACGTCGAATACGACAAACTCAACCCCAACCTGGTGCGCGTGCAGCACCGCACCGCCAAGCTGGCTATCATCCCGGCCGGATCCATCGCGGTGGTCGGCTGGCTGGTTGCCGCGGCCGCCTTAGCGGGTCTGGCGCTGGTGGACAAGCGGCTGGACCGTCAGCTGGAGACGTCGTCCAGCCAGCCTGGGTCCTGAATATCGACCACTTTGTTCGCTCTGAGGTCGTAAACCGTTGGAGTGCCTGGGTTTTGCGGGTTAACCTGCTCGAGACGTGCTCTGTTGGCATCGTTGAGGGCGGCGATATCGACCACATAGTCGCCGGCCGCGATCCGGTCGGCCACCGCCTCGGTTATCCCGCTTTCGCGGGCCGTCGCCGCGATGTCGGCGTTGCTGGGGCCGTCCGAGTTTTGGTGGCGGTAAAGGTCTTGCACGAAAGCCTGATACGCCGTCGGCGTGGTTGTCGGGTCGGCCGCCAAGAACAGCGCATTGCTCACCCGCGCGGAAACGTCGTTGTGATGTTTGTCACCGAGAAAGGTCAGCCAGCGATACGTGACCGCGAGTCGGCCGGCCGCGACGTCGCCGGCAAGCCGGTCGCCGTACGTTGACTCCCGCTCCGCGCAGTATGGGCATTGCGGTTCGCAGAAGACCTCCAACTGCACAGGGGCAAAGCCGGACCCGACGATCACTCCGTTACCATCGATGGTGCGCGGCACGTTGGCGTGCGCGCTGCCAGTGCTGAACATCACCAAGCTCAGCGTGGCCACCAATACCCGCAGGCAGGACCGCATTGTCCAACCCCCCTTTGCATCAGAGTTCGTGTCGCGTATGCCCGTCGGTAACCATATCGACAGGCGACGCTGCCACCGTGACATTGTGCGCGTAGCGATTGTCGCGGAGTCCTTTCTCCCGCACGTCAACGGCGTCAGCAACTCAGTAGTCCGGGTACTCGAGCACCTGCGCCGCACCGGTCACGAAGCCATTGTCATTGCGCCCGACACCCCGCCGGGCGAGCCGCCCGCCGATCGTATCCACGACGGTATCCGGGTGTACCGGGCGCCGTCGCGGATGTTCCCGAAGATCACCTCGCTACCGCTCGGAGTGCCCACACCCCGGATGACGAGGGTGCTGCGCGGATTCGATCCCGACGTAATGCATTTGGCGTCGCCGGCGCTGCTCGGCTGGGGCGGGGTGCGGGCGGCGCGTCGTCTCGGCGTGCCGACAGTCGCGGTATACCAAACCGACGTACCGGGTTTCGCGGCCAGCTACGGGATCGGAATCACCGAGCGGGCAGCCTGGGCGTGGTTCCGCCACCTGCACCGCCTGGCTGACCGCACCCTGGCGCCATCCAGCGCGACGATGGAATCCCTTGTTTCTCACGGTATTCCGCGGGTGCATAAGTGGGCACGCGGGGTCGACATGATTGGTTACGCGCCGTCGGCCCGCAACGAGGCGCTGCGGCAGCACTGGTCGCCGGACCGCAAGCCGATCGTCGGGTTTGTCGGCCGGCTCGCACCGGAGAAGCATGTCGAGCGACTGACCACGCTGGCTGCCGGCGGCACGGTGCAGGTCGTCATCGTCGGCGACGGAGTCGACCGCGCCAAGCTGCAATCAGCAATGCCGACAGCTGTTTTCACCGGAGCCTTGTACGGCGAGGAGCTCGCAGAGGCGTACGCCAGCATGGACGTCTTCGTACACGCCGGCGAGCACGAAACGTTCTGCCAAGTCGTGCAGGAAGCGCTCGCGTCGGGCCTGCCGGTGATCGCCCCCGACGCCGGTGGACCGCGCGACCTGGTTACCCCGTTCCACACCGGATTGCTTTTGGGAGTCAAAGAGTTCGAGGCGCAGCTGCCCGAAGCCGTCGCGCATCTGGTATCAGAACGACAGCGCTACGCGCTGGCGGCGCGGCGCAGCGTGCTCGAGCGCAGCTGGCCGGCGATCTGCGACGAGCTGCTCGGCCATTACGAGGCGGTACTCTCGCCCATCGCCCGGGCGCGCATCGCCCGCAGGCAACGCGCGCAGGGTGAGTGAGCTACCCCTGGGCCAACTCGGCAACCGGCTGCCACTGTTCCCAAGTGCGTAACCGGCTTTCGTAGTCGGCCTTGGCCAGCCCCAGCGGCGCCTCCCCGAAGAACACCCGCAGCGGCGGCTCCTCGGCGTCCACCACTTTCAGCAGCGCGGCCGCAGAAGCTTTCGGATCGCCCGGCGCCGACCACCGTTGCTGGCGTACCGCCTCGGTCGCCGCATGCACTTCGGCGTATGCGGGAAGCGGATCGGCACTCCGGGAAGACGAACCGGCCCAGTCGGTGGAGTAACCGGCCGGCTCGATCAGCGTGACATGGATGCCAAACGACGCGACCTCTTGGGCCAGCGCTTGGGAGAAGCCGTCCAGCGCCCACTTTGACGCGTGATAGATGCCGACGTTCGGAAACGCGACAATGCCGCCGATCGAGGACACCTGGATGATGTGCCCGCTGCGCTGCTCGCGCAGGAACGGCAATGCGGCCTGGGTGATCCACAGCGCGCCGAACACGTTGGTTTCGATCTGGTCGCGCGCGTCTTGCTCGGAGAGCTCTTCGACGAAGCCGAACTGGCCGTAGCCGGCGTTGTTGATGACGATGTCCAGGCGCCCGAAGTGGTCATGCGCCTGCTTGACCGCGGCGAAGTCCGCGTCCCGATCGGTGACGTCCAACTGAATCGGCAGCACGGCGTCGCCGTACTTGTCCACCAGGTCGGCCAGCGTCGCGGTGTTTCGCGCCGTGGCCGCTACCTTGTCGCCCCGCTCGAGCGCGGCGATCGCCCATTCCCGTCCGAAGCCGCGCGATGTACCCGTAATGAACCAGACTTTTTCACTCACGCCGTGGTGCAACGCATCCGTCGTCGTCGCATTCCCGGATTCCCGATAGTGTCGGCGGTATGAGCCGCGCGACGTTGGACAAGGATCCCCGTGAGGTGGCGTCGATGTTCGACGGCGTCGCCCGGCGCTACGACCTGACCAACACCGTGCTGTCACTGGGTCAGGATCGGTATTGGCGTCGCGCCACCCGGTTGGCGCTGGACATCGGGCCGGGCGAGAAGGTGCTGGATTTGGCCGCGGGCACCGCGGTGTCGACGGTCGAGCTGGCCGGCTCCGGCGCGTGGTGCGTGGCGACGGACTTCTCCGTCGGCATGCTGGCGGCCGGCCGTGGTCGCATCGTGCCGAAGGTTGCCGGTGACGCCACCCGATTGCCGTTCGGCGACAACGTGTTCGACGCCGTCACCATCAGCTTCGGTTTGCGCAATGTCGCCGAGCGTGACACCGCGCTGCGAGAGATGGCCCGGGTCACCCGGCCGGGCGGGCGGTTGGTGGTGTGCGAATTCTCCACGCCGACTAACCGGCTGTTCGCGACGGCCTACAAGGAGTACTTGATGCGGGCGTTGCCGCGGGTGGCGCGGGCCGTGTCAAGCAACCCGGAAGCCTATGTGTACCTGGCCGAGTCGATTCGCGCCTGGCCCGATCAGCCCGCGTTGGCGCATCAGATTTCGGCCGCCGGATGGTCGGCGGTGCGATGGCGCAACCTGACCGGCGGCATCGTCGCGCTGCACGCCGCCTACAAGCCGGTCAGCTGAACGGCTTTCGACGGTCGATCAGCCGCGAGGCCAGCCCGCCGCTCCGCCACACCCGTGCCACCCAGTCGGCGTCGTCGTCGGTGACCAGGTTGCCCATCACCCGCACCGCGATGTTCATCAGCGTCGTCGAGCGCACCGCGATCGGGCCGGTCGCGGGCAAGAACCGCGGGAACGTCAGCAATAACCCGAGCCGACGTGCCACCGAAAACGCACGGCCGTAATGGGTTTGGAGCACATGAGGCCACACTTTCGACAGGTCACCCGAGCCGAGCAACTCGGCCGCCAGCCGACCGGTCTCCAGCCCGTAGTCGATGCCCTCGCCGTTCAGCGGGTTGACGCACGCGGCCGCGTCGCCGATCAGCATCCAGTTCCGCCCCGCGACCCCCGACACCGCGCCGCCCATCGGCAGCAGCGCCGACGACACCGCGCGCGGCTGGCCGGTGAAGCCCCACTCGTCGCGGCGCAGGTCGGTGTAATACGACATCAGCGGCCGCAGCGCCAGCTCGGCCGGTCGTTTGGATGTCGACAGCGCGCCGACGCCGATGTTCACTTCGCCGTTGCCCAGCGGGAAGATCCAGCCGTAGCCGGGCAGCACCGCGCCGTCGGGCGAGCGGAGTTCCAGGTGTGAGGTCAGCCACGGCTCGTCGCTGCGCGGCGTCGTCAGGTAGCCGCGGGCCGCGATGCCGTACACCGTCTCCTGATGCCACCGCCGACCCAAAACGCGGCCCAGGGGCGAGCGGGCGCCGTCGGCGACAATCAGCTCGCGGCACCCGACTTCCGTTCCGTCGGCCAGCGCCACCGAGGTTACCCGGGTCGACGAATCATGATGGACGCCAACAGCTTTGACGCCCAGTCGCATCTGCGCGCCGGAATCCTCGGCGACTTTGCGGATCCGGTCGTCCAGTTCGAAGCGGGCCACCGCGCTGCCGGTCGACGGGAACGACGGGCCGGGCCATGCCACTTCCACCTCGCCGCCGAATCCGCTCATCCTCAAGCCCCGATGCCGGATGCGGGCGTCCAGCCAGTCGCCCAGCCCCAGCCGTTCCAGCTCGGCGACCGCGCGAGGCGTCAGCCCGTCGCCGCAGGCCTTGTCGCGGGGAAAGTTCGCCGCATCGATGACGAGCACGTCGCGGCCCGCCCAGGCGGCCCAGGCCGCCGCCGCCGACCCGGCCGGTCCGGCGCCCACCACCACCACGTCGGCATGGGAGTGCATGTTCACCAGTATGTTGGGTTCGTGAGGACTCCGACGACAGTGGTGGCGGGCGTGGACTTCGGCGACGCTGCCTTCGCCACCGATGTGCGCGACGGGGTCGCTCGCATCGAGCAACTCATGGAATCCGAGCTGCGCGGCTCAGACGACCTGATGACCGAGGCCGTGCTGCACCTGTTCGAGGCCGGCGGCAAACGTTTTCGCCCGCTGTTCACGGTGCTATCCGCCCAGCTGGGCCCCCGGCCGGATGCCGGCGAGGTGACGATCGCCGGCGCGGTCATCGAGCTGGTGCATCTGGCCACGCTGTATCACGACGATGTGATGGACGAGGCCCAGGTGCGCCGCGGGGCACCCAGCGCCAACGTGCGGTGGGGCAACAACGTGGCGATCCTGGCCGGCGACTACCTGTTCGCGACGGCCTCGCGGCTGGTATCGCGGCTGGGGCCCAACGCGGTGCGGATCATCGCCGAGACGTTTGCCCAGCTGGTGACGGGTCAGATGCGTGAAGGCCAAGGAGCGGCCAGCGGCGCCGATCCGATCCAGCACTACCTGAAGGTGGTGCACGAGAAGACGGCCTGTCTGATCGGCGCGGCAGGCCAATTCGGCGCGATGTTCTCCGGCGCCGACGAGGACCAAGTCCAGCGGCTCAGCCGACTGGGCAGCATCGTCGGCACGGCGTTCCAGATCTCCGACGACATCATTGACATCGACAGCGACCCCGACGAGTCCGGCAAGCTGCCCGGCACTGACCTGCGCGAAGGTGTCCACACGTTGCCGGTGCTCTACGCGTTGCACGACAGCGGGCCGGAGGCTGACCGGCTGCGCGAACTGCTGGTCGGGCCGATAGACGACGAGGCGCAGCTGGCCGAGGCGTTGGCGCTGCTGCGAGCCTCGGCAGGGATGGCCAAGGCCAAGGACACGGTGGCGCGATACGCGGCGCAGGCGCGCGAGGAGTTGGCCGCGTTGCCCGAGGGCCCTGGTCGGCAGGCGCTGGCCACGCTGGTCGATTTCACCATCAGCCGACACGGTTAGGTTCGGGGAACTCGGCGACCCGTCATCGGCGTTTAATGGACGTGTCCATAGGAGGAAGTCGATGACCTGGCATCCACATCACAACACGGCGAAGACGTTCGCGTTGCTGGTAGGTATGTCGGCGCTGATCGTGTTTGTCGGCGCGCTCTTCGGCAGGACGGCGTTGTTCATCGCTGTGCTCTTCGCCGTCGGGATGAACATCTACACCTACTTCAACAGCGACAAGCTGGCGCTGCGGGCGATGCACGCTCAGCCGGTGTCGGAGGTACAAGAGCCGGTGATCTATCGGATCGTGCGCGAGCTGGCCACCACGGCGCACCAGCCGATGCCGCGGCTGTACATCAGCGACACCGCCGCGCCTAACGCGTTCGCCACCGGTCGCAACCCGCGTAACGCCGCGGTGTGCTGCACCACCGGGATTCTCAACATCCTCAACGAGCGTGAGCTGCGCGCGGTCTTGGGTCACGAGCTTTCGCACGTCTACAACCGCGACATCCTGATCTCGTGTGTGGCCGGCGCGCTCGCGTCGGTGATCACCGCATTGGCCAACATGGCGATGTTTGCCGGCATGTTCGGCGGTAACAACCGCGATGGCGCCAATCCCTTTGCGCTGCTGCTGGTTTCGATGCTGGGCCCGATCGCGGCGACGGTGGTGCGGATGGCCGTGTCGCGTTCGCGGGAGTATCAGGCCGACGAGTCGGGTGCGCTGCTGACCGGCGACCCGTTGGCGTTGGCCTCGGCGTTGCGCAAGATCTCCGGTGGTGTGCAGGCCGCGCCGCTGCCCCCCGAGCCGCAGCTGGCCGCCCAAGCGCACCTGATGATCGCCAGCCCGTTCCGCAATGGCGAGCGGATCGGTTCGCTGTTCTCCACCCACCCGCCGATGGCCGACCGGATCCGCCGGCTCGAGGAAATGGCCGGGCACTAGTCCCGGTCCCCAAGCCGACCATGTGGTGACTTTCGATTCGACGGCGCATGCGATATCACGCCAGTGTGAATCGCTACACGTACCGCGCGGAATGGTCTGCTGAGCACGGCGCATACGTCGGCCGCTGCATTGAATTGTCGTGGCTGTCGCGGTGGGCGCCGACCATGCAGCAAGCGATCGCGAGCGTTGAGCAGGCTGTCGACGAATACCTCGCTGAATGTGACGGAAGCGCGTCGCGGCCGCTGACCGAGCGGAAGTTCAGCGGCAAGTTTCTCGTCAGGACGTCGCCGGCGCTGCACGCACGACTTTCTGTCGAGGCCGCCGAACAGAATGTGTCGATGAATCAGTGGGTTGTCCAGAAGCTGCCGGATCGGCCGCCGATCGGTCTGCTCGACCTCTGATATCGCATGTGACTCGTTTTTGAAAAAGGGTGCATCCAAGAGTCTTGGTGCGCCTGTGACTGGTGAGCTCAGAAGCCCGAGCCGTGCACCTCGTGTCCCGGAGTCTCGACCATCAGCCCGCGGTAGGCCTCCTCCACGTTAGAGCCGTGGTTGATCACCGCGTCGACTTCACGCGCGATCGGCATGTTCAGCCCGTACTTGTCGGCGAACTCCATGATCACGCTGGCGGCTTTGACGCCCTCGGCGACTTGGTTCATCGACGAGATGATCTCGTCGATAGGCTTGCCCGCGCCGAGTTGCTCGCCGACGTGGCGGTTGCGGCTGCGCTGGCTGGTGCAGGTGACGATCAGATCGCCCATGCCGGCCAGGCCGGCGAAGGTGTCGCGCTGCCCACCCATCGCCTCGCCCAGCTTCGACATCTCGCGCACCGAGCGGGCGATCACCATGGCCCGGGTGTTCTCACCGATACCCAGCGAATAGCCCATTCCGACCGCGATCGCGTAGACGTTCTTCAAAGCCCCGGCTATCTCGACGCCGAGTACGTCGTCGACGGTGTATACGCGAAAACGCTTAGTGTGAAACAGCTGTGCCAGCCGCGCAGCAAGATGCTGGTCGGGCATCGCCAACACCGCCGCGGCCGCGTAGCCTTCGCCAACCTCGCGGGCGATGTTAGGCCCGGCCAGGATGCCGGCGGGGTGGCCGGGCAGCACTTCGTCGACGATCTGCGACATCCGCATGTTGGTGCCTTGTTCGAGGCCTTTGACCAAAGACACCACCGGCACCCACGGCCGCAACTCGGCCGCAAGTTCGGTCAGCACGCCGCGGAACCCGTGCGACGGCACCCCCATCACAATGACATCGGCGCACCTGGCGGCCTCGGCGAAGTCCGTGGTCGCACGTAGGGTTTCGCTGAGTTCGACGTCTTTGCCCAGGTAGCGGGTGTTGCGGTGATTCTGGTTGATGTCTTCGGCGGTCTCCTCCGAGCGCACCCATTGCAGCGTCGGTCCGCGGCGCGCGCAGATGGACGCGACAGTAGTGCCCCAGGAACCGCCGCCCAAAACGACGACCTTCGGTTCACGCATAGCAGCTGCCATGGCGACCAGCGTATTGCCGTCGCCCAATCTTTACCGGCGGTTGGTTAGAAGTGACCCCAGCCGCGCTGGCCGTCCCAGCCGCCGCACACTCCGTTGGAGCACGCGTTGACCGTGCCACCCTGGAAGGGGTTCCAGCCGCCGCAGCCGTTCCAGCCGGGACCGCTGCCACAACCTCCGCCGCCGCCTTGACCGTCGGGACCGCCGCCACCACTCGAGGGGTCGGCGAGAATGACGTAACTAGTCGGCGCAGTCGTGCTCACGACGGCGACCGATGCGGCGGCAATCGCCCCCGCAGCCGCTCCCGCCACGACCACCGAGGTGACGAAATTCCGTGTGATTAGCATTGCTCAATAATGCTCCGCTAAGTGCGCCGCCGCCACTTCTGTTGTGGGCGTGTCACTTCACCTATCCGGCCAGCGCCGCCTTTTCGTCGGCGCGGCCGAACACCATGGCCTCCTCGACCCGGTCGAACCGGTAGTCGATGGCGTCGGCGAAGTAGTTCTGCCGAACATTCCACGGCCGCTTGGTGCCGGACTTGGGCAGTGCGTGCGGCGAGCGCAGCACATAGCCGGCCTGGATGTCCCACGACGGCTTTTCGGGCATCGGTTCACCGCCGAGATGCGGGTAGGCATGGGTGTAGCCGTGAGATTTCATGTGGGCCAGCAACTTTGCCGTCGCACGGGCGGTGATGTCGGCGCGCAGCGTCCACGAAGCGTTGGTGTACCCGACGCACCAGAACAGGTTCGGCACTTCCTCCAACATATGGGCCTTGTAGACGAAACGGTCCTGCGGCTTGATCTCGGCACCGCCGACGGACACCGTCACACCGCCGAGCGCCTGCAGTTGCAGGCCGGTGGCGGTGACAATGATGTCGGCATCGAGATGGCCGCCGGACCTCAAAACGACTCCGGTGGAATCGAAATGGTCGATGTGGTCGGTGACCACCTCGGCTCGGCCCTCACCGATCGCGAAGTACAAGTCCGCATCGGGGATCAGGCACAGCCGCTGGTCCCACGGGTTGTAGCGCGGCTTGAAATGGGTGTCGACGTCGTAGCCCTCGGGCAAGTTGCTGATCGCGATGCGGCGGATCAACCATTTGATGAAGCCAGGCGTCTTGCGTGCCAAGAACCAGATCACGCCCTCGAGCAGTGCATTGCGTTGCCGGATGATCAGATGAGCAATCCTGCGCGGCAACACTTTTCGCAAGGTATCGGCCGACTTGCTGTACTTCGACGCCGAGAACAGATATGTCGGCGAGCGTTGCAGCATGGTGACCTTCGATGCCTTCTCCGCCAGCGACGGGATCAGCGACATCGCGGTCGCCCCGCTGCCGATGACCACCATCTTCTTGCCGGTGTAGTCGAGATCTTCCGGCCAATACTGCGGATGAACGACGGTGCCGCCGAACTCTTCGATGCCGGGGAAGTCCGGCGTGTAGCCCTCGTCGTAGTTGTAATAACCCGATCCGAAGAACACGAACCGGCCGCGGTAGACCTTTTCAACGCCATCCTGTTCGGTGGTGACCGTCCAGGTGTCGGTCGACGAATCCCAGTCCGCCGAGCGAACGTAGTTGTTGAATCGGATGTTTCGGTCGATGCCGTACTTGTGCGCGGTCGCGGTCAGGTACTCGCGGATGTGCTCCCCGTCGGCGACGCCTTCCTTGCGGGTCCACGGCTCCCACGGGAAACACAACGTGAAGATGCTGCTGTCGGACCGCACTCCCGGGTAGCGGAACAGGTCCCAGGTGCCACCGATCTGGTCGCGCCGCTCCAAGATGACGTAACGGGTCCCCGGGTTGCGCTCGGCGATGCGGTAGGCCGCGCCCAGGCCCGAGAAGCCGGCGCCGATGATGACGACGTCGAAGTCTCCGCCGTCCTCGGGTGTCGTCGCGCTCATGACCACCAGACTAGGACGCTAGCGGTAGTTCACGAACTGCAAAGCCACATCCAGGTCCGCCTTCTTGAGCATCGCGATGACGGCCTGCAGGTCGTCGCGCTTTTTGCTGCTGACCCGGACCTCTTCGCCCTGAATCTGGGTCTTGACGGTCTTGGGGCCATCGTCGCGGATGAGCTTGGTGATCTTCTTGGCGTTTTCGCTGCTGATGCCCTGCTTGAGGGCGCCGGTGACCTTGTAGGTCTTGCCGGAGGCCTGCGGCTCGCCGGCGTCGAAGGCCTTGAGGCTGATGTCGCGCCGGATCAGCTTCTCCTTGAATACGTCGACGGCGGCCTTGACGCGCTCCTCGGTCGAGCTGGTCAGTTCGATCGCCTCCTCGCCCTTCCAGGCGATCTTGGTGTCGGTGCCGCGGAAGTCGAACCGGGTGGCCAATTCCTTTGCCGCCTGGTTCAGGGCGTTGTCGACCTCCTGGTGATCGATCTTGCTGACGACGTCGAACGATGAATCCGCCATTGGATCCAATCCCTTTCTTTCGAAGTTGGCCGTTTGCGCCCCCAGTACATCCTCGTTGTACTCTTGCTACCCGTACCACACCGGCAGATTGCCCGAGCGGCCAATGGGAGCGGACTGTAAATCCGTCGGCTTATGCCTACCCAGGTTCGAATCCTGGATCTGCCACCAAGGTCAGAGAGATGTTGGGCTCTGACGACGCGTCCGAGTCACCCTGAATTGTCACGGTTTGTCACAACCCGCGCGAAACTCTGCGCCGCAGTGTTCAACGCCTCAGGCTGCGAATGCACATAGGTGGCCATCGTGAACGCCTTCGACGCATGGCCCAGCCACGCCGAGATCACGGCGATTGGCACGTCCTGTAGATGCATAAGCGTCCCGCACGTATGCCGTGCGTCGTGGAACCGAATGTGGCGGACGCCAGCAGCCTTCAGCAACCGCGCCCACCGCGACGTCAACGCGTGCGGACTCAAAGCCACGCCAGCCTCGTCAACGACCACGTAGCCACTCGCCTCATAGTGTTCGCCGAGCGCCAGCCGATCGGCGGCTTGTACGGCCCGGGCGGCCCGTAGCGTCGCGGCCAGGTGGTCGGGTATTGGCAGTGTCCGGCGCCCTGCCCGTGACTTCGGCGTGTCCTCGACGAGGTGCTTGCCGAACCGGAGCCGTGTCGAAGAGATCTGAAGCGTGCGCGCATCGAGGTCGATATCACTCCAGCGCAAGCCGGCCACCTCGCCGCGGCGCAGGCCAGTGAGCGCAAGCTGCCACGCGATCGCGTACCGATCGCCCTCGATGTGTTTGAGGACCTTCTGCAACTCCGCCGGCGTGAAGGTGTCTGCTGGTTTCGGGTCCGCCGGGATGCGGTCCACGAGCTCGGCGACGTTACGAACCACGTGACCCTGCCGCATCTGATCCCTCAACACCGCCGTCAGCAGACCCAGCATGTAGTTCACCGACCGCGGCGACCACGCTTTGCGGCTCTTGCCAGTGGGAGACGGCAGCCCGCCCGCACGCAGCGCGGTGACGAGATCGTCGATGTGCCGCTTGGTCAGCTTCTGCACCTCGACGTCGCCAAGCTCAGCCAGCGCCGCCGCAAGGTTCACGCGATGCCCATGCAGCGTCGACGGTTTGAGGCCGTGTTTGGCAGCCAGCCAGTCCTCGCACGCTTCGGCAAGCGTCACCTTAGCCGGATGCACGTATGTGCCCCTGGCGACGTCGCCGCGCACCGCATCTAGTACGGCCCGAGCTTCTCGCTCCGTTGCGTAGCGCTTGCGTAACTGCTTGCGCTTCCCGTCAACAACTCCGACATCGACGGTCAGTTGGTATCGGATAACAGCGCGCCCGCCGTCGCGCTGCGCGAGTTCGACACGTTTGATCTGCGGCGGCAGCTGGCGCCGCTCAACCATCGGATCCGCCTAGCGAAGGAGGCAGCGGCGAGTCATGACGCTGCCTCAGTGTGCGCTGCTATGAACCGGTCAATCTCTGACGACGTCACCCGGCGGGACGCGCCGATCTGAACCCATGCGAGCTGGCCCGCGTCGAAGAGCCGATAGACCGACGATCGCGAGATACGTAGTGCATCAGCCGCTTCCACAATGGTGAGCAGCCGACGTGCGGCAGAAGGCCGGGCGTCAGGCGAGTCGTGGCCAGTCATGGCGGCCTCGAGAGGATGTGTGGGTCATACGATCACCTCGTGTGTTTTGATGTTCCACCAGTGTAATTCGCCCCTACGACTAGTGCGTGCACAACTTTGACCTCGGGGTTAATGATAACGTTTGACGTTAATAACGTGTTGCGTTACTATTCGTGAGTGATCCGCTCGTTCCGGGATAAGGACACCGAGGCGGTCTGGCGCCGCAACTACATCAAGAAGCTCAGCACGGGACTCAGCAGACTCGCGTACAACAAGCTCGTTCTCATCAACGCCGCCGCGAGCATCAACGACCTGCGGGTGCCGCCGGGCAACCGGCTCGAAAAGCTGGTCGGCGCACGCGCCGGCCAGTACAGCATCCGCGTCAACAACCAGTGGCGCATCTGCTTCACCTGGAGTTCCAGCGGCGCCGGCAACGTCGAGCTGGCCGATTATCACTAGAAAGGAGAGACCGATGGCAGACTTCGCCCCCACTCACCCCGGAGAGATCCTTTTGACCGAGTTCCTTGAACCAATGGGGATCTCGCAGTACCGCATCGCTAAGGCGATCGATGTGCCGCCGCGCCGGATCAACGAGATCGTGCACGGTAAGCGCGGTATCAGCGCCGACACCGGGCTGCGGCTGTCGCGGGCACTGGGCCTGAGTGACATGTTCTGGATCAACATGCAGGCCAACTATGACGCCGAAATCGCGCGCGAGCACCTAGCGACTGAGCTGGCCACCATCGAACGCATTGCTTGAGACGCCGGGCACGCGCGACCTCGCCGTCGTCACGACACGCGGGACCGATCCCACTAACCGTCCCATGCCCAAATCACTCTTCCTCAACACCGAATCCATCTCAGCTCGTCCCTGTATCTTTCTCCCCGTATCATCTAAATCTCCAGTCCCACAACAACTATAGTCGTCCACATCTCAACCTTCGTCCTACCCGAATTTCTGCACGGCACATTGGCACAACGGTGCAATACTAGTTTCGGGCGCGCTGCGATCGCGCCCGAAACACGTTCCTCTGCAGTCGGTCTCGTTCCCGTCTAATCGTGAGGTGGTCGCAAGTGTTGACGATCTCCCGGCTGTCGCGGTGGAGCATCAACTACTACAACGACACCGCCCGCGAAGCCAAAAAGGGTGCGATGGATCGCCAACGCGCCAACGGCGGGTTGGGGGAATACTACTCAGAGGCCGACACGCGAACGCCGACATGGCTCATCGCCGGGAGTGCTGCACAAACGTGCAAGCTGGTCGGTTTGGACGGGCGCGCTACCGATGGCGGGCCGGCTGACCCAGAGGTGGTGGGCCGCTGGCTCGATGACGGAATCGCACCCAACGGGAAAGCCGGCCGCGCCTTCACGAAGACCGGCGTGCACGGGTTCGACCTGACCTTCGCTGCCCCCAAAAGCGTGTCGCTACTGCGAGCGCTCACCGACGACGTCGGAGAAAAAGTCATGCAGGCCAGAGCTCGCATGTTCGAATCCTGTCCCCGCTACTAGTCGAAACGGCCCCCGGAGATGTCTCCGGGGGCCATTTTCTAGCCAGGTGGTCCAGGCGGCGGTGGCGCTCCCAAGGTGATCGGCGGCAGCCCAGGGATCTGGATGACCAGC
>NZ_DATFZD010000121.1:0-3110 GCF_035314665.1 Mycobacterium sp. | reverse complement strand
GTCGTCGGTGGAGCACCGGCGGTCGCGGTATCTGAACAACCGCGCCGAGAACTCTGATCAGCCCACCCGACAACGCGAACGGGCGATGAAACGCTTCAAATCGTCGCGGCATGCGCAACGGTTCCTGTCCGCCTTCAGCGGCATCTCCGCACACTTTCGGCCGCGACGGCATCTGCTCAGCGCGACCGAATGGCGAACCGAGATGGCCGACCGCTTCGCGGTCTGGCGTCAGGTCACCGCGCCCGACGCTGCCGCCTGAAATGTGAACGACCCAAAGGTGTTCCGTCGCGACTACTTCAAACCCAACTGCGCCACTACACTTTTCAATCAACGTGACAGTGCCGCTTAGTCGTAGCCGGGGCTTGTAAGGCCGACAAAGACTTCCGGCTCTCTCGTGTGCGCGATATCGCCGGAACCCGGATGGGAGGCGGGGTGTCCAAAGCTCCTTTCCACCCCGCCCCGTCTAGACGTGGGGGCGGCCGGTTCAGCCCCCATCCCGCCCACAGAGAGGAGCCTTTTGCGATGCAGTATCAGTCCCGCACCTATGACCCGGTCAGCGGTGAGGTGATCTCGCAGCGCGGCGGCGTGCCCCTGCCGGGAACCGAACCGCACAACGCCGTTCACGGGTGCTCGGTATTGGCGGCCCAGTGATTCGCCGATTGATCGCGGTATTGATAACGACCCGGACGTGTCCTTCGGTGGCCCATAGGCCGCAGTCAGGACACCCCCGGCTGTGCTGCCGACCGGCTGCGATTGGGCACATCGCCGCGTGCCACACCGCAATTGGGCTCCGCTTTTCGGCCAAATACTGCGTCTGAGCGAATACTATTTCCCGCCGGTGTCGGCGGCGGCTGGCGCTTACGCCTAGGCCTGGGGCCCGGCGGCCTGCTCTTCGAGAACCGCCGGCTCGTCGGCATGCACGTGACGGCTGCTGATCAGCAGGCCCAACGGTGCACCCACTACGCAGACGACCGCGGTGACCTCGAAGATCTCGCCGTACATTCCGGCAAAGGCATGCCGGTAGAGGGTGGCCTGGGCCCCGATTCGCTCCGCAAGGCTGGCGTTGGCCGGAACCTTCGACGACAGTTTCGCAACCAGCTGTGGCAGCCGGTAAAAGCCCCACGCGCTCAGTGCGGCGACCCCGATCAGCATGCCCGTCATCCGCGCCACCACCACCGCCGCCGACGCGATGCCGTGCTGCGCCGACGGCACCACCCGCAAGCTGGCGGATGTCAGCGGCCCGATCACCAGACCCAGCCCCAGGCCGGCGATTGCCAGGTCGGTGTCCAACGCGGGCAGCGACAACAGGCCGAAGATGTTGTGGCGCTCGCTTTGTAGGTCGACCGACCACTTCGAGATCAGCCAGTAGCCACCCGCCGCGATGAGCAACCCCGCGAAGGCCATGGCCCGGTCGCCGACTTTGGTCGCGATCCAACCACCCAACACCGCGCCGATCGGCAGCGCGATCAGGAAACGCAGCAGCAGGATGGCGGCCTGGTCTTGCTCCTTGCCGAGCACGCCCTGGGCGAAGAGTTCCACGTCGACCAGCGTCACCATCAACGCCGCACCCGCGCACAGGGACGCGCCGAGCGTGGACAGGAACGGCCGGAAGTGCACCCCGGTGGGTTCGATCAGCTTGGTCCGGGCGAAACGCTCCCAGACCCCGAAAATCACCGCGGCGACGACCGCGGCAAGGAGCAGCGGCGGGCCGTAGCTAGGCAGCGCATGGTGGCCGTCGGGATTGGCGTTGTACAGACCGATGACCGCCAAACCCAAGGTGATCGCCAGCAGCAGCCCGCCGACCAGGTCGATCTTTTCCGGCTCCGCGCTGCGGTCCCGTGACGGCAGGCTCAATTGGATCATCACCATCGCGGCCAGCGCCAGCGGCACGTTGATCCAGAACACGTCCTGCCAGCGACTCGTCAGCCAGACGATGAAGATTCCGTACAGCGGGCCGAGCACGCTGCCCAACTCCTGCGCGGCGCCGATGCCGCCGAGGATCCCGGCGCGGTTCTGCTGGGCCCACAGGTCGGCACCCAGCGCGAGCGTCACCGGCAGCAGTGCACCGCTGGCCACGCCTTGGATGGTGCGGCCGACCACCAGCACATGCAGATCGGTGGACAGTGCGGTGATCACCGAGCCCGCGAGGAAGGTGCCCAGGCTGACTTGCAGCAGCAGTTTGCGGCCGAACCGGTCCGAGGCCCGGCCCAGCAGCGGCATCGCGGCGATGTAGCCCAGCAGGTACCAGGTGACGATCGGCGTGATCCGTTGCGGGTGATTGATCGTGATGCCGACGGTGGCGATGATGTCGCGCATGATGGTGACCACGACATAGGTGTCGAGGGCACCGAGCAGTACGGCGAGGCTGCCCGCGCTGATCGCGACTCCGCGCCCGGCGTGCGGTGCCGTCATCCGGCCACCGGCGGCTTGGTGACCTGCACCGGTGCGTTCCAGTTCGACAGCGTCATCTGGACCGAATTGCCCGGGCTTTGCTCCAGCTGGACCTGTACCAACTGGTGATCACCTCGTCCCATGAGAGAGTCGGGTCGCTCGCGCCTTGCGATGGGATGAGCACTCACGCAAAGGTTTCGTGGATCCGTTGCGTTACAACGTCATGATAGCGGCACTCGGTCGAGGTCCATTCGCAGGCGAGCTCCGGAGTACTCGGTAATGAAGTCTCGTCTGCTTTCCGACAGTGCGACAATGCGTGGACATCATTGGTGTTCTCCTAACCGACGGGGGCTGGTGGCTTTCCATTTATTACCGCCGCGCGGCGGGGCCCAACAGTGTGCTGGTGCCGGTGGTGGCGTTCGTGGCGGTGCTGATCGCGCCCGCTGGTCGGTTCTGCAGCTGATACCAACCAGAGCTGCTAAGGGGCGACCGATCGGCCTGGTGCTCCACTGTCGGCGAGCACGCCGGTTGGGGCGTATCGGAGCAGGGCGCCGATCCCATCGGCGGGTGCGATGCGGTCGTCGACCCGGACCACCGATGCGCGAATCGTGATCGCGACGAACGGCAGCGCCTCATCGGCCCTCACAACCCGAACCGGCGCTTCCCCCAGTTCGGAGAGCGCATCGGCGTCGGGTGCGATGGTGGTGAGCTCTTCGCCC
>NZ_DATFZD010000120.1:0-2228 GCF_035314665.1 Mycobacterium sp. | reverse complement strand
CCGCCGGGCTTGAGGGTCCGGAAGATGGCTGTCGCGTGCGCCGGCAGATCATCAAGCAGATAAAGCACCTCGTGGCTAAACGCCACATCGAAGCCACTCCACGCCGCGGGTGGCGCTGCGGCGGCCTCGAACCGCAGCGGGCGCGTCCCCGCCAAGCGACGTGCGTCCTCGATTGCGCCCGCCGCTGGATCGTAGCCGAAGCCCTCTTTGATACCGCAGTCATCGGCGAGCAGCCGCAGAAAGCCTCCCCGGTTACATCCGACGTCGAGCACCCGCGTCCCGGCGAGGTCGACATCGATAGTGTCCAGCATCGCCGTCCAGACGAAGCGGTGCTCGTCCTGCATCGCCTCGTCCTCGGCCGCGCCACGCCAATAGCTCGTACTCATGATGTCTGCCGATGGTAGACCCCGGGGAGTCGTTGGTAGCGCATAAGATTCCGACCCGCTTACACCGGCTGATACGCCGTGATAGCCGGTGCAGGGCCGCACCACCGGTACGGCGCCGCTCCGCGGCGCGCCAATCTGGTAGACCCCGAGTTCTGCCGGCTGTAACCCATCTCGGCGGTGAACGACAGAGGTAGGCGATGGGTGCTTGGCTGGTGCGAGTGGTACAGGGGAACGCTCCCAGCCATCCGCAGCGGAGTTCGTCGGAGCGGCGAATCTCGCGGGGCCCTTGTCATTTCACGCAGGGGATGTCATCGGCGGTCATGCGTGTGAGGTTGGTAGGTGACGGTTCTTGCGTGCCTGTGCCGGTGGCCGACACCGTGGTGACGGGCGCCGCGACGGTTGTGGTCGGCGATGCCGATGTGCGATTGAGGTAGTCAAAGCTGGCGAAATCGGTCCCGACGGTCAGTCGCACCGTGTTGGGGGCGACGCTGTCGGATGCGGTGGCACTTATGTCTAATCCATCGGCGAGCTCGGCGGCGGCTGCCTTTGCGCCGGGCCCGTAGCCGATGGTGCTTGTCTGGCTGGTGGAGTCGGCAGTGCTGACCGCTCCCTCAGTGAAGGCCCCTGTCGCTAAGGACTTTTCGAGGTACGCGGCCTCTCCTTGCTTGCCCGAGGCATTAACCACGTTGAGCACGATGCTGCCTGCGGTCGGCTGCACGCCGTCGACTGGTTGCGGTGCTGAGCTGATGCTGCTTGTCGACGCGGGTGCGGCGGGTGAATCGGCGGCCAACAGATTGTGCACGATGGAGCGGACGGTGGATACGTCGATGATGTTGACGTCTTCACCGTCTGAGATCTCCTCGAAATCGGTGACCGGCAGCGTGTATAGGAAGACCGGTCTGTTGGGGAACGCCGACGCGTTACGCATGAAGTCGTCCAGGTCGAAACCCGCGTCAACGGCGACGTTTTGCTGTGCGACGTCCAGCAGGGTGCGCAGCCCTGTCGGGCTCGACAACGCCCTGCTGCGGCGCAGCGCACTGGCCAGCGAGGCGATGAAGGCCTGCTGGCGGCGGGTTCGATCAAGGTCGGTGAACAACGCATCGTCGGCGTCGCGGCGTTGCCGCACGAACGCCATCGCCTGGGCCGCACTGATCTGCTGGATCCCCCGATGAAAGTCCGCCCCCGAGTAGTAGCGATCCGAGGTGTCCTCGTTCAGGCACACGGTGATGGGTTCGACCACCCGGGCGACCTGAAAGAACCCAACCAAGGTGACCTCAATGAAGTGGTCGATCGGGAGTTGCAGCAGACGCCTGACCGTGCTGATCTCGGCCTTGCGGCCGGCCTCACGGGCCGTCTGTTCTTTCGCCGCGGAGTCTTGCGCGTCAGCCGAGGCGGTGTCGGATTCCAGACCGTCGGAGCCGGCGCGGTCCATCACGTGCTGGTAGGCGAGGCGGTAGGCTTCCTTGATCTTGCCCCGGCAATCCGAGGTCGGGCATCCGGCCAGGTCGACATAGTCGTCGCGGGGGATGGAGATCGCCGTGGCCCGAGCGTCCCCGGCGGGCAGGTGCAAGACGATGAGCGCGTCGGCGTCGCCCTCGCCGGAATCTTCACCGCCTGCATGCAGCGCGTCATAGATGTCTGGCGACAGGGGCTGGCCCCGCTGGTCGCGACGGCTATCCAGCCCCATGATTAGGATGTTTTGATCACTTCCGGTCGATGCGGGTTCACCGGCCAACGCGTCAGATGTGGTGATGCCAGCCGATGCAGCGCGGTAGGCGATCCATCCGATCCCGGTCACGACGACCACCACCACCGATACCAGCGCGCCGAGCACCTTGGCAC
>NZ_DATFZD010000119.1:0-32056 GCF_035314665.1 Mycobacterium sp. | reverse complement strand
TGGTCAGGATCGAGATCGCCCACAGCATGGGCCGCCACTGGTCATGCAGCGGCGGGAGCGCCACGTACACGACCCGCAGCAGTGCGCCGAACGCCGCAACCTTGGTGGCTGCGGCCATGAACCCGGTGATCGGAGTCGGCGCACCCTGATACACGTCGGGAATCCACGAATGGAACGGGGCCGCGCCGACCTTGAACAACAGGCCGACCGCCAACAGGGCGACGCCGATCAACGCCATCGAGTCGTTGGTGCTGCCTGCCAGCGCATCGGCGATACCGGGCAGCGACAGTGTGCCGGTCGCGCCGTACAGAAATGCCACGCCGTAGAGGAAGAACGCCGACGAGAATGCGCCCAGCAGAAAGTATTTCATCGCTGCCTCCTGGGACAGCAAGCGGCGATGACGGGCCAGCCCGCACAACAGGTACAGCGGCAGCGACAGGACTTCCAGTGCGACGAACATCGTCAGCAGGTCGTTGGCGGCCGGGAACACCAGCATGCCGCCGACGGCGAGCATGGCCAGCGGGAAGAGCTCGGTCTGTCGCACCCCGGCGCGGATCGCTTGCTGCTCGGCCGCGCTGCCGGGCACCGCGGAGGCTTGCGGGGTGAAGGAGTCCAACCCCGCAGCGACGTGGGCCGTGGCGGTCGCTGCGCCCGGGCCGATGGTGGCGTTCGCGTCGTCACGCCGTTCGGCGATGAAGATCACCGCCAGCACCGCGACCAGCAGGATCGTGCCCTGCAACACCAGAGTTGGGCCGTCGACGGCCAACGCCTTCAGCACGGCGGTGCGGCCGGCCGGCGGAATCTGCCTGCCGACGATGACGACAGCGACGAACGCCGCGATCAGCCCGCCGATCGCCAGGATGACCTGGGCGCCGTAGCGGATTCGTCGGGGCAGGAACGCCTCTACCAGGACACCGGCTACAGCGACACCGAAGACGATGAATATCGGTGATAGCACCCCATATTCGACGCTGGGTGTGGGCATGATCATCGGTGCGGTCCTTCCGCCGTCCCCGGTACGTGTGAGACACCTGGCCGCACAATCGTTGGCGGGTCATACTGGCCGATGGTGGCCATGGTGTTGCCCACCGCGGGATTGATGATGTCCAGCACCGGTTTCGGGTACACCCCGAGCACCAGGAGCAGCGCGATGAGCGGTGCGACGACGACGATTTCGCGCGGTATCAGGTCGCGGATCCGTTCGTTGCCGTCGGCGACCGGTCCGGTCATCACCCGTTGGTAAAGCCACAAAATGTAGATCGACGACAGCACCAGCGCGGTGACCCCGAACGCCGCCGCCAGCCAGTAACGCGTGTACGCGCCGATCAGTACCAGAAACTCGCTGACGAACGGCGCCAGCCCGGGCAGCGACACGGTGGCCAGGCCAGCGACCAGGAACGTCCCGGCCAGCACCGGGGCCACCTTCTGCACACCGCCGTACGCGGCGATTGACCGTGTGCCGCGCCGCGCGATCAGGAATCCGGCGATCAGGAACATCGCGGCGGTGGATATGCCGTGGTTGAGCATGTAAAGCGTCGACCCGCTCTGGCCCTGGGTGGTCATCACGAAGATGCCCAGGATGATGAAGCCGAAGTGCGAGATCGATGTGTAGGCGATCAGTCGCATGATGTCGGTCTGTCCGATCGCCACGATCGCGCCGTATATGACGCCGATCACCGCCAGGACGACGATCAGCGGGCGGAAATACGTTGACGCGTCGGGGAACAACTGCAAGCAGTAGCGCAGCATGCCGAACGTGCCGACCTTGTCCATCACAGCGGTGATCAGCACCGCCGTCGCGGGAGTCGATTCCACCGCGGCGTCGGGCAGCCAGCGATGGAACGGCCACAGCGGCGCCTTGATCGCGAACGCGAACATGAATCCCAGGAACAACGCCTTGAGCACTGCCGGAGAGGCGCCCAGCGAACCCGACGAGACGGCGGCGACGATCTGACGGAAGTCGAATGTCCCCGGACCATTCTGAGTGGTCACCACATACAACCCGATCACGGCGGCCAGCATGATCAGGCCGCCGAACAGGTTGTACAACAAGAACTTCACCGCCGCGCGGGACCGCTGCGCCCCGCTTCCGAAGCCACCGATGAGGAAATACATCGGAATGAGCATCGCCTCGAAGAACACGTAGAACAGCAGCACGTCCAGTGAGATCACCGAGATCAGCACCATCGACTCGATGGTCAGTGTCAACGCGACATAAGCCTGGGTGCCGCGCGAGCGCTCGCCGCCGTCGTTCCAGCCGGCCACCAGCAGCAACGGCACCAGGATCGTGGTCAACAGCACCAGCACCAGGGCGATGCCGTCGACGCCGAGGGTGTAGCCGGCGCCGAATGCCGGTATCCAGCGGTGGGTTTCGGTGAACTGGTAAGTCGGGCCGCCGGCCTTGAACTCGACCGCGAGCAGGATCGACAGCACCAGCGCGGCCACCGAGATGGCCAGGCCGAGCCATTTGGCGAATTGCCGCAATCCCGGCGGGATCAGGATGACGATCACGGCGCCGGCCAACGGCACCAGCCACAGCATGGAAAGCCAGGGCATGTTGTTCACCACAGTCGCACCGCCAGGATCGCCGCGGCGACCAGCGCCGCGCCCACGAACATCGATAGCGCATAGTTCCGGACGTAACCAGTCTCCAATCCGCGCAGCCGGTCCGAGGTCCGGCTCACCAGCGCCGCCAGCGCATTGACCGAGCCATCCACACCTTGGTCGTCGAATTCGACCAGCGCGTGGGTCAGCTGCGCACCGGGTCGCATGAACACCTCCTCGTTGAAGGCGTCGCCGTAGAGATCCCTGCGGGCGGCAACGGTCAGCACCGACACGTCAGCGGGCGCGGTGTCGGGGACCTCGCGCAAGCCATAGAGCAGGACGGCCACGCCGATCCCCACAAAGACAATGCCGAGGGTCACGATGGTGAACGTCCACGTCGGCAACACATGCGAGCTTTCCTCGAAGGTGACCACCGGTTCCAGCCAGTGCCGCAAGGCACCGCCGAAGGCCAGCAGGCCACCGGAGAACACCGAGCCGACGGCCAGCAGGATCATCGGCCAGGTCATCACCGCGGGCGCTTCGTGCGGATGCGCGTCTGCGGCCCAACGCTTTTCGCCGAAGAATGTCATCAGCATCACCCGCGTCATGTAGAACGCGGTGATCCCCGCGCCCAGCAGCGCGGCCCCGCCCAATAGGTAGCCGCGGACGCCTCCTGCGCCCAGCGCGGCTTCGATGATGGCGTCCTTGGAGAAGTAGCCGGCGAACGGCGGCACACCGATGATCGCCAGATAGCCCAGCCCGAACGTCACGAAGGTGATCGGCAGCGCGGCACGCAGCCCGCCGTAGCGGCGCATGTCCTGCTCGTCGTCCATCGCGTGGATCACCGCGCCGGAGCCAAGGAACAGGCCGGCTTTGAAGAAACCGTGGGTGAGCAGGTGCAGGATCGCGAACGCGTACCCCGCCGGGCCCAGGCCGGCGGCCAGCACCATGTAGCCGATCTGGCTGATCGTCGATGCTGCCAGCGCGCGTTTTATGTCGTCCTTGGCGCAGCCGATGATCGCGCCGAACAGCAGTGTGACGGCGCCGACGATGACCACGGCCAGTTGGGCGTCGGGCGCCAGGTTGTAGAGCGGGTTGGATCGCACAATCAGGTACACGCCGGCGGTCACCATGGTGGCGGCGTGGATCAGCGCGGACACCGGGGTGGGACCCTCCATCGCGTCACCCAACCAGGCCTGCAGCGGTACCTGCGCGGACTTGGCGCAGGCGCCCAGCAGCAGCAACAACCCCATCGCGGTCAGCGCGCCGCGGCTGGCCCCCGCCGCTTGGCCGAACACTTGCGCGTACGACAGCGTGCCGAAGTTGGCGAAGATCACGAAGATCGCCAGCGCCAATCCGGCGTCCCCGACCCGGTTCATCACGAACGCCTTCTTGGCGGCGGTGGCCGCGGTCGGCTTGTGATACCAGAAACCGATCAACAGGTAGGACGCCAGGCCCACCCCTTCCCAGCCCGCGTACAGGACGACGTAGTTGTCGGCCACCACCAGCAACAGCATGGCTGCGAGGAAGAGGTTGAGGTAAGCGAAAAACCTTCGGCGGTCGGGGTCTTCGGCCATGTAGCCGACCGAGTAGATGTGGATCAGCGAACCCACTCCGGTGATCAGCAGCACGAAGCAGATCGACAACTGGTCAATCTGCAGGCCGAAGTCGACCTGCAGATTGCCGGCCGGGATCCACCTGAACAGGTTCTGGCTGATGGTCCGGGCGTCGCCGTGCCGGCCGAGCATCTCGTTAAGCAGCGTCAGTCCGACCCCGAACGACGCCAGCGCGGTCGCGCAGCCGAGCAGGTGTCCCCACGGGTCGGTGCGTCTGCCGCCGAGCAGCAGGATTGCGGCGCCGGCCGCGGGCAGGGCAACGACCAGCCAGGTGAAGTCTGCGATGTTTGTCACAAGGCTCAACCTTTTAGCAGGTTGGCGTCGTCGACCGAGGCCGATCTGCGGGCACGGAAAATCGTCATGATGATGGCCAGGCCCACCACGACCTCGCAGGCGGCGACGACCATGGTAAAGAACGCCACCATCTGGCCGTCGAGTTGACCGTGCATCCGGGCGAAGGTGACGAACGCCAGGTTGACCGCGTTGAGCATCAGCTCGACGCACATGAACATCACGATGGCGTTGCGGCGCAACAGCACACCGGCCGCTCCGATGGTGAACAGCAGCGCCGACAGGTAGAGGTAGTTCTGCGGATTCATGACGCACCGTTTCCAGAGCCGTTGGAGCCGTTGGAACCACCGCGGGGGCGGGGGCGCACTTCCAGATCTTCGACTGTCCGCTGCTGCAACACCTGGGGCACCGACAACCGGGAGTGGGAGCCATCGGGAAGCAGCGCGGCCATGTCGACGGCGTTGTGCCGGGCATAGACGCCCGGGCCGGGTAGCGGGGTCGGATGGCCACCCGGGCCGAACCGTTCGATCGACAGCTCGCGCTGGGTCTTGCGGCGCTCGAAGCGTTCTCGGTGCGCCAGAATCATCGCGCCCATGGCCGCAGTGATCAGCAGTGCGCTGGTCAGCTCGAACGCCCACAGGTAGCTGGAGAAGATCAGCGCCGCCAAACCCTGGACGTTGCCGCCGGCATTGGCCTGCGTCAGTCCGGTGAAGCCGCCGGTCGTCACGGTGCCGATCCCGGCGATGAGCACGATGCCGAATCCCACTCCGGCCACCGCTGCGCCGACCCGCTGTCCGCGCAGCGTCTCGACCAGGGACTCCGCCGAGTCCACGCCGATCAGCATCAGCACGAACAAGAACAGCATCATCACCGCGCCGGTGTAGACCACGATCTGGACCACGCCGAGGAACAACGCGTCTTCGACCATGTAGAAGACCGCGAGGATGATCATCGTCATCGCCAGAAACATCGCGGAGTAGACCGCGTTGGCGGCCGACACCACACCCACCGCACCGATCAACGCCAGCGCGCCCAGCAGGTAGAACGTGACCGCCTCACCGGTGGAGGTGCGGGCGAGCGCGTCGGCGGCCAGCAGAGCGGTCACGGTGTGACGTCCGAACTGTGCTTGTCGCGCAAGCCTTCTGCCGTCACGTTGCCGCGGTAGTAGTCGGCGTCGGTGGCCCCTTCGGCTCTCGGGTGCGGTGTCGGGGTCATGCCCTCCAGCAGCGGAGCCAGTAGCTGGTGCTTTTCATAGATCAGGTCGGCGCGGTTGTCGTCGGCCATCTCGTAGTGGTTGGTCATCGTCAACGAACGGGTCGGGCAGGCTTCGACGCACAGCCCGCATCCGATACAGCGCAGGTAGTTGATCTGGTAGACCCGGCCATAGCGTTCGCCCGGCGAGAAACGCTGCTCGTCGGTGTTGTCGGCGCCCTCGACGTAGATCGCGTCGGCCGGGCACGCCCATGCGCACAGTTCGCAGCCGATGCACTTCTCCAGCCCGTCGGCGTAGCGGTTGAGCTGGTGGCGGCCGTGATAACCCGGCGCCACCGGGCCGGGGTTTTCCGGATACATCTCGGTGACGGGACGCTTGAACATCGACCCGAAAGTCACACCGAAACCGGCGAGGGATTTGAGGAACTTAGCCATGGGCAGCCTCCTTGGTCGCCGGCGCCGGCGGCTTGCCGGGCAGCGGCGGCGTGGGAAATGCCGGCGCGGAGGACGCTAAGGACCCGGCCTCCTCCGGCTGTTTGCGGCGCTGCTTCTTGCGCATGTGCCTGCTGCTAAACGGTCTTTGCAGCAGATAGAGCAGCACGACGGTGACGACGAGGCTGGCGATCACCAGCACCGGCGTCCAGTGCTGATAACCCTCGTTGCGCAGCGTGCGGATCGTCGCGGCGATCAGCGCCCAGGCCAGCGACACCGGGATGAGGATCTTCCACCCAAGTGCCATGAACTGGTCGTAACGCAGTCGCGGCAGCGTGCCGCGCAGCCAGATGTAGAGGAAGAGGAACAGCCACACCTTGGCGGTGAACCACAACAGCGGCCACCATCCGGTATTGGCGCCGGCCCACATGTTCAGCGGCCACGGCGCATGCCAGCCGCCGAGGAACAGCGTGGCGGCCAGCGCCGACACCGTCGTCATGTTGATGTACTCGGCCAGGTAGAACATCGCGAAGCTCAGCGACGAGTACTCGGTGTGGAAGCCGGCGACCAGTTCACCCTCGGCCTCAGGCAGGTCGAACGGCGCCCGGTTGGTCTCGCCGACCATGGAAACCAGGTACGTCGCGAACGACGGCAACAGCAGGAAGATGTACCAGACCCGGTTTTGAGCCGACACGATCTGCGACGTCGACATCGTCCCGGCGAAGAGGAACACGGTGGCGAACGAGAGCCCCATCGCGACCTCGTAGGAGATCACCTGCGCGGTCGAACGCACCCCGCCGAGCAGCGGATAGGTCGAGCCTGACGACCACCCTGCCAGCACGATGCCGTAGACCCCGATTGACGACAGCGCCAGGATGAAGAGCACCGCCACCGGCAAGTCGGTCACCTGCAGCGGAGTCCAGTGGCCGAACACGGAAACCTGAGGCCCGAACGGGATGAACGCAAAGGCTGTGATCGCGGGAATCGTCGAGATGGCCGGTGCCATGATGAAAATCGGCTTTTCGACGCCGAACGGAGTGATGGGCTCCTTGAGCGCCAGCTTGATGCCGTCGGCAAGGCTTTGCAGGTAGCCGCGAGGGCCGACCCGGTTGGGTCCCCACCGCAATTGCATCCTGCCCAGGATCTTGCGTTCGGCGAGGATCGCCACCAGCACCGTTAGCAGAAGGAAGACGAAGACGAGAAGCGCTTTGGCCAGGATCAGCCACCAGGTGTCGTGTCCAAAGCCGGGAATCACGTCGCCGCTCCAATCATTTGCGCCGCTCCTCAGCATCGCTTCGCTCTGCATCGTCGTCGGCGCGAATCTTCACCACGGCACCGGGCGTCACGCCCAACGTCCTGTGCACCGCCGAACCCGGTGAGTTCAGCGGCAACCACACCACGTGATCGGGCATCTCGGTGATGCTCAGCGGCAGCGTGATCGCACCGCGGTCGGTGCTGACGGCGACCCGGTCCCCGTCACTGGCGCCGATCGCGTCCGCCGTCCCGGCCGACAGCCGCACGGTCGGCGTGCGCGCGGTACCGGCCAGGTGCGGCTCACCGTCCTGCAGCCGCCCGCTGTCGAGCAGCATCCGCCACCCGGCCAATACGGCTTCACCGGCACCGGGTTTCGCGGCCCCGGCCGCGGCGACGGCCGGCGCGGCGGCGTGCGTGCCGTCCCAGACGCCCATCGCGCTGAGCTCGGCGAGCGCTGCCTCCACCGTCGGAAAACCGAGGTCGATGCCCACCTCGTCGGCCAGGGTGTCGAGCACGCGCAGGTCCGGTGTGGCCTCGGGCGGCAGGGCGGCGGAGAAGCTACGCCCTCGGCCCTCCCAGTTGACGTAGGTCCCCGACTTCTCGGCCGCCGGCGCAATCGGGAAAACCACGTCGGCGCGTTCGGTCACCGCGCTGCGCCGCAGCTCCAGGCTCACCACGAAGCCCGCGGCGTCCAGACCGGCGAGCACCGCGTCGGGATCGGCGAAGTCGTCCGGTTCGATGCCGCCGACCAGCAGGGCGCCCAGCGTTCCGGCTTTGGCCGCGGCCAGGATTCCGTCGGTGTCACGGCCGTCGGCCGAAGGCAGTTCGAGGACGTGCCAGGCCTGGGCCACCTGTGCGCGGGCGGTCTCGTCAGCTAGCGGGCGGCCACCGGGCAGCAGCCCCGGCAGTGCGCCGGCCTCGAGCGCTCCGCGTTCTCCGGCGCGGCGAGGCACCCACGCCAGTTTCGCACCGGTGGTGTCCGCCAGGCGGGCCGCGGCGGACAGTCCGCCGGGCACACTCGCGAGCCGTTCGCCGACGATGATGATCGCGCCTGGCTTAGAAAGGAGGGGCAGCAGGTCTCCGGTCGCCAGACCGTCCAGGGTGGCAGCCTCCGCGCCGGGCGCGGTCTGAATCAGCGTGCCGTGCAACTTCTTCAGCCCGTTGCTGGCCAAAGGGGCGATCGCGTGCACCGGCAGTCCGCGTTTGCGGGCGGCTTTACGCAGCCGCAAGTACACGATCGGCGATTCTTCTTCGGGTTCGAACCCGACGAGCAGCACCACCGGCGCAGACTCCAGATCGGAGTAGCTGGTGGTGATCGACGTGCCGGCGACCCGGGCCGCCAGGAACTGCGTCTCCTCGCTGGAATGTGGGCGAGCGCGGAAGTCGATGTCGTTGGTGCCCAGAACAATTCGGGCGAACTTGGAGTAGGCGTATGCATCCTCGACGGTCAGCCGACCGCCCGGCAGCACACCGGTACCGCCGGGCGCCGAGGAGAGGCCCTCGACCGCTACGGCGACAGCGTGCGGCCACGACGCAGCGACCAAAGGGCCGCTGGGATCATTGCCGTCGCGCACCAGGGGAGTGGTGATCCGGTCACCCTGCGTGGCGTAGGTGAACGCCCACCGCCCCTTGTCGCAGTTCCATTCCTCGTTGACCTCCGGCTCGTCACCGGCCAGCCGGCGCAGCACCTTGCCGCGGCGGTGGTCGGTGCGCTGGGCGCAGCCCGACGCGCAGTGCTCACACACACTCGGGCTGGAGACCAGGTCGAACGGGCGGGCCCGGAACCGGTAGGCGGTCCCGGTCAGCGCGCCGACCGGGCAGATCTGCACGGCATTGCCGGAGAAGTACGACTCGAACGGCTCATTGGCGTAGATGCCGACTTGCTGCAGTGCGCCGCGCTCCAGCATCTCGATGAACGGATCGCCGGCGATTTGGTCGGAGAACCGGGTGCACCGCGCGCACAGGATGCAGCGCTCGCGATCCAGCAGTACCTGCGAGGAGATGTTGATCGGCTTGGTGAAGGTGCGTTTGACGTCGTGGAACCGAGAGTCGGGGCGCCCGTTGGACATCGCCTGGTTCTGCAGTGGGCACTCACCGCCCTTGTCGCACATCGGGCAGTCCAGCGGGTGGTTGATCAGCAGCAGCTCCATCACCCCGTGCTGGGCCTTGTCGGCCGCTTCGGAGCTGAACTGGGTGCGTACCACCATGTCGTCGGTCACCGGAATCGTGCACGACGCCATCGGTTTGCGCTGGCCCTCGATCTCCACCAGGCACTGGCGGCACGCGCCGACCGGATCGAGCAGTGGGTGGTCGCAGAACCGGGGGATCTGAACGCCGATCAACTCCGCGGCCCGGATCACCAAAGTGCCCTTGGGAACACTGATTTCGGTGCCGTCGATGGTCAACGTCACCAGCTCCGGCTGGGTGACCTTCTCGCCGGTGTCCGCGGTCTGGGTCACGCGTGGTCTCCGTTCGGCGCGAGCATGGACAGCTTGGGGTCGAACGGGCAACCGCCGCCCTCGATGTGCGCGACGTATTCGTCGCGGAAGAACTTGATCGACGACGCCACCGGGCTTGCCGCGCCATCGCCCAACGCGCAGAACGACTTACCGAGAATCGCGTCGGAGATGTCGAGCAGCTTGTCCAGATCTTCGGCGGTGCCGTGACCGGTTTCCAGCCGCTCATAGATCTGGCTCAGCCAGAAGGTGCCCTCCCGGCACGGTGTGCACTTGCCGCACGATTCGTGCTTGTAGAAATCGATCCACCGCCCCACCGCGCGCACCACGCACGTCGTCTCGTCGAAGATCTCCAACGCCTTGGTGCCCAGCATCGAACCTGCCGCGCCGACGCCTTCGTAATCCAGTGGTACGTCGAGGTGCTCATCGGTGAGCAGCGGAGTAGAGGATCCGCCGGGCGTCCAGAACTTCAGCTGGTGTCCGGCGCGCACCCCGCCGGCGTAGTCCAGTAATTCCCGCAACGTGATGCCCAGCGGCGCTTCGTATTGGCCCGGCCGCGTCACGTGCCCGGACAGCGAATACAGCGTGAAGCCAGGCGATTTCTCGGTGCCCATCGACCGGAACCAGTCGACACCGTTGAGGATGATCGGTGGAACGCTGGCGATGGTCTCGACATTGTTGATCACCGTGGGGCAGCCGTAGAGTCCGGCGACCGCGGGGAACGGCGGGCGCAGCCGCGGTTGGCCGCGGCGGCCTTCCAGCGAGTCGAGCAACGCCGTCTCCTCGCCGCAGATGTAGGCGCCGGCGCCGGCGTGCACCACCAACTCCAGGTCGTAACCGGAGCCGGCGATGTCGCGGCCCAGGAAACCTGCGGCGTACGCCTCGGCGACCGCGTTCTGCAGGCGCCGCAGCACCGGCAGCACCTCACCGCGCACGTAGATGAAGGCGTGGCTGGCCCGGATCGCGTACGACGCGATGATCACACCCTCGACCAAGAAGTGCGGGGTGGCCAGCATCAGCGGAATGTCTTTGCAGGTACCGGGTTCCGACTCGTCGGCGTTGACCACCAGGTAGTGCGGCTTGGCCGCGGCACCGCTGTCGCCCTGCGGGATGAACGACCACTTCGTCCCGGTCGCGAAGCCCGCCCCGCCACGGCCGCGAAGTCCGGAATCCTTGACTGCGGTGATCACGTCGTCCGGCGGCATCTTCAAGGCTTTTTGCAGGGCCTGGTAACCGTCGTTGCGACGGTAGGTGTCAAGAGTCCACGACTTGGGGTCGTCCCAGAAGCGGCTCAGCACGGGAGCTAATGGTGTCTGCGGCCCCATTACTGACCTTCCTCTGCGCTTGGCGCGGTCATCTTGCGTTCCTTGGCGACGTGCAGCCCGGCCAAGGTGGCGGCTCCCGCACCGCCCTGGCCTTCGTCGGGACGTGGGTCGGGGAAACCGGCCAGGATTCGCTCGGTCTCCTTGAACTTGCACAGCGGCGCACCGCGCGTCGGCGCCGGGGGTTTCCCGGCGCGCAGCCCGTCGACCAGCTTGCGTGCCGACTCCGCGGTCTGGTTGTCGTAGAACTCCCAGTTGACCATCACCACCGGCGCGAAGTCGCACGCCGCGTTGCATTCGATGTGTTGCAGGGTGACCGATCCGTCCGACGTCGTCTCGTCATTGCCGATGCCGAGATGCTCTTTGAGCGAGTCGAAGATGGCGTCGCCGCCCATCACCGCGCACAGTGTGTTCGTGCACACACCGACCAGGTAGTCGCCGGTGGGTCCGCGACGGTACATGGTGTAAAAGCTTGCGACAGCGGCGACTTCGGCGCCGGTCAACCCGAGCTGCTCGCTGCAGAACTCCACACCGGCCGGTGTCACGTAGCCGTCCTCGGACTGCACCAGGTGCAGCAGCGGCAGCAGCGCCGAGCGGGGATTGGGGTAACGGCCGATGATCTCCTTGGCGTCGACCTCCAAACGCGCCTGCACGTCTGCGGGGTACGCCTCCGGTGCGCCTTCGGTGACGAACTGGCCAGGCTCCTCGGGCGGCGGGCCGAGGCGGACGAACACCCGCTCGCCGCTGCCTGGCGCGCCGGGAGTCTGCGCTTCGGTCATCGGTCCACCCCGCCCATGACGGGATCGAGGCTGGCGACCGACGTGATCACGTCGGCGACCATGCCGCCCTCGCACATCGCGGCGACGGCCTGCAGGTTGGTGAACGACGGATCACGGTAGTGCACCCGGTACGGTCGGGTGCCGCCGTCGCTGACCATGTGCACACCCAGCTCGCCGCGCGGCGACTCGATGGCGACGTAGACCTGCCCGGCCGGTACCCGGATGCCCTCGGTGACCAGCTTGAAGTGGTGGATCAACGATTCCATCGAGCCGCTCATGATCTTGGCGATGTGCTCTGGCGAGTTACCCAGCCCGTCCGGGCCGACCTTCAAATCTGCCGGCCAGGCGATCTTGCGGTCTTCCACCATGGTCGGGCCGGGCCGCAACTTGTCCAGGCACTGTTCGACGATCTTCACCGACTCCCACATCTCCTTGACGCGAATGATGTAGCGGCCGTAGGCATCACAACCGTCGTCCGTGATCACGTCGAACTCGTAGTTCTCGTATCCGCAGTAGGGCTCGGTGCGGCGCAGGTCATACGGCAACCCGGTGGATCGCAGACACGGCCCGGTCACTCCCAGGGCCACGCAGCCGGTCAGGTCCAGGTAGCCCACGTCCTTGGTGCGCCCTATCCAGATGGCGCTCTCATTGAGCAGGTCGCCCATGTTGCGCAAGAAGCCCTTCAGCTTCTTGAGGGCTTCGGCGATCTCGGTCTTCGCGTCGGGTGGCAGGTCCGCCGCGACGCCGCCGGGCCGGATGTAGGCGCTGTTCATCCGCAGCCCGGTGATCGACTCGAACAACGAGAGGATGATCTCGCGACCCTGGAAGCCGACGAACATCGGCGTCATCGCGCCCAACTCCATGCCGCCGGTGGCCAGGGCGACCAGATGCGAGGAGATCCGGTTGAGCTCCATCATCATCACCCGGATGACGTTGACGCGTTCCGGGATCTCGTCGGTGATGCCGAGCAGCTTCTCCACGCCCAGGCAAAAGGCAGTTTCGTTGAAAAACGGTGCCAGATAATCCATTCGGGTCACGAATGTCACGCCCTGCGTCCAGTACCGATACTCGAGGTTCTTCTCGATCCCGGTGTGCAGGTAGCCGATGACGCACCGTGCGTCGGTGACCGTCTCGCCTTCGATCTCCAGGATCAGCCGCAGCACGCCGTGCGTGGACGGATGCTGGGGTCCCATGTTGACGACGATGCGTTCGCCGGGTTCGCCCTTGCGGGCGGCCTCGACGATCTGGTCCCAATCCTGGCCGACGACGGCCACCAGGATTTCGCCGCCGCTGCCCTCGCCGTTGGGGGTAGTGGTCTCGCTCATCAGCTGTAGGACCTCCGCAGATCGGGCGGGGGAATCTGCGCGCCCTTGTACTCCACCGGGACGCCGCCGAGTGGATAGTCCTTGCGTTGGGGGTGTCCCTGCCAGTCGTCCGGCATTTCGATGCGGGTCAACGACGGGTGGCCGTCGAAGATGATGCCGAAGAAGTCATAGGTCTCGCGCTCGTGCCAGTCGTTGGTCGGGTAGATGGCGAACAGCGACGGGATGTGCGGATCACTGTCCGGCGCAGCCACTTCCAGCCGGACACGACGCCCGTGGGTGATCGAGCTCAGCGGATAGACGGCGTGCAGCTCTGCCCCGGTTTCGTGTGGGTAGTGCACGCCGTTGACACCCAGGCACAACTCGAAGCGCAACTGCGGGTCGTCGCGCAGTGTGCCGGCCACCTGTGACAGCAGCTCACGCCGAACGTGCACCGTGAGTTCGTCGCAGTAGACCACGACTTTCTCTACGGCATCTTGGAATTCGACGCCCTCGCCCTTGAGTGCCTCGGCCAGCCGATCGACAACCTCGTCGAAGTATCCGCCATAGGGCCGGGGGCTTCCGTCGTCGATCGTGACCTGGCGTACTAGCCGTCCGTATCCCGACGTGTCGCCGGTGCCGTGGACACCGAACATGCCTCGGCGGACGTCGATCACCTCTTTTTCGGATTGCTCGGCGGGCACGGGAGCGCCACCGACCTCGCTGGCTGCCCGCTTCGGGTCGTGCTCCGGTGAGCTCATCGCAGCAGTCCGTGCATCTCGATCGTCGGTCGGGCGGCCAGCGCCGCCTTCTCGGCTTCGGCGATGGCCAGCTCGCGGTTGACGCCCAACGGCATTTCCTGAATCTTGTCGTGCAGCTTGAGGATTGCGTACAACAGCATTTCCGGGCGGGGCGGGCAGCCGGGCAGGTAGATGTCCACCGGCACGACGTGGTCCACGCCCTGGACGATCGCGTAGTTGTTGAACATCCCGCCCGACGACGCGCATACGCCCATGGAAAGCACCCATTTGGGCTCGGCCATCTGGTCGTAGATCTGACGCAGCACCGGTGCCATCTTCTGGCTGACCCGGCCGGCAACGATCATCAGATCGGCCTGTCGGGGTGTCGCCGAAAACCTCTCCATGCCGAAGCGTGCGATGTCGAACCGCGGGCCCGCGGTGGCCATCATCTCGATAGCACAGCAAGCCAATCCGAATGTCGCCGGCCACAACGAGCTCTTGCGGAAATATCCCGCCAATTGTTCGACGGTCGTCAGCAAGAGACCGCTCGGCAGTTTCTCCTCCAGACCCACGTCTTACCTCAATCCCAAGTCAGGCCGCCGCGGCGCCACACGTATGCGTAGGCCACGAACACGGTGAGAACGAACACCAGCATCTCGACCAGCGCGAATACTCCTAGCTTGTCGTAGCTGACCGCCCACGGGTACAGAAAGACGATTTCAATGTCGAAGACGATGAACAGCATCGCGGTCAGGTAGTACTTCACCGGGAACCGCTGCCCGCTGCCCGCGTGCGGCGCGTTGGCCGGCTGGTCGCTGGGTTCGATCCCGCATTCGTAGGCTTCCAGCTTTGCGCGGTTGTAGCGCAGCGGGCCGGTGACCTGTGCGATGGCGACCGAGCCGAGGGCGAAAGCAGCGGCGATCCCCCCAAGCACCAGGATGGGTAGGTATAAATTCATGCGGCGAAGACGCTCCCTCACTGTGGGTCTATGGGCTGACGGACTGTGAGCGCAACCACAGCCTAGCGATCTTGTGTGGACCCGCGCTCAGCAGTCTAGATGTGACCTCAACCACAGCCCAGTGGGTGGTCGGCCCGTCGAAGCATGCACCGGCTACGCGGCCATCTGTCGCCGGCGAGTTGCCAAGGGCGCCAAGCTATTTGGCACCTTGACGAGACGATGGAGTCATCGGGTGACGGGTTCAGCGGGCTGCCCGCGGCGGCCGGTGTCCCGTTGGGTTCTGGGTCCGCGGCCCAGCTAACGCACCGGAGGCCGCAGCAACTCGAGCACCGTTCGGCTGAGCCGGATCGGGTCGATCGGCTGCGGGACCGACGCCTCAGCGCGTGACCAGCTGGCCAGCCAGGCATCGTCGCGCCGTCCGGTCAGCACCACGATCGGCGGCCCCTGCGTGATTTCGTCTTTCAGCTGCTTCGCGATGCCCATGCCGCCCTCCGGGGTCGCCTCGCCGTCGAGAATGGCCAGATCAATGTCTCCGGCGTCCACCCGCTGGATGACGACCGGTCCGGTGGCCACCTCGACGTAGCTGAACTCGGGCAGCTCCGGGTGCACCCGTTTGCCCAACGCCAGCATGACGTCCTGGCGGGTGTTGGCGTTGTCGCTGTACACGAGGATCCGCAGTGGGCTGGTAGCAGACACGGTCCAGATGCTACTGCCCAGCGACTATGCGGTCCGCGCAGTGGGCCGATCGGTCTACCGTGGCGCCCGCACGAAGAGGGCGTCGGCCGACGCCGTCGCCACCTTGGCGATCATGCCGAACCGATTCCAGCCCAGGCCGAACTGGGCCCGGTCGACCTCGAATTGCGCCGACACCCGCACGGAGCCGTCGTCGAGCAGGATGATCCCGACCGGTAGTGACACCGGGGCAGTGACGCCCTTGATGCTGAGGGTGGCGCGTAGATCCGCGGCGTTACCGGTGGTCGGCTCCAGCGCGGTAACGACGACGCTGATCTGCGGGAAGCGTTCGGCGTCGAAGAAATCGGCGGACAGCAGGTGCGCGTCGCGTCTACGGATTCCGGTCCGCAACGACGCCACCTGGATGTCGAGGCGGCCGAAGATGGCGCCCTTGCCGGTGATCTGGCCGTCGCCGCTGAGGCCGCTGAACCGGCCTTTGACGCCGATCAGGCCCCACATGTTCCTGATCTTGAAGCCGATCGTCGATCGTTCGGGAACGAGGTTCCAAACCCCTGCGGTGTCAGGATCGCTCAGCAGTGTTTCCACGGTGGTCATATGCGCCGCTCCTCCTCATCGCTTCGCTCTGCATCGTCGCTGGCGCGTGTCATGTGCGCCGCTCCTCCGGTTGCCGGCTAGCTCATCAGCGGGGCGAGGTCGGCTGGGTCGAAGTACTCATCGATTCGGCTGATCAGGGCGTTAACCCCCACCCTAATCACGATGCAGACCCGCATCGCGATCAATGCGCCGTCTTGGCCGGTTGCGTGCAGGATGTGCTGCTGGACGAAACCGTGGGGGAACAGCTGGCGGTCGAGGATCTGGTAGCGGCGCTGTGTGGTGACACCGATGAACCAGCGCAGCACCTTCAGTGCCCGCTCTTTGTCGTTGTCCCGGCGGGCGCCCACCCGCCACACCGCGATGTCGTCGTCGAAGAGCTCGGTGAGCGTTGCCTCGTCGCTTCGCTCGATCGCCGCGAACAGTCGATCGGCCACCTCGACATGACTTGCTGACTGTGGCCGCGCGGGTCGGAGTCGGTAGCGGGCATTGGGTGTCTTTCTATTCGTTCTGGTAACCGGGATGCGCCACCGACAGTCGGTGACTCACCAACGCACGCAGAGCCGAGTGCACGTGTTCGCCCTGACCGTCCAGCACCCCGGCTCGAATAGCCGCAGCCAGCTGAGCTTCGTCGTCGAAGCCGACGTCGGCCAGGGTGTCCGCGACGTCGTCGGCCGGGTCGACGAGCAATTCACGCTCGACGATGCGCAGGACGTTGCCCGCGACCCTGGCATGGAAATTGACCTGGCCGGCGGTCGACTCCCGGACATCGGTCTCGAGGAACTCAGCGACCGCAGCGATGAGTTCCGCCGCGGTGGGACGGCCATGCAGTGGGTTGCCAGACGTGGCCCCGGACGTCATCAGGTCGGGGGTGCCTCGGGACCGCGATCCACCCCCGTGCGCAGCTTCACCGATGCCGAGTAGGCAAGCGTGCGGAAACGCAGCACCGGATCATCCGAGGGCTCGATGCCGTCGGTGACGCGCATCGGGTCGAAGACGACGATGTCACCGCCGTGCTCGCGTTGGGTCTCGATGCCGGTGATGTCGAGGGTCCCGACGGTGACGGTCTGGTGGCTGCGCCACGCTCTGGACGGATCGACTGTGGAATCGCCGTCGGCGGCGATCTGGACTTGGTAGGAGAACCGGACCGGTCCCGACGCGAGGCGTTCGTCGAGCTCTTCGATCAAGAAGTCCGCGCTCTTCGTCTTCGCGACGTCCGGAGACAGGAACTGTTCGCCCGCATCCGGATGCAAGTGGTAACGGACGAATCGCGCGCTGCCGTCGGCGGCGATCCAGCGGAAGGCGTGCAGCCCGTGATACGCGACAGTGCCGTAGCTGACCGGCACTATGTTCGCGGCGCGCACGACCGGCAACGCGGACAGGAATCGGGGATGTGTGGCGATGTAGCCGACCAGACGTAGCGGAGCTGTGATCCCCGGCTTGCTCGCGCGCAGCAACGAGAGGAAGCCGTCGGGTGTGCTGGCCGGAAACAGCCGCGCGGTCTGCGTTGAGACGTCGGTCGTCGATCCGTCCGGCAGCGTGAACTTCACCGCCATCCCGCGTACGCCTGGCGCATTGTCCGGCTGCGCTGGATTGCCTGAGCCGCTGGAGAACCGGATCAGCGCCGGCACGGCCGAACCGGTCAGATGTGCGGCGCGGGAGAGTTGGGCGGCGTCGGCAGCGGCGGTGAATGTGCCGTGATAGAGCTTGCCCTTGGCGTGCAACGCCCGGTAGCCCGGTTGTGCGCCGCCGACCTCGCGGATCGTGTCGATAGCCTCGTCAGGAGTAACCACAGCGGCATCTTAAGCAGTCAACGGTCATCGGGAGCACCATTATCGAACAGGGTCAGCAGATCCCACTCGGTCTCACAGACTCGGCGGCCGATCGCGGCCAGCTCCACGGAGCGGGTCTGTCCGCTCAAGTGACGCTCCGCCTGGCAGCGGCAGATGACACCCCAGCGCAGCGTGGCCAGCACCAACCACCAGTGAAACGCCACCCGATCGACCTGGGCCCCGCCGGCCCGTTCGTAGCCGCGAAGAAAATCCTCGACGCTCCCCAGGCCGCCGGCCGCGCGGTCGGCCGGGGCGCCGAACCGCCAGGCCCGGATGCAGAACCACGCCAGGTCTTCATAGACCTCACCGATGTGCACCAACTCCCAGTCCAGCACGGCCGCCAGCTCGGACCCGTCGATTATGAGGTTGCCCATCCTGTAGTCGCCGTGCACCAGGCGCGACGCGGATGGCGCCGGCCGGTGAGCGGCGAGCCACCGAAAAGCCCACTCGAAGGTGGCGGTGGTGTCGCCCATGGCGTCGAGGCGTTCGCGCCATTCGGCGAGTTGATCCTGGGTGGAAAGCTTCGGGTCATTGGTCTCGGCCCGGTGGATGGCCGCCAGCGCTTCCGCACATTGAAGTAACAGCCGCGTCCGGCCCGCGGCCCCTTCATCTTTATCGAGCGTCCGCTGGATGCGACGGACGATGGTCTCGCCCTTGATCTCGTCGCAGATCAAGAACGGATTGCCCAGCGCGGCAGGCGAGTCGTCGGCAACCAGAATGTGGGGGACCGGCGCGCCGGCGGCCGCGGCGGCGGCCTGGGCGCGGGCTTCGAGCTCCATTCCGGCGTGCACGTCGTCAGGCGGGCCGATGCGCAGGATCAGCGAGCGCCGTTCGTCGGGTGTGACGGCATCGAAGGCCCACGTGGTTCGGCTGGCACCACCGGTCAACGCGCGCAGATTGTCGATCGTTACCTCGTCGCGCAGGATCGGGCGCAGCACCGCGGGCAAGCTGTCTTGCAGGCTCACTTTTGGCCGAATTTGAACAGTCGTTGCGCCACCCGGCGGATTTGGATCTCGTCAGCGCCCTCGGTGATTCGGTAGCGGCGGTGATGGCGGTAGATGTGCTCGAAGGGCTCGTGGCGGCTGTAGCCGAGGCCGCCGAAGATCTGCATGGCACGGTCCGCGGCGTCACAGACGAGTCGGTTCGCACGGTAGTTGGCCATCGACACCTTGTCGGACACCTCCATGTGGTGGTTGCGGTCCAAATGCCAGGCCGCGTACTGCACCAGCAGCCGCACCATCTGGGCTTCGGTGTGTAGCTCGGCCAGTGGCCACTGCACGGCTTGGTTGACCGCCAGCGGCTTGCCGAACACCGTACGTCGGCCGGCGTATTCCGCGGCTCGATCGATGCAGTATTGCGCCGCACCCAGACTGCTGGCCGCCTGCCGAATTCGGTTCTCGTGCAGGAATGTTTGCGCAACCTCCAGCCCGCGATCCACTTCACCAAGCACCGCGTCGGCGGGCACCCGGACATCGCTGAGCTCGACTTCGCCATGGTCGGTGGGCATGTTGAAGGTCCACCAGTAATACGGGACGGTGAAGCCCGGCGCGTCGGTGGGCACTAGGAACGCGGTGATGCCGCGGGCTTGTCCGGGCTCGCCGGATGTGCGGGCGAAGATCAAGTCATGGGTGGCGCGGTGCACGCCGGTGTTGAATCGCTTGGAACCATTGATCACCCAGTCGTCGCCGTCGGGTTTGGCATGCGTTTCCAGCCAGGTCGCATCGGAGCCGTGCTGCGGCTCGGTAAGCCCGAAGGCCATGGAGCGCTCCCCGGTGATCAACGCCTCCGACCACAGGGCGCGTTGCGCATCGGTGCCGAAGCGCTCCATCATGATCACCTGCGGGAAGTTCCCGACGATCGAAGACTCGTTCTGCAAATCGTTGTGCAGGCCAAGACCCTTGTGCGCCAAATGCTCCCGGATCACCGCCATGTCGACGTTGGTGCCGTCGCGGCCGCCCAGCGACGCTGGCAGCCCGTAGCGCAGCCAACCGGCCTTGTCCGCCCGTCGTCGCATCTCGGAGAGTAGATCCTCCCACTCCCGGGTCGGGATCCCGTCGTTGTCCCAATCGGTGCGGGCGTGTTCTCGACGCTGGTCGAAGTACCGCATGTTCTCGGCCTGCAGTGGGGCGATCTCACGTTCGATGAACGCATCCATGTCGGCAAGGAGCCCCGGAAGATGTTCTGGCAAAGTGAAATCCACTGTTCTCTCCCTCTAAGCGCCGTACAGGGTCTTTTTCCAGATCGTCGACAAGGTCGCAATGGCGTCTTCGTCGCTGATGTCAACGCTCAGGCTTCCAGGCCCGGGGGGCGTTACGAACACGGTGGTGAAGTTCTCGAACAGCAACGCGATGGCAGCGGCGATGTGCTCGGGATTGAGGTCGGTTGCGTAACCGTGCTCCTGTGCGCGCAGCACGGAGGCGGCGACGATGTCCATGCCGAACCGGCGAAATTCGTTCTGGACCGCGGCGAAACGCTGTTGGGTCGCCGCCAGTTGCGCGACCGCGATCATGATACCGATGTTCTGCTTGAACATGTTCCAGTAGCCGGTGACCACGGCGGCGAAGAACGCGTCGTCGTCGGGGGAGTCGGGCAGGTCGACGCTTTCGCTTGACGGTCTCACGATGTCGTGCAGGAACGACTCCGCCAGGGCGGCGAGTAGGTCTTCCTTGTCGGCGAAATACCGGTAGAAGACCGCCGCCGACTTTCCCGCCGCTGACGTGATGTCGGCCAGCGTCGTGCCGTGAAAGCCCCGCTCAGCGAAGAGCTTACGGGCAGCCTGCTCCAGGGCTGCCCGAGTCTGGCGGCCCTTGGCGGTCAGCGTCCGCGTTGCCTCCGGGGCCGGCATCACGCCCGGATCCGGTCACCGGCCCGCAGCAGAGCACCGGGCAAGTCATGGCCGACAACCGATTTCGCGACCTCGGCCGCGGTGATGGCGGCCCGCAGATCGACGTCGACATCGATGTCGCTGTCTCGCAGCAAGTACACCAGGTCCTCGGTGGCGATATTGCCCGTGGCGCCCGGGGCGAACGGGCAGCCGCCCAGTCCGCCGACCGATGCGTCCAGCCGGGTGACTCCGGAGCTGACCGCGGCGTAAGCGCTGGCCAGCCCGGCGCCGCGGGTGTTGTGGAAGTGTCCGCCCAGCGGCAAGTCGCCGATCACCGGACGCAGCTGCGCGATCAGCGAACTCACCCTACCCGGGGTGGTGGTTCCGATGGTGTCGGCGATCGAAAACCGGTCGACACCGCGATCGCGCGCTGTGGCGGCGATGTCGAGGACCCGCTGAGGCGGTGTCGGCCCCTGGAACGGGCAGTCCCATGCGGTGGCGACGATGACCTCGACGGTGACGTCGCTGTCGTGGGCGATCGCGACGATCTCGTCGATCTGAGCGGTGGCCTCCGCGCTGCTGCGCCCGACATTGGCGTTGCTGAATGCGTCGCTGGTCGACACCACGTATTCGATCGAGCGCAGCCCCGCGGCGACGGCTCGCTTGGCGCCGTTGGGGCTGGCCACCAGCGCGGAGAACTCGATGTCGGGATAGTTGCGCAGCTCGGCGGCAAGCTCGGCGGCATCGGCCATCGACGGCACCCTCGACGGCGAGACGAACGCGGTGGCCTCCACCTCGCGCACCCCGGTCGCGGCCACGGCCGCCAGCAGTTCCAGCTTGGCCGACAACGGGATTGGCTGTTCGATCTGCAACCCGTCGCGCAGCGACACCTCGCGAATATCGACGTGCTGGGTCATAACACCTCCTCGGCCCTTAGCTCTTCGAGCTCGCCGGCGGTCTTGCCGAGCAAACCGATGTAGACGTCGTCGTTGTGTTGTCCGGGTCGCGCCGGGCCGGCGTTGCGCACAGTGCCCGGAGATTCGGAGAGCATCGGTACGATCCCCGGTCCCAAAACGGGTCGCGCGAGTCGTTCGTCGTAATGCTCGACCAGCATGCCGCGGGCCCGCAACTGCGGGTCGTTGACCACCTCGGCGACCGTGTTGATCGGGCCGGCGATCACGCCTGCAGCGCTGAGGGTTTCGATGATCTCGCCCGGCTCCCGCTCGGCGGCCCAGGCACCGATGATCTTGTCGAGCTCGTCTTGGTTGCGGCCACGGGCGCCGTGGGTGGCGAACCGGTCGTCGCCGGCCAGCTCCGGGCGTCCCATCGCTTGGCACAGCCGGGCGAACACGGTGTCCTGGTTGGCCGCGATCACCACCCAGGAACCGTCGACGCTGCGGTAGATGTTCGACGGCGCGATGCCTTCCAGACGGGTGCCCGACGGACCGCGCACCACACCCCCGGCGTCGTAGTCGGGAATCGTGGATTCCTGTACCGCCAAGCATGATTCGGTCAACGCGACGTCGACGACCTGACCGTGCCCGGTGACGCCGCGGCGGTACAGCGCGGCCAACGCCCCCTGGGCGCCGAACATGCCGGCCAGGCTGTCGCCCAGCGACAGCGCCAGCCGCGGTGGCGGGCCGCCGGGGAAACCGTTGAGATGCCGCAGCCCGCTGGCCGCTTCGGCGACCGAGGCGTAACCGGCCTTGTGCGCGTCGGGCCCGGTCTGCCCGTAGCCCGACACCCGGACCAGAATGATGCCCGAATTGCGTTGGCTGAGCACGTCATAACCCAGGTCCCACTTCTCCAGGGTGCCGGGACGGAAGTTCTCCACCACGATGTCGGATTTCTCGACCAGATCCAGGAACAGCTCGCGGCCCCGCGGTCGGCGCAAGTCCAGCGTGATGGCCTTCTTGTTGCGGGCGTGCACGGTCCAGAAGACGTGGTTTCCGTCGACTTCGGCCTGCCCCCAGGTCCGCAACGGATCCGGCGCGCCGGGTGGTTCCACCTTGATGACCTCGGCGCCCATGTCGCCGAGCAGCCGGCCGGCAAACGGACCCGCGATCAGCGTGCCCAGCTCCAGCACCCGGACGCCGTCCAGCGGACCCGTGGGTGTCATTCTTTGCTCGCGAAGTCGTGACGGACCAGCCAATCGGTGACGACCTCGACGGCCTGACGTAACTTGTCGCGTTGATCCGGACCGGCGTAATAGTGCGTCGCGCCTGCGATTTCGTGGATCTCCTTGTCGGGATGGCCGATCGCCTCGAACAGCCGCCGGGTGTGGCTGGGTGTACAGGCGTCGTCGGCCAGGTTGCCGATCACCAGCGCCGGCACCGCGATGTCGCGTCCGCAGTCCACGCCGTCGCCGTGGGCGTCGTCGTAGCTCCACTGCGAAAGCCAACTGCGCAGGGTCGAGAACCGGGCCAGCCCGACCGGGCTCATGTTCACCACTTGAGGATCACCCAGATAGCACGTTCCCGGTGTGCGTTCGTTCGGATCGACGTTCGGATCAAGCCACCGCGGGTCGGCCATGGTGCCATGCACGACGAATCCGAACTCGTCATCGGGGCGGCCGTCGGCTTTCAGGTCGGCCAGCTTTTCTTTGACCCATGCGGTGATGCGGCGATTGCGGCTGATCTGCGCTTGCCGATAGCGGGCCAGGAACTGCGCGCTGTAGGGCGGTTGATTGGGATTGGCCGGGTTGTATAAGTCCAGCTCCGGGTCGCGTTTGGTGGGGTCCGATTCGTCGAGAATCGAAGCGTCGAGCCATTCGGTCAGCGTGCCATGCCGGCTGATGTGCGCGGCCAGCAGCATGATGCCGTCGGCGCCGGGCAGATCCAGCTTGGTGAGATCGGGCCCGTCACCCGACGGGCTCGACGTGATGGTCGGGTGCTGGGCCTGCTGTTGGTAGAACACCGACAGCGAACCGCCGCCACTCCAGCCCGCCAGCACCACCTTCTGATAGCCCAGGCGTTCCTTGGCGTCCTTGATCGCCGCGCCGAGGTCTTCGATCACCTTCTCCATCAGCAGCGCCGAATCGGTGCCGCGGAAACGGCTGTTGCAGTAAATGACGTGGTGACCGGCTCGCGCCAATGCGTTGATCATCGGCAGGTACGCGCCGCCGCCGATCGGATGCATGAACACCAGCACGGTGTCCGACGGTTTGGCCTTCGGCTTGAGCAGATAGCTTTCCAGCACGGTGATCTCGGCCAGCCCGCCGTAGACGTCCCGGACGCCCGAATTGTTCTCGAACGCAACGAGATAGGGGATGCGTTCGTAGTCGTGCTTCACGGCTGTCGTCATTTGCGCCGCTCCTCCTCATCACTTCGTTCTGCATCGTCGCCGGCTGTCGTCACGAGTGCTGTCCTAGGTCGTGCGCCAGCAACTCGGCTGACGGCGTCAATCGGCGGCGGGTGTCGATGGCGATCACTTGCCAGTCGACGCGGGAATGCTCGTCGAATTTGCGGCGGGCGCGCTCTCGCGCCTTCTCCGGTGCGCCATGGTGAACCCCTTGCGGCGCATGCGTAATCAGGCCCGGAGGCATCGGGATGCCGTAGAGCGAGCCGCCGTGGAAGAACGCGATCTCGTCGTAGTCGACATTGCGGTGATACCAGGGTGTGCGCTCGGTGCCGAGGACGCCTTCGGCGGGCCTGGGTAGGAAGTTCATCACGTAGACGCCGGTGGCCTGCATGAACAAGTGCACGGTCGGCGGCAGGTGGACGCTGTCGGAGGTGATCACGTTGTAGTCGGCGATGTTGAACGTGAACGCGAAGTTGTCGCCGCGCCACCCTTCGACATCGATCGGATTATGTTGGTAGAAAAGCGTTGTCGGGCCACCCTCGTGGACGAGCCGGACCTCGTACTCGTCGCGGCCGTCGTCCTCGATGGGCTTGGGCTCGGGAATCACGGCCTGGGATGGGTCGAAGGGAAAATGCCGGCCTAGCGAACCGGGCGGCGGGACGCGGAACTCGTCGCTCGCCTCGATCATCAGCAACGTCGATTCGGCGTCGGGCAGCTGGCGCCAGGTGCATGCCTTGGGGATGTACACCCAGTCGCCCTCGCGGTAGGGCAACGGCCCGAACTCGGTCTCCAGCAGACCGCTGCCCTGGTGCACAAAGCACAGCAGATCACCGTCGACGTGGCGGGTGTAGAACGGCATCGGCGCCTGCCGACGGGAAATAGAGATGCGGCAGTCAGGGTTGGCGAACATCAGCAGCGGCCCACCGTTAACGTCGGTGGCGTCGCTGGGCTTGAGCTCACTGGACAGCACGTCGATAGGGCGCAGTGGACCCTCCGACCGGTACGCGGTGGGGTCGTGGCGGCGGTACATGTTGGCGGTCCGGCCGGTGAATCCACCGCGGCCCAGCTCGTCGTCTTTCAGGCCGTCGAGGTCGGCATGCAGGCGGCGTGGTGTCGTGCCTTTGCGCAGGTGGATGAAGGATTCCATGGCGTCTCCAAGGTTGCGACGGCATCCGGGGAAGCAGAACTAAAAGTGACATTACTTTCTCTTTTAGCCCGGCACAAGGGTTCGCGACGACACAGCCGCGGCCACGTCAGCTACGCGTGTCAGTCCCGTACGCGTAGGACGACTTTTCCTTTGGCGGTGCGATTCTCCAGCGATGCGATCGCGGCGGCGGCCTCGTCCAGCGGGTAGACCACCGGCTCCGGGGGAGCCAGCCGGCCGGAGGCGAGCAGCTGCTCGAGGTCGGCCCACTGCTCGGCCAGCGCGCCGGGGTGCGTGCCCGCCCAGGCGCCCCAGCCGACACCGACCACGTCAATGTTGTTGAGCAGCAGCCGGTTTACTTTCACCGTGGGTATTTCGCCGCCGGTGAAGCCGATCACCAGCAGCCGCCCACCAGGGGCAAGCGAGCGCAGCGAATCGGTGAACCGGTCGCCGCCGACCGGATCGACCACCATGTCGACCCCGCGGCCGTTCGTCAATTCCTTTGCTGCGTCCTTGAACCCGTCGGCCAGTACGACGTCGGTCGCACCGGCCGCCGTCGCGATCTCGCGCTTGTCTTCGGTGCTCACCACCGCGATGACCCGCGACGCCCCGAGCACCGTCGCCAATCGCAGCGTGGACGTGCCGATCCCGCCGGCGGCACCGTGCACCAGCACCGTCTCGCCGGAGTGCAGTCGGCCGCGGACGGTCAGCGCGAAGTACATGGTCAGGTCGTTGAACAGCAGGCCCGCGCCCGCGGTGAAGCTCACGTTGTCCGGAAGCTTGAACACGCGGTCGGGTGCCAGCACCGCGACTTCGGCCATGCCGCCGGTGAGCATGGTCAGCCCGACGACTCGGTCTCCGGGGCGCACGTGGGCGTCGTCGGGGGCGGACCGGACCACCCCGGCGATCTCGGCGCCCAACACGAACGGCGGGTCCGGCCGGTACTGGTAGAGACCGCGGGTGAGCAGCGCATCCGGGAACGCCGCTCCCGCCGCGTGCACCTCGACGACCACGCCGTCGCCGGTCGGTTCGTCGATCTCGCCTACCTCGACAGCGTCGGGACCATCAAGTCGAGTCAACTGTGCTGCGCGCATGCCAGCAGAGCCTACGACTGCTTAGAAGCCGCCGGCGACGCGGACCACGGCGCGGCCGGAGAACGCTCCCGCTCGCACCTGATCGAGCACGGCGACCACGTCTTTGACGTCGACGTCGCTGCTGATGGCGTCGAGATGGCGCGGGCGCAAGGAGTCACCCAGACGCGCCCACAGCTCGCGGCGCGGCCCGATCGGCATCTGGACCGAATCCATGCCCAGCAGCGCGACGCCGCGCAGAATGAACGGCATTACTGTGGTGTGCAGCGCGGGGCCGCCGGTCAAGTCGCTGCAGGCCACCGCGCCGCCGTAGTCGACGGCGCTGAGCACATCGGCCAGCGTCGCGCCGCCGACGCAGTCCACTCCCGCCGCCCAGCGGGCCTTGGCCAGCGGCCGCGGCTTGGCGTCCGGATCGGCGGGCAGCCGACCGATAACCTCAGCGGCACCAAGGTCTTTCAGCCGCTGGCCCGCTTCGGCTTTGCCGGTCGACGCTGACCGAGCCGACGCCGCCCGTCGCCCCGGTCACCACGACCGAGCCGGCGCCGGCCTGCACGCCCCAGTCGATGAGTGCCTGCACGCTCATCGCCGCGGTGAAGCCGGCGGTGCCGATAGCCGCGGCGTCGTGCGCACTCAACCCCTCGAGCCGCACGACCTGATTGGCAGGAAGCCGGGCGTATTCGGCGTAGCCGCCGTGGTGGCCGGTGCCGATCTGGTAGCCGTGCGCGACGACGGCGTCGCCGACCTCGAAGTCCGGTGACTGCGACTCGACGACCTCGCCGGTCAGGTCGACGCCGGGGACGACCGGGTAGTCGCGCACCACCCCGCCGCCGGGCGTCAGCGCCAGCGCGTCCTTGAAGTTGACGCTGGAGTACAGCACGCGGATCGTCACGTCACCGGGCGGCAGGTCGTCGAGGCGAAGGGTCTCGACCGACGCGGTTATCCGGTCGCCATCCTGGCGCGCGACGAGCGCTTGAAACGTGTCCATTCCTCGACGCTAGCCTCACGGCATGGATTCCTTTCCACTTGGTCGCTTTTCGGTCGCGCGCATCGGCTTCGGTGCGATCCAGCTGCCCGGGCCCGGTGCTTTCGGGCCGCCGCGCGACCGTGACGCGGCGTTGGCCGTGCTGCGCCGGGCCGTGGAACTCGGCGTCGACCACATCGACACCGCCCAGTTCTACGGGCCGAATGTCTCCAATGAGCTCATCCGCGAAGCCCTGCATCCGTATCCGGCCGACCTGGCGTTGGTCAGCAAGGTCGGGGCCCGCCGCGACGATGCGGGCGGCTGGGTGCCGCTGGCCGAACCCGCCGACTTCCGCGCGGACATCGAGGCCAACCTGCGGACGCTCGGCGTCGATCAGTTGGCCGTCGTCAATCTGCGGCTGATGGACAGCGACCGCCCGGACGAGCGGTTCGACGAACTGCTCGCGGTGATGATCGCCGCCCGTGACGACGGACTGATCGGCGGCATCGGACTCAGCAATGTCACGCGTGAGCATCTGCTGTCTGCCGTGCAGCATACCGAGATCGCTTGCGTACAAAACGCTTTCAATCCGGTTGACCGGTCGGCGGCACCGGTACTGGACGAGTGCACGGCGCGCGGTATCGCCTTCGTCCCGTTCTTCAGCTTGAGGTCACCGTTTGCGCCGCCCGGTCAGGTGCTCGAACACGAAGCGGTGCAGCGGGCCGCCGCGCGCTTGGGCCGCAGCCCGGCCCAGATCGCGTTGGCGTGGGCGCTGAGCGTGGCGCCGAACGTGCTGCTGATCCCGGGAACCTCGTCGGTGCAACACCTGGAGGAGGACCTGGCAGTAGCCGACATCGAACTCGACGACGAGACGCGTGGGGAGCTGAACGCGATCGCCGCTTAGCCCCTGCGGCGCTTAGCTTTTCCGCGACCGGTAAGTGTGTGTGTGAGCCCGTCGATAATCAGTTCGAGTCCGAACGCGAATTCGTCTTCCAACGGCACCGGAAGGTGGTCCGCGACTTTGACGGTGGCGGGAAACTGGCGCGGGTCTAGGTCGTGGAAGACCTGGTTTAGCCTGGCGTCATCAAGGTCGCCGCTGGTGCCGGTGATCTGGATGGCAAAGCCCAAGATGTAGCGGGCGAGCGTCGCGTAGGAACGCGCGGCGAGCGCTGGCGGGAATCCGTTCTCGAGCATGATCCCGATCAAACCCTCTCGTGCCGCCATCGCGTTCGGTCCCAGGGGCACATCTTCAACCAGCAGCGGCGCCAGATTGCGGTGTTGGCGGAGTACGTCAAACATGGTGCGGGCAGCCGTTTTTCCCGCCTCCTGCCACGTCATTGTGCGCAGCTCCGTCGGATCTAGTTCGACGTTGCCTAACACCCGGTCGACGACGTGGGCGATCAAGTCTGCTCGGCTACCGAAGTGCCGATACAGCGTGGCGGTCCCTGAATCCAGCCGCTGCGCAAGCGTTCGCATCGACAGGGCGTCGGCCCCTTCGTCGTCGACTATTTGCAGAGCCGTCGTGACGATCCGGTCCAGTGGAAGGGGTGGGCGGCCGCGCGTGTGCCGCTGGCTGGTGGTCACCCGGCAAGTATGGCGACTCTTGACAGCCATCGCAATATCGGTAACACTGTATCCAATATTAATCGACGAGGACGGTTCACCATGCTGCTTCCACTCGCAACGGAGCCATTCACGGTTCCCACCGACCGCGACATGCTGCCTTCGGAGCGGCGCACTTTCGTGCGTACCCACCGCACCTGCGTCTACGGCTACCGGCGCTTACACGACGGGCCGGCCATGTCGATCGTGTATTACATACCGACCGACGACGACGAATTACTGGTGTCCACCATGGCGCCACGTGGCAAGGCCAAAGCCGTTGCACGGGACGGAAAGGTGAGTCTCTGCGTGCTCGACGAGCATTGGCCGTTCGCCTATCTGCAGGTGTATGCCGACGCAACGGTGGAGCGGGATCGTGACCTGGTGGTCGACGTCATGATGGCCGTTGCCGGTCGAATGTCCGGCGAACAACTTGGCGCAGAGGCCCGCCCCTTCGTCGAGGCAATGGCGGAGCAGGAGGACCGCGTCGTCGTGCGCTGCCGGCCCTACGAAACCTTCGCCCAGCCGCCACGGCACCTGCACCGCAATGACCAAGAAGAGCTGATCACCCACTGGGTGTCGGCCACCGTGCCGTGGGATGCGCCGGACCCGGTCTGAAACCTCGGTTGCCGGCGCGTTGAAAATTGCTGCGGTGCCGGTTGGTTCGAGGGAGGTAGCGTTATCGCAATCGGCGATAACTGTCGCGCAGCCGTTGCGGCGTATTTCTTCCACATCGAGGTAGAGGTGCGCAAACGAGTTGTGGTTGGGATTGCGGTCGCGGGTCGTGCTCGGAGTCGGCCTGCTCGCTATGCCGGTCAAGATCAGGTGCGGGCACCCGGGCGCCGCGTGCGCAACGGCTCCGGATGCGCAGGGTTACGTTCACTTTTATTACGTAGTTAAGCCGTTCGGCGCATCGCTAATCGAAGACGTGGCGGGTGTGAACGTTTCGATTCAGTACACCTCGGGTGTGGACCGCGTGAAAGCTTAGTCAGGTGGATGCGGTCAGGTCGTGTTCGTTAGCCGGACGACGCCGCGCATGACTGATCGGCTGATGGTGTGGCGGAGTCGTTGAGCGGGTGACTGCGGAATAGGTGGCGGCGCCGCACCGAGCCGGGGGAACAGCGCCAAAGCGTTGGTGCGCTCGATAGCGTCGCGGGCGCTCGTGTCGATTGCCGGGTAGGTCTCCAGCCCGGCCGCGAACAGCTTTCCGGCGGCAGTCGGGGCGAACGGAAAATCCGACCCGAAGGTGATGTGACCCGGTTTGGCGAAAGCTAGCAGCGTGGGCAACGCGGCTGCGCTGGAGGACAGCGCGGTGTCGAAGTAGAAACTGGCGAAGTCGTCGAGGACGTCGGCCCAGCTGCGACCGGTGTCGGCGGTGATGGCCACGGCCATCCGGTGACTGGCATACGGCACGAACCCGCCCGCGTGGCTCAGGATGAACCGGATCTTCGGGTAGCGGGTCCGAATACCATTGCGCACCAACAAGTAAGCAGCTCGGGTGGTGTCGAGCAGGAAGTCGGCCGCGAACGGCGGGACGCTGGGCACGATCGGTCCCGGTAGGTCGGCGGGGTGGATGAAGACCACTGCCGAGCGATCGTTGAGGGCGGCGAACAGCGCATCCTGCCCGTCTTCACCGAAATACGTTCCGGCGTTGTTGGCCAGCAGCACAACGCCATCGGCCTTCAGCTCGTCGAGTGCTCGAACCGCTTCCGCGATGGCGAGGTCGACGTGCGGCATTGGTACGGTGGCGAAAAACCCGAACCGGTCGGGTTGTTCTGCAGCCAGTTCGCCGACGTAGTCGTTGACGTCGCGCGCGAGAGCGGCCGCATCGGCCGGGTCGGGCAGGAACGCCGTGCCTGGTGTCGACACCGACAGGATCACGGTACCGACGTCGAGCTCAGCCATCGCCTGCAACGACGCATCACGGCTCCAGTCGGGGAGTGCTCGTCCGCCGGCCTCGTCCAATCCCGCTTTCTGCAGGGCTTTTCGGTAGTCCGGCGGGATCGCGTGGTGATGGGTGTCGATTCGCAACATGGTCGCCTTCTCGTTAATCGTCGGGAATGCCAGCGTGCGCCAGCGCGCGGATGGTGTCTTCGCGACGCAGCAGCGACTGCGCCGCGGTCTTGAGCTGGCCGAGTTTCTCGATGATGGTCTGCCCTTCGCGGGTGTGGCCCCAGATGCTGATGCCCCGATGAGTCGTGGGTTCCCAGGTATTTTCGTCGACGACGATCGGATTCCACCCTACTTCCCATTCGAAGCCCGAGGGCGTAATCGCGTAGTAGGACAGTTCCTTGTCGTTGCTGCCGGGCATCGGCAGCCTGCGCAACCTTGAGGATGCGCACCGCGCGGGTGTCACCGTCGTCCGAGTGGGCACGCACTGCACCGAAGCCGATGTCTCGGCCCGGCACATCGCGATGGCCCGCGACCTGGGTATGGACACCGTCGGCTTCCTCATGATGAGTCACCTGACCACCCCGTGGGTGTTGGCCGAGCAGGCGAAGCTCATGGAGGGCTACGGTGCTACCTGCGTTTACGTCGTCGACTCTGGTGGTGCGATGGCCATGCGCGACGTCGCGGACCGGGTCGACGCCCTGCGTCAAACACTCTTGCCGACAACGGAAGTCGGTATCCACGCCCATCACAACCTCACACTGGGTGTGGCCAACTCGATCGTCGCGGTCGAACACGGCACCCACACCCGAGCGGCATCCCCGTGCACGTCGTGGCAGGCAGCCATAAGCTCGACGCCCTAGCGGCGCAGACGCCGCACACCTTCAACTTTGGCGACGACCTTAATCGCGTCAACGCAACCCAACGGCCACCACGTCCCGCATCGGTGCCGCGAAGTTGGAGCTCACTATCGGTGCGTAGCACTGTAGCGAAACCGAAGGCGTGCGCGAAAGCCTCTGCCCGGCTGAGGTCGGGCTTTTCGAATTCCAGCCAGGCGAGGTCGTGGACTTTGATGACGGGACTGCGTGATCGGCCCGGATGCTCGCCCTTGCGGGCGCCGTGCTCGCTGTGCAGGTCTTGGTGTGCCGTTTTGGTCATCGGTGTTACCTCAGGTGGTGGAGTCGACGAGACGGGGCGGACAACGGAACTGCTTTGCCACGCCA
>NZ_DATFZD010000118.1:0-13683 GCF_035314665.1 Mycobacterium sp. | reverse complement strand
GGTAATCATCGGGCCGGTCGAGCAAGACTCTTCGGCCTTGCATCACTACACCAGCTTGATCGGCACCAGCGTCTCCGGCGTCTTCTTGTGTTTGATCGCCGCCATCAATGTGGTGATCCTGGTCGGCATTCTGCGGGTGTTCGCGCGGATGCGCCGCGGCGAGTTCGACGAGGACGAGTTCGAAGAACAGCTCAACAACCGCGGATTGCTCAACCGGGTTTTGGGCCGCTTCACCAGATCGGTTACCGCGTCCTGGCACATGTATCCGGTGGGTTTGTTGTTCGGCCTGGGTTTCGACACCGCCACCGAGGTCGCGTTGCTCGTGCTTGCCGGCACCAGCGCGGCGGCCGGCCTGCCCTGGTATGCCATCTTGTGCCTGCCGGTGTTGTTCACCGCCGGCATGTGCGTGCTGGACACCATCGACGGCTCGTTCATGAATTTCGCCTACGGTTGGGCGTTTTCCAACCCGGTGCGAAAGGTCTACTACAACATCACCATTACCGGGCTCTCGGTCGTGGTCGCGGTGCTCATCGGCAGCGTGGAATTGCTCGGACTGCTCGCCGAACAGGTCGGTTGGAGCGGCGGGTTCTGGAGCTGGCTGGGCGGCATCGACCTCAACGCGATCGGTTTTCTGATTGTCGGCCTGTTCGTGGTGACATGGGTTGGTGCCATGTTGATCTGGCGCTACGCGCACATCGAGGAGAAGTGGACGGTGCAGCCCGAACGCGTCGGCTAAAACGCGTCAAGAAGTCGGCTTGGCCTCAGGCCAGGCCGCGATCCCCACCGCACCGAAGTCGCTTTTGAATTAACACCTTTATAGCGCTGCCCACGTCTGGACAGAGCTGGGTGGTCTGCTGCCCGAATCTGGCCGGGCCACCGTCCAAAACCGATGACCGTAACTTTCCATCCGGTCCCGGGTGCGGTGCCTGCTGCCCAAAATCAGCCTGCACCAGGTTGATTCAAGCATGCCCGCGCGGGGGCCGGTCGTGTTTTCCGAAGGAGAAGTCCAATGTCATTCGTCAACATCGTACCGGAAATGCTGTCCGCCGCGGCGGCGAACCTGCAAACGATCGGCTCGGCGGTGAGCGCTCGGAACGCAGCTGCGCTTGCCCCGACCACCGGGCTAATACCAGCGGCCGCCGACGAGGTTTCCGCCTTGACCGCAATGCAATTCGCCACACACGCGCAGATGTATCAGACGGTGAGCGCGCAAGCCACCGCGATGCACCAGATGTTCGTGACGATTCTGGCGGCCAGTGCCCACTCTTATGCCACCACCGAAGCGGCCAACGCGGTCGCGGCAAGCTGAGGAGTGAGCAATGGATTTCGCAGCGCTTCCACCGGAAATCAACTCTGGGCTGATGTACACCGGCCCGGGTTCCGCGCCCATGATGGCCGCCGCGGCGTCTTGGGACGACCTGGCTGTCGAGATGTATTCGGCAGCGAGCAATTACGGGTCTGTGATCGCCAACCTCACCAATGCTCCGTGGCGAGGTACCGCATCGGCGTCGATGGCTGCCGCCGCCGCGCCTTACGTGTCGTGGATGAGTGCCACCGCCGCACAAGCTGAACAGGCGGCAGGGCAGGCCAAAGCGGCGGCCGGCGCCTACGAATCCGCGTTCGGTTTGACGGTCCCCCCGCCGGTGATCGTCACCAACCGAACGCTGTTGGCGTCGCTGATTTCAACCAACATCCTCGGCCAGAACACCCCGGCGATCGCGGCCACCGAAACCCACTACGCGGAGATGTGGGCGCGGGACGCCGCGGCGATGTATGGCTACGCCGGATCGTCCGCGACCGCATCGGCATTGACGCCGTTCACCGCCCCGCCGGCGACCACCACGGCGACCGGGACGGCTGCGCAGGCCGCCACCGCGGTCGGTCAGGCCACTGGTGCGGGAACGCAGGGCACGCTGTCGCAAGTGATGACGGCCATGCCCGCTGCACTGCAGGGGCTCGCTGCGCCCGCGTCGTCGACGTCGTCAGGATCGGAGTCGGGGTTCATGAACCTCCTCGACTTGGTGACTGGGAACGGGTCCGGAACGGGCCTGTCGGCGGTCTTCAACGACCTGTTCAGCTCGAGTGGCTTGGGGCTGAACGACGGTTTCTGGAACAGCATTTTCTCGTCGGGCTTTTACATGCCTGGCAACTGGTTGGGCACAATGACGGATCTCGCCGGGCTAGGGAATGGCGGGGGCGCCGAAGGGGCAGCGGCCGCGGCCGGGGATGCGGCAGGCGACGCCGCCGGTGCTGCGGCAGGGAACGCGGCCGGGGACGCCGCCGGTGCTGCGGCGGGGAACGCGGCCGGGGCTGCGGCCGACGGGCTCGGCGGTGCGCTGGCGGGCCCGATCGCGGGAATCGGCGGACTGGGCGGCGACATGTCGGCGGCCATGGGCCAGGGTGCGGCGGTCGGAGCGCTGGCGGGCGGACTGGGCGGCGACATGTCAGCGGTCATGGGCCAGGGCGCGGCGATCGGAGCGCTGGCGGTGCCGCCGAGCTGGAATGCGGTCGCCCCCCTGAGCGCTCCTCCCCCGGTGCCAGGAATGCCGGGAATGCCGGGTGCCAACGCCGCCGCAAACTCCTTCAGCGGCAACACTCCCAAGTACGGGTTCCGTCCGACGGTGATGACGCAGTCACCGGCAGCCGGGTAACCGCCGGCGTTACAGCGGGGTGGTGTAAGCGGCGCTGATACCGCCGTCGACCAAGAACGTCGCCGCGGTGATGAACGAGGCGTCGTCGCTGGCCAAAAAGGCCACGGCTGCGGCGACTTCGTCGGCTTCACCGAACCGGCCCATCGGCACGTGCACCAGCCGCCGGGCCGCGCGCTCGGGATCCTTGGCGAAAAGGTCTTGCAGCAGTGGGGTATTCACCGGCCCGGGGCATAGCGCGTTGACGCGGATGCCCTGCCGGGCGAACTGCACGCCGAGCTCCCGCGACATCGCCAACACACCGCCCTTGGACGCCGTGTAGGAGATCTGCGAGGTGGCCGATCCCATCACCGCAACGAACGAGGCGATGTTGACGATCGACCCGTGGCCTGCGGGAGCCATGTGCCGCAGCGCCGCACGGCAGCACAGGTAGACCGATTTCAAGTTGACGTCCTGCACCCGCTGCCACGCCGGCAGCTCGGTGTTCTCGATCAGATCGTCATCCGGGGGCGAAATGCCGGCGTTGTTGATCGCGATGTCCACCGATCCGTAGCTGCTCTCCACGGTGTCGAAAAGGGTGTTGACCGAGGCTTCGTCGGCAACATCTACCGGCACATACAGACCGCCCAATTCATCGGCGGCCGCCCTGCCCGTCCGCTCGTCGATGTCGCCGATGACGACCGTGGCTCCCTCAGCGTGCAGCCGCCGCGCCGTAGCCAAGCCAATACCACCGCCGCCGCCGGTGACAACGGCGATCTTGCCGGCCAGCCGCCGGCTCAGATCCACGGCCATTCAGCGCCGCTCCTCCTCGTCGCTTCGCTCCGCATCGTCGCCGGCACGGCCATTCAGCTCACCCGTCCGCTCGCATATGACCGTGCTGCCTCCACGATCGCCGAGAACAACCGCAGGTCCTCCAGACTCTCCTCTGGATGCCACTGCACGGCGACCACGAAGCCGTCTCCGGGCAACTCCAGCGCCTCGATCACACCATCGGCATCCCACGCGCTGACGACCAGGCCCCTGGCCAATTCGGCGACGGCCTGATGGTGATAACACTTTGCATCGACGGACTCACCGACCAGCGCGGCCAGCCGGGTACCCGGCACCGTGCGGATCGGCAACGTGTTGAACACCGCGTTACCGGCCCGATGCCCGCTATGCCCGATGACGTCCGGCAGGTGCTGGTGCAGTGTTCCGCCGAGCGCGACGTTGAGCACCTGCGCGCCGCGGCAGATGCCCAGCACCGGCAGCTTGCGCCCCAGCGCCGCGTCCAGCAGCCTGAACTCCCAGGCGTCCCGCTGGCGGCCGGGCTGGTCGGTCTCCGGATGCGGCTGCTGGCCGTAGGCGCCGGGGTCGACGTCCTTGCCGCCGGTGATCAGCAGCCCGTCCAGACCGTCGAGCACCCGCTCGGCGATGGCGGGATTCACCGGCTGCGGCGGCAGCAGCACGGCCACCCCGCCGACGGCGGTGATGCCGTGGAAGTAGACGGCGGGAAGAAAGCTGGCGCGAACATCCCAGACGCCCATCTGAGCTTGATTCAGGTACGTCGTCAAGCCGATTACCGGTGGTCGCGGGCTTGATTGCCCGCCTCCTCCTCGGGCCGTTCCGGCCCGCGTCGTCGCCGGATCAAAAGCGCTCAAAACCGCGCACCCTCTCCCAGTCGGTGACCGCCGCGTTGAACGCGTCGATCTCGACCCGCGCGTTGTTGACGTAGTGGCTCACAACGTCCTTCCCGAATGCCTCCAAAGCGACGGCTGACGCGCCGAACAGCGTCGTAGCCTCGGCCAGCGTGCCGGGCAGCCGTTCGGCGTCGCCCTGGGCGATTTGATACGCGTTGCCCGCATACGGCTCCGGCAACGACAGGCCGTGCTCGATACCATGCAGCCCACCGGCGATCAGCGCCGCCACCGCCAGGTATTGGTTGACGTCGCCGCCGGGCACCCGGCATTCCACCCGCATGCTGTCGCCGCGACCCACGATACGCAGCGGACAAGTCCGATTGTCCAATCCCCACGCCACCACGGTAGGCGCGAAGCTGCGATCGGCAAACCGCTTGTAGGAGTTGATGTTCGGCGCGTAAAGCATGGTCAGCTCTCGCAGTGTGGCCAACTGGCCGGCGACAAAGCTGCGAAATGTTCGCGACATGCCGAGCGGCTGCTCTTCGTCGGCCAGCACCGCGGAACCATCCAGCGAGCGAAGCGACATGTGAATGTGGCAGCTGTTGCCTTCGCGCTCATCGTATTTCGCCATGAACGTCAAAGCCTTGCCGTGCTGGTCGGCGATTTCTTTAGCCCCGTTCTTGTAAATACTATGGTTGTCACAGGTGACCAGCGCCTCGTCGTAGCCGAACCCGATCTCCTGCTGCCCCATGTTGCACTCGCCCTTAGAGGCCTCCCAGCGCAGACCCGCACCCCGCATGTGCTGCCGAATCTCGCGCAGCAGCGGCTCCATCCGGCTGGAGGCCATAATCGCGTAGTCCAGGTTGTAGTCGCTGGCCGGGGTCAGGCCGCGATAGCCGTTGGCCCACGCTTGGCGATACGTGTCGTCGAAAACCATGAATTCGAGTTCGGTCGCGACATAGGCGCGCAGCCCGCGTTGATTCAGCCGGTCAAGCTGGCCGCGCAAGACGCGACGCGGCGCCGGCTCGATCGGGCTGCCGTCGTGCCAAGCCAAATCGGCCAGCACCAGCGCCGTGCCGGGCAGCCACGGGATCAGCCGAAGCGTCGTCAGGTCGGGCAGCGTCGCCATGTCGCCGTACCCGGTGTGCCAGCCCGCCATCTCGTAGCCGCCGACTGTCGTCATGTCGACATCGACGGCGAACAGGTAGTTGCAGCACTCGGCGCCGTGTTCGGCCACCTCGTCGACGAAAAACCGCGCGGAGACCCGCTTGCCCATCAGCCGGCCCTGCATGTCGGTGAACGCGACGATCACGGTGTCGACATCGCCGGCGGCGGCGAGTCGCTCAAGGTCCTCCAGCGACAAATGCGCATGGCCGCCAGTGCCGCCGGCGCGCTGGTTCTCCGTCACCAGGTGCTGGTACGCAGGACGATCTCGGCGGCCAGTTGGGCGGTCGACTCGTGGGCGTTGCGCCGTGCGAGCAACTCCACGACGCGGTAGTCGCCGTAAACGAATCGCTGGCTGGCGCGGGCCACTGCCTGCGCGGCCGGCGTGCTGACCAGCGCGGTTGTGTTGATCTCGACCGGTGGACAGTGGTCGTCGCGGATCACCCCGGTGGCATCGGCGACCCGTGGATGCCCGCGGTCGATGGCTATCAGACCCGTGAATCGGTCCAGCCGGGTCGCCGCGAGTTCCCAGGCCAGCTCGCCGCCGACACGGTCGCCGACCAACACGCCCCAATTGATGTCCAGCGAGTCGAGAATGCCTACGACTGATTTGGGTGTCAGTCGTGGGTCCGGGCCGACGACGATCGTCCGCAGTGATGCGGTGTGCAGGCGCTCACACACCGCGTCGTACGCGGCGGGCGCACGCTGCGCGGCGCCCAACAACACGACGACGGAGCCCTTCTCCGGACCCGTGTCGCTGACCTGGATGGGAAACCCGTCGACGGTTGTCATCATCGTCGAGAGCACTAATGCAAGTTACATTCAATTGGCCCGCGCGCGGGCCGTTTTCGTGTAGTTCGTTAACACAGTTTCAGTTGGAAACGTTCTCGCAACATAGAACTGGCGGTCGCTCTTGCGACGACCATAGCCACAATAAGGAACGGTCGTCGCGAAAAGCCTTGTTTAGCGGCTGTTTTGGAGCGACTAACAACGTTGTCAATGCACGGCGGTAACGACGGTCGGACGCAACGGCGGGCCACTGTCCAGTAGCGCGATGACTGCATCGACGTCGAGGCAGGCGTCCAACAGATCGGCCATCACATCCAGTTGGCCATCCCGCCGCGCGGAAACATCAACGTCATCAGCAACCACAAAACCGTCCCGGCCTGCTGCTGCCGCGGCGTCGGTCAACCAACGCCGGCGGAAGTCGTCGTTGTCCAACAGGCCGTGCCAGTGCGTCCCGAAGACCTGGCCGCGCCGATACCCCTGCGGGTATCCGTCCACCTCGAACCACGCGTCCTCCGCGCAGCGGGCCAACCGCCCCTGGTGGATCTCGTAGCCATCGAGGGAACCCTGCCACCGGCGCAGCACCTTGTCGGGCGCGAACACGATGTCGGCGTCCAGCATCCCCATCGCATCGACTCGGCCCGACCGGCTTTCTACCGGGTCGTCGATCGAGCGGCACAACATCTGGAAGCCGCCGCAGATGCCTAGCACCGGGCGGCCCGACGTGGCGTGCGTGAGGATGGCCTGGTCCAACCCACGCTCACGCAGCCAGCCCAGGTCGGCGACGGTGGCCTTCGTGCCGGGCAGCACGACCACGTCGGCATCCACCAGGTCGTCGGGTTGGCTGACCCACCGGACCAGCACGCCGGGTTCGCAGGCCAGCGCTTCGATATCGGTGGAGTTGGAGATCCGCGGCAGCCGCGGCACCGCGACCCGCAGCCACTCCGAGCCGTGCGGTGGCTGCGGTCTGCCGATGACGCGGTGGGCCAGCACCGAGACGGAGTCCTCGGCGTCGAGCCAAAGCTCGTCGCAGTACGGCAGGACCCCGTAGGTCGGGCGGCCGGTCAACTCGGCGAGCTGCTGCAATCCCGGCTCCAGCAGCGCGACGTCACCGCGGAACTTGTTCACGATGAAGCCGGCAACCAACGCCTGGTCGTCGGGTTCGAGCACCGCGACCGTCCCGAACAGATGCGCCAGCAACCCGCCGCGGTCGATGTCGCCGACCAGAATCACCGGCAGGTTTGCGGCGCGGGCGAGGCCCATATTAACCAAGTCCGTTGCGCGCAAATTGATTTCGGCCGGTGATCCGGCGCCCTCGCAAATCACCGCGTCGAATTCGGCTCGCAGTTGTGACAATTCGTCAAGCACAACACTGAGTAACCGGTTGCGGTGCGACCAGTACTCGGTCGCGGTGACCGCGTCGGTGGCCTGTCCCCGGATCACCAGTTGCGAGGTCGTATCGCTGCCGGGTTTGAGCAGAATCGGGTTGAACCGCACGCTGGGCGCCAGACCTGCGGCGCGAGCCTGCATCGCCTGGGCCCGGCCGATCTCCCCGCCTTCGATGGTGACCGCGGAATTGTTCGACATGTTCTGCGCTTTGAACGGCGCGACCCGGATGCCCTTGCGCGCCAACAGCCGGCAGAGTCCGGCGACCACCACCGACTTTCCCGCGTCGGAGGTGGTGCCGGCGACCAGCAGCGCACCGCTCACGGCTTGGGCGCCGCGGTCACGGCAGGGTGAGGATGTCCACGCCGGACTCGGTGACCAGCAACGTGTGCTCGAATTGCGCGGTCCATTTGCGGTCTTTGGTGACCACGGTCCAGCCGTCGTCCCAGATCTCGTAGTCCAGTGCGCCGAGGTTGATCATCGGTTCGATGGTAAACGTCATCCCGGGCTCGAGGATCGTGGTGACGGACGGCTGGTCGTAGTGCAGTACGACCAGTCCGTTGTGAAAGGTCGTACCGATGCCGTGACCGGTGAAGTCGCGAACGACGTTGTAGCCGAACCGGTTTGCGTAAGATTCGATGACGCGGCCGACCACCGACAGCGCGCGGCCCGGCTTGACGGCCTTGATCGCCCGCATCGTCGCCTCGTGGGTGCGCTCGACGAGCAGCCGGTGCTCCTCGGAGACGTCGCCGGCCAGGAACGTGGCGTTGGTGTCACCGTGCACGCCGTCGATGTAGGCGGTCACGTCGATATTGACGATGTCGCCGTCTTCGATCACCGTCGAGTCCGGGATGCCGTGGCAGATGACTTCGTTCAGCGACGTGCAGCACGATTTGGGGAAATTCTTGTAGCCGAGCGTCGATGGGTAGGCGCCGTGATCGACCATGTAGTCGTGCGCGACGCGGTCCAATGCGTCGGTCGTCACGCCGGGCGCGACCGACTTGCCCGCTTCGGCGAGCGCGCCGGCCGCAATCCGGCCGGCCACCCGCATCTTCTCGATCACTTCGGGCGTTTGCACCCACGGCTCAGTGCCCTCCCGCGCCGTCGACTTGCCGACGTACTCCGGGCGCGGGATCGACTTGGGCACCGGCAGTGTCGGCGAGACTGCGCCAGCAATCAGCTCAGAACGAACGGGACGAACAGGCATACCGACCAGCGTATCTGTCTGCGCCGGGTCAAACACGCCGCCGAGGCAGCAACGACCGGCGTGGTCCTTTGACCTTGACCGATCCGCACACCACCCGACCGGTCAACACCACATGCGGGGTGCCCTCGGCGGGTGCGTCTTTCCGGCGGTCGCTGGCGCTGCCGCCGAAGACCTGGACGTCGTCGATCGACGCGCTGGCGCCGTCGGGCAATCGAATCTCGACAGATCCAAACCTCATGTCGAGCTCGATGACGACGACCGGCCCAGCGAATCGCGCCTTGACCAGGTCCAGCTCGACGGAGCCCATCCGGCGCACCAGCGCCAGCCGGCTCGGTACGGTCCACTCGCCGTGCCGCTTGAGCGACCCGACCCAGCCGCGCAACTCCACTCGGTCGGCCGCAGACGTGACGATCGCTCCCGGCCCGGGCAGGTCACCGACGAGGCGGTCCAGTTCGTTGCGGGTGCGGGCGTAGGACACGTGCGAGGAGCGTTCCTCGAACTCACCGATGTCGATCAGCCCGAGCGCGACCGCATTGTGCAGTCGGCGCAGCGTGCCGTTGCGGTCGGCATCGGATACCCGCAGCTCGGTCAGTTCGTCAGGGCGCGTCATGGCGCTTCCAATCTACCGCCACCTGATGCACAGGCTCCGGTTCGACGACCTGAACGCATGGGGCAGCTACGGGAGCCTTTTCATACTTTATGTACGAAAACACTAATGAATTTGAACTGGAATGCATTAACGCGTGGAATGGAGAAAGTCCCTGTTTTAGCGAAACACCCGATAAATGATCTTGTTTTGATCGCAAAACAGCGTTATCGGCGCACTCAGGCGGCCAGGCAATTTCTCCTACAAATTGTTCGAACAGCCGGAGCTAAATCCGGTTTCCTGGCCTTGATATCCAGATAGTGGACAGCGGTGGCGGCGTCGGCCAGGCGCTGCCCGTTCGGCTTGTATGAGGCTGGCTTGACGCCACCGAGCTGCTACGATGCTCCCAATGTGGCCGCCGGGCGATGTCGGGCGGCATCCGATGACGTGCCATTGGCGTACTCGCCGTACCGATCTTGAAGCGTCGAACGGCGCCTAAGAGCAGACTTAGGAGCGACGCAACTTCGGCTGAGATTTTTATTAGAGAAATGCTTAACTAACGCCGCATCGTGATATATGCTTCCCCCGTCGAAGGCTCAATCAGTGGGGGCAAAGGACTCATGTACGAGCCAACGGCTGTGGGGCGGCAACCCCACAATCCACACCGAGAGATACCGAGATTGGAGGCTCGCACATGAGTCGCAGTGATTCTACCGGACGTGGGCGTCGTACCCCGTTCACTTTGGCCACCGCCGCAGGCGGCGCGATGGCCGCGGCAATGTTCGGCATGGGCATGGCCCACGCTGACTCTGACATTGTTAGTCTTCCGTCCGATGCCGAGGGATATTCGATCCTGTTCGGCGGCGACGGAACGGACCCCAACCTGTTCAGCGGTCAGGCGACGGATAACTTGACCCTTGATACTGAGCTGTACGACCAGAACTCGGGTGACGCGTTAAGCTTTGACACGGCCGCCGCGTCGTTCGAGTCAGAAGACGGTCATTCCATCGAGGACCTGATCAATTCGATCGACCCCACCGCATATTCAGAACAAATCACACCCGGAATCACGGGCACCCTGCCCGACAACGCGTACCTGGTACCCGAGTCCAGCCTTGGTTACCCTCGGCACCGAGCTGGATTTCTTCGTGCTGGACCCGACCGGCCTGGACTTTTTGCTAACCCCGGTTGTCGAGCTTCTGTTGGGCTCGCCTGAGTTCGGTTTCTAAATAATCTCAGCGTCCGGGTGGGGGCACGGGGGCCCGGTCGCTGACGGGGGGAACCGTCTGACTGGCGGGACCGCATGGTCCCGCCGGTCAGATCGGTCTTCATATCCGATCTCAGAACTGCGTAATCCGCTTCGCTGATGAGGTGGCCGATCCTGCCTTGACCGGCCGGTCGGGGAAAGTTCGACAACCTCTGAGGGGTAGGCTGTCAGCTCGATCATCAGAATCCAGTCGCCCGGCCGCTGCAACGCGCGCGGCCGGGCGACTGGCTGTCTAAGTCCTTGTCGCAGAGCGACTTTCTGAACGCCTCAGGCCAAGTAGTCGGCCGGCAGGCAGTCGAACATGAACTTGGTCATCCGCACCGCGTACTCCGAACTGCCGCCCCCGACGATTAGCGAGGCGAAGGCCAAATCACCGCGGTACCCGGCGAACCAGGAATGCGATCCGCCGGGAAACTCGGCTTCACCGGTCTTCCCGAACACCGCGCCGGCGCCGGCGATGTCCTTGCCGGTGCCGTTGGTCACCACTAGCCGCATCATCGGGCGCAGGCTGTCGATCACCTTCTCGCTGATCGGTGTGGTGTCACCGGTGATCGCCGTCGTCCGTCCCTCGATCAGCTTCGGCACGGGCGTCTTCCCAGCGGCCACCGTGGCCGCGACCAGCGCCATGCCGAACGGGGAGGCCAGCACCTTGCCCTGACCGAAGCCATCCTCGGTGCGCTCGGCCAGATCGACCGTCGGCGGCACCGAACCGGTGACGGTGCTGACGCCGTCGACCTGGTAGTCCAGCCCGATGCCGTACTGGCTCGCCTCTTGGTTCAAACCGCGTGGCGGCATCTTGCTGGCCAATTCGGCGAACGTGGTGTTGCACGAACTGGCGAAGGCCCGCGACATCGGCACCGTACCCAGATCGAACCCGCCGTAGTTAGGGATGGTGCGATGCCCGATGTCGATCTTTCCCGGACAGCCCAAAAGTGTATTCGGGCTTGCCAAGTCGCGCTCGAGCGCCGCGCCCGCGGTGACCATCTTGAACGTCGACCCCGGCGGGTATAGGCCGGTGGTGGCGACGGGACCGAGGGCGTCGGCGGCGGCGTTCTGCGCGACGGCGAGGATCTCGCCGGTCGAGGGCTTGATCACCACGATCATCGCCTGGCGGCTCTGGTTGTCCACTGCGTGCTGAGCGGCGTTCTGCACGGCCCGATCCAGGCTGATCGACACCGACGCGGCCGGCGACGGCTCCACCTCGTGCAGCACCGCGACGTCGACGTCGTTCTGGTTGACGCTGACCACCCGCCAGCCCGCCTGGCCGTCGAGTTCGTCGATCACGGCCTTCTTCACCTGACTCATCAGGGCCGGGGCGAAGTGGTAGTCGGTCGGCAGCAGCTCGGCCTGCGGGGTGATCACCACGCCGGGCAACTGGCCGATCGCGGGCGCGATCCTGTTGTTGTCGTCGATGCGCAGCGTGATCAAGTCCATCGGTTTACCCAGCGAGCTGGCCTGCTCGGCCAGGCGCTGCGGGTCGTTGAGCGTGTCGTCGAACGGGTGCAGCGCATCGACCACCGCGTGGGCCGTCGTGATCAGATAGGCGCCGGCCTTCGAGGCGTCCAGCGTGTAGTGGTACAGGTAGCCGGGAGCCAGCACGTCGGTACCGCCGACTTCGTTGACCGCGGCGCGTCTCGGCGGGTCGGCCCGCAGCGCGAAGGTCTGATGCTCGCCAAGGCGTGGATGCAAGTCGGTGGTGTTCCATTGGACCTGCCAATGGCCTTCGTAGCGGGCCATTTTCAGCCGACCGTCGTAGGTCCAGGTCCGATTCTTCGGCAGATGCCAGGTATAGCGGTAGTTCACCGTGCCAATGTCCTCGGTGTACTTAGAGCCGAGAACCTGAGTGTCCAGGTGGCTGGCCTGCAGCCCGGCCCACGCCGCGTTGAGCGCTTCGCGCGCGTCGCTGGGAGCATCGCTGAGCTCGGCGGCCGCCGCCGTGTCGCCGGTGGACAACGCGGCGAAGAACCGCTCGGCCGCCGGCGCCGGGCCCTCCGGACGAGGAGTGCAGGCCGACACCGAGGCCATCGCGAGAAGCGCCGCCAAAGAAAAGCTCGCGCCTGTTGCCAGTGTGGTTTTTGTTGCCATTGAGGCTGATGTTATGGAACCGTGGCCCGGGACCGGCGGAGGCGCACCGAGATTGCATTGTTATGCGATGGCCGAGATGGCACAACCAGGCTGCGCGTCGGAAAGTTAAGCCATTGCGCCGTTGACCGGCGTGTCGTCGCCGAGGTTTATGTGTCGCGCAACGAGGGGTCGGTTCAGTCCAGCAGGACCGTCGCGAAGGAGCCGACTTCGGCGAAGCCGACGCGTTCGTACGTGGCCCGGGCGACCGTGTTGAAGTCATTCACGTACAAGCTCGCGATGCGCCCGGTGCCCACGATCACCGCGGCCAGCGTCGCGGTCCCACCGGTGCCCAGACCTCGGCCGCGCCGCTTGGGATGCACCCAGACCCCTTGGATCTGGCTGACCGCCGGCGATTGGGACCCGACTTCGGCCTTGAAAACCACCTCGCCGTCCTCGAAACGGGCCCACGCTCGACCGAGCGCGATCAGGCTGGCGACCCGGCGCCGGTAGCCGCGTCCGCCGTCGCCGAGCCGCGGGTCGACACCGACCTCGCCGATGAACATGTCGACCGCGGCCACCAGGTAGGTGTCGATCTCGTCGGGCCGCACCTGGCGCACGTCGGGATCGATGTCACAGTTCGGCATCGTGTTCAGCGACATCAGCGGCTGGTGCTCACGCACGTCGCGGGCCGGGCCCCAGGCCGGCTCGAGCCGCTGCCACATCGGCATCACCAACTCGGCCCGGCCGACCAATGACGAACACCGCCGCGACGCGGTCATCGCCGCGTCGGCGAACGCATACATGTCGCCGAGTCGGCCGCGCAGCGGAATCAGGTTCGCGCCCGCGTAACACAGCGACTCTTCGACGCCGCGGCGCGTCCACAGTTCGCCACCGATCGCGTTGGGGTCGATGCCGTGGTCAGCCACCCGGGCGGCGACCATGCACGACCCGATGGG
>NZ_DATFZD010000117.1:0-5524 GCF_035314665.1 Mycobacterium sp. | reverse complement strand
CAACGTGCTAGCCACGGTGCTGCTGCCGGTGACACTAATTTTCCTGATGATGCTGGCCAACGATCGCACCCTGATGGGAGCCCATGCCAATCGCCGGATCACCAACATTGTCGCCGGTGCGATTGTCGCGTTGATCAGCCTCGCCGCGCTGGCCTACGCCATCGACTCATTCCTGCAGTCCGTCCACGTGCTGCCGGCCAGTTCGTAGCAACCCCCGCAAGGATCGCCGAAAGACCCCTGATGCCAACCGCCGATGACCACTCTGCGACCCACGAGAGGCCCGACGTGGTCGAATTCCTCGAACCCGGCCAACTGGTGGGCAACCGGCGCACGCCAGTACCGCGCGCTGAGTTAGGCCGCCGCGCGCAGGCAGGCCTCTGGGTGTTACGGATCACCGTGCTGCTGCTGGTGGTTATGGTCGGCTACACGTTCTTCACCCAAGTCTGGCCGTAACAGCGCGACCGTAGGCCTACTGCGCTCGTTTCGATGGAGACGTTGGCCAGACCGCCCGACTCGTTGTGGCCGATGTGTCCATTGGGTCTAGACCCCCTCCGCCACGACATGTTCAATCACGCTCAGTCTCAGAAGGCATAGCGGTGGAACTGGGTGATCATTCGCACCGCCGGCACCAGCGACATCACCCTTCCGACCAGCTGGTAGACGCCAGCCGCTTGTTTGAACTTCTCGGCGTCGAACACCGAGATGGCGGCCAGCAGCCGAACGCTGGGTACCGCACTGACGATGTCATCCGGCCCGTTGACCGCCCAGTACAGCGTCGACCCAGAGCGGCGAACCACGGGGTTTGTTTTTTTGAGACTTGATCCCAAGCCAGTTGTACACGTCGAACTGCAGCTCGCCTGAGGGGAAGTGCTCGACCACCCGACGCAGCAATGCGACGCCATCGTCGTGGGTCAGATACATCGTTAGCCCCTCGGCGATCAGCAGCGCCGGGCGGTCCGCCGGGATCGCGGTCAGCCACGCTGGATCGGTAACCGAAGCCGCGACAGTCGCCGATCACTGCGGATCTGCTCGAACAGCTCTACCCGCGACCTCGCCAACTTCGACCTCCACGCCGACTGAACCGACGTGACGATCGCAACCAGGGTGGGGCCAACACTCGAAGCAATCGTGACCTGCGTGCATAGTTCGATTGACAAGTGTCGTCGGGGATAGATGACCAGAACTCGGTGCGCGGGTCAGAGGCTGCGGCGTGCGGCCCTGACATCGGCGACCGTATTCGGGTCTCCGGTGAAGTTCAGGCGAACCGCGTCGCGGCCCGAGACAAACAGCAGCAGTTCCGGCGGCGCGCCAGTGATCACGACGGCCGGGCCGCGACCGAACGCAGCCAGCGTCGCACCATCGGGATCGCGCAGTGTGACGTGTGCCGGCGCGCCGGCCAGCGTCAGCCTGCTCATCAGCGGCAGCATCCGCCGCAGGGTGGCGGCCAGGCCTGCATCGAGCTCGCGTGGCGCCCAATCGGGTTGGGCGCGCCTGACATCCTCGTGGTGGATGAACATCTCAGCGGTGTTGACGAGCGGGTCGAGTAGCTTGAACGGGGAATAGATCGGCGGACCCGAAGCGACCATGTCGATGAGTCCGTTCCAATCGGTGCCCGACGACACCCGGTGCTGCACCCGCGCCGTGTAGGCAGCCAGGGCCGGAACGGCGATGCCCACGGCGGCGTCCGGTCGGCGTTCTCGAACAACCAGATGCGCTGCCAGGTCTTGGGTCGTCCAATCCCCGCACAGCGTCGGCGCGTCCGGCCCGACAATCCGCAACGTTTCGACGAGGGCGGCGCGTTCACGCGCGGATGCGGTCATCCCACCACGATATTGCTCCGCTTCAGCGCACGGAGCAGATATCTGAGGGGCGTCGCGACAGGCCGGTCGGAAACCCGTTAGAGCAGGCGCTGCTCGCCGTGGTGCTCGGTCACACGGTGATGGCCACCAGCATCATCTATAACCACGTGCTGATCTGGGACAACCTGCTCACCACCCTCAATATCAGCGATCGTCGCCGGCCGGGGACTCGCCGGGAGAATCGGCCGCAGTGGCGGAGACCGTCATCCGTAAGTGAGCTGGCGCAGCACGCGCAGAAAAACGCTTCGGTCGTTGGTTGACAGCCGGCCGAGCCAGCGCTCCTCGCCGCGCTGGATGTCGACCTGCGCGGCGGTTTTGATTGAACGACCCGACTCGGTGATCGCGAGCAGGCGTGCGCGGCGGTCGTCGGGGTCGGGAATCCGCTCGATGTAGCCGCGCTCCTGAAGCTCATCGAGTATGGGAATGATGCGTGTTTTGTCGGCGCCGATCGCCTCGGCGAGGGCCGCCTGGGTGCGGATCGGTGAACGGTCCAGCGCGCTCAACACGATGTAGCCCCACATCGATAGGTCGTGCGCTGCTAGCACCGGCTGCTCGGCAGCCATGGTTTCTCGAGTCAGCTGCGCAAGCATCGCCGCGAGGTCTGGACGCGTCGCCCTTCCCGTCATGTCGCGATGATAAGGATTGACTGCTAGTAAGCATGCGCATACGGTAGGCAAATGCAGACTAATGAGGATCTCCGCCCCCTGCACCGCATCGCCGTGCTCGGCTCCGTCGACGTCGTCTCGGCCGTCACGGTCGACGACTTATCGAAGGTGACGCCGTGCGTCGGCTGGAACCTCGCCGATCTGCTCACCCACATGACAGCGCAGCATCGGGGCTTCGCCGCCGCCGCGCGCGGCCACGGCGCCGACCCGGCGGCATGGCAACCCGCCACCGTCGCCGAGGCGGTGGCATCCGCTCCCGCCGCCACCTATGCGACCGCCGCGGCCGATGTGATCGACGCGTTCGCCGGTGCCGACGTGCTCGATGCGACGTTCGCGCTTCCCGAGTTCGGCCCCGGCGCTACCTTCCCGGGCTCTGTGGCGATCGGCTTTCATTTCGTCGATTACGTCGTCCACGCGTGGGACGTCGCCCGCACGATGGGTAACCCCTTCGAGGTCCCGGCCGACGTCGTGGCCGCCGCGTTGCCGATCGCGCTCGCCGTGCCCGACGGACAGTTCCGAACCGCCGAGAATGCGCCGTTCCACCCGGCTATCGGGTCGTCAGACCAGGCTAACGACCTCGACCGCATCCTGGCTTATCTCGGCCGCCCACCGCACTGGACACCGCCTCTTGGGGCCTGACCTCAGCAGCCGATGCCGCGCCTGCAATGGCAATGTTCGCCGGCACGCGCCACCCGGGATTTCGATACCCTTCGGCATCATGTGGATCCGCGTCGCACGCTGAGTGCTGCTGCCGATCAATCAACGCCACGGCGTCGTGGTTTCGATCATCGATCATCGGACGGAGTCTTGGAGACAAGAACCGATCAGCCTCGTTTGTTTACAAGCGAGACAACCTCGCTAGGTATAGACCAAATGCGCGCTGCCGTCTTGCAATTCGTCACGGCGCCAATTCATCGGAGTGACAGCGGGGACATCGCCGCCGTCGTCGCCGAGCGCGTCGAGCGCCGACAGGGCAAGCGTGTCGGTTCTCGATTCGATTTAACCTGAAGCGAATCGAATAACTCAGGCCGAGTGTCGGCCCGCTTTAGCGGGCGTACCAGCAGATCTTTTCGGCGTCGAGCGGAAACGACGCGTCCGGGTGATACGGCACGACGCGAGGGGTGTACACCTCGGGGGGGCGCGGCCCTTCGACATGGACGTGGTAGCTGAACGTCCCGCGAATGACTTCGTCGCCGCGTTCCATCGGTATCCGTTCGCTCGCACCCTGCTCCCAGGCGGCGACGTATAACTGCACTTGCACCTCGTCGGCTCCGATCGCGCCGAGTGAAACGAGGACTCGGAACTCGTGTCCGGCTCCGGCCAGCTCGACGTGGAGCGCGCCGAACGACACGTCGCTCCAGTAGTTCTCGATCATTTCCCGCCAGCGTTGCACGTCGCTGCCGACCCGGCAATGGTCGGCCAGGCGCGTGCGATAGGCGGCCGCCGCGGGAGCGTAGAGCTCTTCGACGTACTGCCGGACCATGCGTTCCGACGAGAACTGAGGTGTCAGCGTCGCCATGCTTGCGCGCACGCGCCGCATCCAGTCTTCCGGGATCCCGTTCTCCTCGCGTGTGTAGAACATCGGGACGATCTCGTTTTCCAGCAGCGTGTAGAGGCCGTTGGCCTCCTCCACATCCCACTGCGGGTCGTTATTGTGTTCCCGTCCGTCGCCGATCGCCCAACCCACCTGCGGGGTGTATGCCTCGGCCCACCAGCCGTCGAGTTCCGACAGGTTGACCCCGCCGTTGACCAGCACTTTCATCCCGCTCGTCCCGCTGGCTTCCCACGGCCGGCGCGGTGTGTTGATCCACACGTCGACGCCGTCGACGAGCTGTTCGGCCAGCAGCAGGTCATAGTCGGCGATGAACGCGACGTGCGAGCGAAGTTCGAGGCGCTGCGAGAACTCATACCAGCGCTGGATCATCGCCTTCCCGAACGCGTCGGCGGGATGCGCCTTCCCGGCGACGGCGATCTGGACGGGCCGTTCGGGGTTGGTGAGAATGCGCGCGAAGCGGTCCGGATCGTGCAGCAGCAGCGCGGTGCGTTTGTACTCGGTGAAGCGCCGGGCGAAGCCGAGCGTCAGGGCTTTCGGATCGAAGATGCGCTGCGCTTCATCGATGCGATCCGCGCCGGCGCCGGCGATCGTGGATTGGCGTGCCAGCCGTTGGCGCGCCCAGAGCACGAAGCGCTCGCGGTTGCGATTGCGCATCCTCCACAACTCGGCCGTCGGGACCTTCTCCATCAGCTCGACGATGTCCGTCGGAACGCCCTGCCACTGCTGGCGCAGCTCGGCGTCCGTCCACAGCTCGTCGGCGGCCGGCGAGTCCCACGACGGAACGTGGACGCCGTTGGTGACGTGCCCGACCGGAACTTCGTCGATCGGGCAGCGCGGAAAGACATCCGCGAAGAGTTCGCGGCTCACCTCGCCGTGCAGCTGACTCACGCCGTTGATGCGGGACGCCCCGCGAATCGCGAGGTACGCCATGTTGAACGGTTCGGAATCGTCGTTCGGCTGCATGCGGCCCAGGCTGAGGATCTTGCCGATGCTTACGCGCATCTCGGCTGCGAACGGCGAGAGGTAACCGACGACGTAGCTGGGATCGAACCGGTCGAAGGCCGCGGCGACCGGCGTGTGGGTGGTGAACACGGTGCCCGCGCGCGCGACGGTCAGCGCGACGTCGAACGGTACGTTTTGTTCCCGCACGATCCAACTGGCGCGTTCCAACACGGCGAATGCCGCGTGCCCTTCGTTGAGGTGACAGACGTCCGGATCGAGTCCCAGCTCGCGCAGCAGCCGCCAGCCGCCGAACCCGAGCGCCATTTCTTGCTCCCACCGGACTTCGGGATCGGCTTCGTAGAGCTGCGCCGTGATACCGCGGTCTGACGGGTCGTTGGCCGGATCGTTGCTGTCGAGCAAGTACAACCACAGCCGGCCGACGTTGACGGCCCAGGCGCGCAAGTACACGGTGCGGCCCGGAAAATCGAGCGGGATGCGAATCC
>NZ_DATFZD010000116.1:0-7034 GCF_035314665.1 Mycobacterium sp. | reverse complement strand
TGCGTCCCAGCCATCATCCCAGCACCGAAGCTTCCACGCAGATGGCGATGGACTACTTGGCCCAGTCGCCGGCTGCGCGGGCTGCCCGCCAGGCAGCCCAAGCCGATCAGCGGTCCAGATCTGCTGAGAACGACGCATCGGAGAGCTCAGCCTAGGAAGGCCGGGATGGGCTCGGCGACTGCCTGGGGAACCGTGTTCGTCACATCGAACCGTTGCTCGCCTGGCCGACCCCCGCCACTTACGGGGTCATCGGCGATCCGATCTACCGTCGCGGTTGCGATCGCACCGCCTGCCCGCTCCGTAGGAAGCTCCCGTCGCCGCGAGATTTGCGTTGCACCAAAGCAATTCGCAGATCGAGCGGAGTAACTCGTGACACTTCAATTATCTGAATTCAGACTGCGCATTCGCAAACGTCTCAGTGCTGTTCGATCATTCGGAGTTTCCCCTCGGCACTTGCATACTGCTTTTTGGGCTAACGTCAATGCCCGATGCCGCCGAGGAAAAGGACCGATTCTGCTGTCGGCCTATACGATGACCTAATCCGGGTTCTGGCCGTCGCCTGGTTGCGCGGTCTGGGGTCCGTTGGGCTCGACCACGTCGGCCGAGCATCGGCATAACCGCAGGTGGAGCCCTTAGCGGCGATGGACGCGTGATTCTTAGATAATGCATGGGAAGAACCCGACACATACCGGCCACAGCATGGTTTACTCGTCCGTAGACTGGTCGCGCTCGTATCGAGGCGCCGCTCGCGTTCGGGACGGGTGAAGGGGATGCCGATCGTTAGAGTGCTCAGGCGCGTATGGATACCGCCGGTTGCATTGACGGTGATCGGATGTGGGGATTCACCGTGTCATTGGTTCGCGCAATCTTCGCGTCGGAGAAGCACTCATCTGACGCAGACTCTCAGGTTGCGGACACCGAGCCGTTCCACTCGAAGTCCGGCATTTACGCTAGCGATTCTGAGCCGAACGACGTGAACGCCTACACATATTGTCTGGATATGAGCGCATGAGCAGACATCACGCGCCCTACGAGCGCATCAAACGACCATTCGTAGCGGGAACGGTCCGTAAATTAGCGGTGTCGGTGATTCTTGGGTGGTTGGGGATCGCCCTCTTAGTGAGTGTCGGCGTGCCGTCACTGGAGCAGGTCTCGAAAGAACATGCGGTATCACTGAATGCCAGCGATGCGTCCTCGGTAAAGGCAATGGCGCGCATAGGGAAGGCATTCAAGGAATCCGACTCCGACAGCATGGCGATGATCGTCTTAGAAGGTGATCGACCCCTCGGCCAAGATGCGCACCAATATTATGCCGATCTAGTTCGTCAGCTGAGATCTGACACCAAGAGCGTGCAACACATTCAGGATTTCTGGGGGGATCCGCTTACGGCTGCGGGTGCGCAAAGTGCCGACGGTAAGGCTGCGTATGTTCAATTGAACCTCGTCGGTAACCAAGGCGGACCGCTGTCCAACCAATCCGTCGACGCTGTTCGGAAGATCGTGGAGCGTACTCCTGCGCCGAAGGGAGTAAAGGCCTATGTCACCGGTCCGGCGGCGCTGGCAGCGGACCTGAACCAGAGTGGCGACAAAACGGTCGTGAAGATCATGGTGACAACTGTCGCGGTGATCTTCATCATGTTGCTCTTTGTGTACCGCTCGGTCACTACCGTAATTCTATTGTTAGCAATGGTGGGGATCGAGTTGGCGGCGGCTCGGGGAATTGTCGCATTCCTGGGCGATCACGAGATCATTAGGCTGTCGACTTTTGCTATCAATATCTTGGTATCCCTCGCGATCGCTGCGGGAACGGACTACGGGATATTTTTCATCGGGCGGTATCACGAGGCGCGTCAGGCTGGCGAAAATCGGGAACAGGCGTACTACACCGCCTATCGCGGAGTCGCTCCCGTCGTCTTGGCCTCGGGTTTGACGATTGCGGGCGCGACGTATTGCCTTAGTTTCGCCCGATTGCCGGTTTTCCAAACTATGGGCGCCCCATGCGCGGTGGGCATGACTGTCGCGGTCGCGGTCGCGCTGACCCTGGTTCCCGCGGTTCTTGCCGTCGGTAGTCGTTTTGGTCTCCTTGATCCCAAGCGAACGCTCCAGGTGCGGGGATGGCGACGGGTGGGCACTGCCGTCGTGCGCTGGCCCGCGCCGATTTTCGTCGCGACGTGCGCGGTTGCCCTCGTCGGCCTGCTGGCACTTCCCGGATACAAGGTGAGCTACAAAGACCGGGACTACATACCCAAGACCGTGCCCGGCAACGTCGGAATGGCAGCCGCAGAGCGGCACTTTTCGCAGGCGCGCATGCAGCCGGAAATTCTGATGGTCGAGTCCGATCACGATATGCGCAATTCTGCCGACTTCCTGGTCTTGGACAAACTCGCCAAGGGGATTTTCCGAGTTGAAGGAGTTGCCCGGGTGCAGAGCATAACTCGGCCGCAGGGCACTCCTCTCGAACACACGTCTATACCGTTTTTGCTCAGCATGCAAAATGCCGGGCAGATGCAGTACTTGCAGGTCGCCAAAAGCCGGCTGGACGACATGACGAAGCTAGCCGACCAGCTGAACGGAACCATCAATTCGCTGCAACGGATGAACGGCCTGATGAACCAGCTGGTCGGTACGACCCACCACGTGGCGGGCACTACAAGAGACACGTTGGCCATCACCAACGAGGTGCGCGATGACATTGCCGATTTCGACGACACGTTCCGGCCACTCCGCAGCTACTTCTACGCAGATCCGCACTGCTACAACATCCCCATCTGCTGGGGAATCCGGTCCATGTACAACGCCACCGACGGTGTCGACAGGCTCAGCGAGAAGGTCGCCGACCTCAGCAAAGACGTGGATTCCGTCGATACCGTGGTGCCGCAGCTGGTCGCGCTGCTTCCGCCGCAGATCGAAACGATGAAGAGCCTGCGGACCATGGTGCTGACCATGCACAGCACCATGTCCGGGATGTTCGACCAGGTGAATGAACAGAGCGACGACGCGACCGCGATGGGCCACGACTTCGACGCCGCGAAAACTGACGACTCCTTCTACTTGCCACGCGAGGTGTTCTCCAACCCGGACTTCCAGCGTGTCGAGAAGCTGTTTCTGTCTCCGGACGGGAAGGCGGCGCGGTTCATCATTTCGCATAAGGAAGATCCCGCGACAGACGAGGGCATGTCGCGTATCGACGCGATCAGGACGGCCGCCTACGAGTCCCTCAAGGGCACGGCGCTGGAGGACTCCAAGATCTACATTTCCGGCACCGCTGCGCTATTCAAGGACTTGAAAGAAGCGTCGCATTACGATTTCTTGATCGCGGGCATTTCCTCGCTTTGCATGATTTTCATCATCATGTTGATCATCACGCGAAGTCTTGTTGCCGCCCTGGTAATTGTCGGCACGGTGGCGCTTTCTTTGGGGGCTTCATTCGGGCTATCCGTGCTGGTTTGGCAATATTTCCTCGGTGTCAATTTGCACTGGCTCGTGATGGTGATGTCCGTCATCATTCTTTTGGCGGTGGGATCTGATTACAACCTGCTCTTGGTCGCACGGTTCAAAGAGGAGATCGGCGCCGGGCTGAAGACAGGCATCATCCGTGCGATGGGCGGCACCGGCAAGGTGGTGACGGCCGCGGGTCTGGTATTCGCTTTCACCATGGCCTCCATGATCGTCAGCGACAACCGCGCTGTCGGCCAGGTGGGAACCACCATCGGTCTCGGTCTGCTGTTCGACACCCTGATCGTTCGCTCATTCATGACGCCGTCGATCGCGGCGCTGCTGGGACGCTGGTTCTGGTGGCCGATGAATGTTCGCTCGCGCCCGGCCCGCGCCAACGGCCAGCGCTTGTCAGGCGACGCTGGTTTCGAGGATGTGGCGGAGACCGAGGTCACTGCACCGCTGGCGAACGGGAACGGCGCACTGAACGGCAACGGTTCAACGCACCTACACGTCTACCACGGGCACGGGTAGCTTGCTGCTGGACAACTGACGGCGCGGCGTCGGCTTCATCAGCGGAACGCCTCGTCGATGATCTCCTGCTGTTCGACGGCGTGCACCTTCGATGAGCCCGACGACGGCGCCGACATGGCCCGACGCGAAATGCGTTTGATCCCAGTCAGTCTGCCCGGGAACAGCTCGGGCAGCTCCAAGCCGAACCGGGGCCACGCGCCCTGGTTGGCCGGCTCCTCCTGCACCCAGAAATACTCGCTGACGTTCGGGTAGTGGTCCAGCATTTCGCGGATCCGCTTGAACGGCAGCGGCGCGAGCTGTTCGATGCGCACGATCGCGACGTCGTCCCGGTCGTCCTTGGCCTTGCGGGCAGCCAGCTCGTAGTAGATCTTCCCACTGGTCAGCAGCATCCGGGTCGCCTTGCTGCGGTCTCCGACGCCTTCCACGTAGGTGGGCTCCTCGAGCAACGAGTGGAACTTGGTTTCGGTGAACTCTTTGATGTCGCTGACCGCTGCTTTGTTGCGCAGCATGGACTTTGGCGTGAACACGATCAGCGGGCGCTGCACGCCGTCGAGGGCGTGCCGACGCAGCAAGTGGAAGTAGTTGGCCGGGGTCGACGGCATCGCGATCGTCATCGAACCCTCTGCCCACAGCTGCAGGAAGCGTTCGATGCGGCCGGAGGTGTGGTCGGGCCCTTGGCCTTCGTGGCCGTGCGGCAGCAGCAGCACCACACTGGACAGCTGCCCCCACTTCGCCTCGCCGGAGCTGATGAACTCGTCGATGATCGACTGCGCACCGTTGACGAAATCGCCGAACTGGCCTTCCCACAGCACGAGTGCGTCCGGATTGCCGACGGTGTAGCCGTATTCGAAGCCGACGGCCGCGTACTCCGACAGCGGCGAGTCGTACACCATGAACTTGCCGCCGGTCGGGTTGCCGTCGCGATCGACGGTCAATAGCCGCAGCGGGGCGAACTCTGCGCCGGTGTGGCGATCGATGATCACCGAATGCCGCTGGGAGAAGGTGCCCCGGCGGGTGTCCTGGCCGGATAGCCGTACCAACTTGCCCTCGGCCACCAGTGAGCCCAGCGCCAACAGCTCGCCGAACGCCCAGTCGATCTTGCCCTCGTAGGCCATCTCTCGGCGCTTTTCCAGCACCGGGACGACGCGCGGGTGCGCGGTAAACCCGTCGGGGAGGGCGAGGAACGCGTCGCCGACGCGGGCCAGCAATGCCTTGTCCACTGCGGTATCGAGTCCCGCGGCGAGCATCTGGTTGGACTCCACCGATGCGCTCGGTTGTACGCCGTGCTTTTCCAGCTCGCGGACGTCGTTGAAAACCCGCTCCAGCTGGCCCTGGTAGTCGCGCAGCGCGTCCTCGGCCTCTTTCATCGAGATGTCACCACGGCCGATCAGCGCTTCAGTGTACGTCTTTCGGACTCCGCGCTTGGTGTCGACGACGTCGTACATCGCGGGGTTGGTCATCGATGGGTCATCGCCCTCGTTGTGCCCGCGGCGTCGGTAGCACAGCATGTCGATGACGACGTCTTTCTTGAACTTCTGCCGGAAGTCCACGGCCAGGCGCGCCACCCACACGCACGCCTCCGGGTCGTCGCCGTTGACGTGAAAGATGGGTGCTCCGATCATCTTTGCGACATCGGTGCAGTATTCGCTGGACTTGGAGTATTCCGGCGACGTGGTGAAGCCGATCTGGTTGTTGACGATGATGTGGATTGTGCCGCCGACGCGGTAGCCGGGTAGCTTCGCCAGGTTCAGCGTCTCGGCGACCACGCCCTGGCCCGCGAACGCGGCGTCGCCGTGCAGCATCAGCGGCATCACCGAGAAGGCTTTTTCGTTTTCGCTGTCGATCGGCCCATGGTCGAGCAGGTCCTGCTTGGCCCGAACCAGGCCCTCGAGCACAGGGTCGACGGCCTCCAGGTGTGACGGGTTTGCGGTGAGCGACACTTGAATGTCGTTGTCGCCGAACATCTGTAGATACACACCGGTGGCGCCGAGGTGGTATTTGACGTCGCCGGAGCCGTGCGCCTGGGCGGGGTTCAGATTGCCTTCGAACTCCGAGAAGATTTGGGAGTAAGGCTTTCCGACGATATTGGCCAGCACGTTGAGCCGGCCGCGGTGCGGCATCGCGATGACCACCTCGTCGAGCCCGTGCTCGGCGCACTGGTCGATCGTCGCGTCCATCAGCGGGATGGTGCTTTCCGCGCCCTCCAGCGAGAACCGCTTCTGCCCAACGTATTTGGTTTGCAGAAAGGTCTCGAATGCCTCGGCCGCGTTGAGCTTGCTCAAGATGTATTTCTGTTGGGCCACAGTCGGTTTGACGTGCTTGGTCTCGACGCGCTGCTCCAACCATTCCAGCTGTTCGGGGTCGAGGATGTGGGTGTACTCCACGCCGATGTGACGGCAGTAGGCGTCGCGCAACAAGCCGAGAATGTCGCGCAGCTTCTTGTACTCAGCACCGGCGAAGCCGTTGACTTTGAACACCCGGTCGAGGTCCCACAGTGTCAGGCCGTGGGTCAGCACTTCGAGATCGGGGTGGCTGCGGAAGCGGGTGTTGTCCAAGCGCAGTGGGTCGATGTCTGCCATCAGGTGGCCGCGGTTGCGGTACGCGGCGATCAACTCCATTACGCGCGCGTTCTTGTCGACGATCGAATCCGGGTTGTCGGTGCTCCACCGGATCGGCAAGTACGGGACGCCCATCTCCCGGAAGATCTCGTCCCAGAAGTCGTCGGCGAGCACCATCTCGTGGATGGTGCGCAGGAAGTCTCCCGATTCTGCGCCCTGGATGATGCGGTGGTCGTACGTCGAGGTCAGGGTGATCAGCTTGCCGATACCCAGTTCGGCGATGCGCTCCGGGCTGGCACCCTGTAATTCCGCCGGGTACTCCATTGCTCCCACGCCGATGATGGCGCCCTGGCCCGCCATCAGCCGCGGCACCGAGTGCACGGTGCCGATGGTGCCGGGGTTCGTCAGCGAAATCGTCACGCCGGCAAAGTCTTCGGCGGTCAGCTTGCCATCACGGGCCCGGCGGACGATGTCTTCGTAAGCGGTGACGAACTGCCCGAATCGCAT
>NZ_DATFZD010000115.1:0-5081 GCF_035314665.1 Mycobacterium sp. | reverse complement strand
GGCGGCGGGTACGACCTCGTGGTATGGCGCTCAGCGCGCCTTCCCGCTAGGGCCCCGAGGACTCCGCGCGGGCTGTTTGGCTGGCCGGGGGAGCCCTCGGTTTTTCGGTCGCCACGGCCGCACCGCGGGCCAGTGCCGCCGGACATTGCTCGGCGACATTGAGGTCGATAGCCTGCTGCCAGGGAAAGATTCTTTCGGCCCACCGGCCGCGGCAAGCGGCCTACGCTCGAAAGATGGAGCCCCATCCCGAAGAAACAGCCGACTTCTCGGCGTTCAGCAAAATGCGGCGGATACAGCTCGATCCCGAATCCGTTATCGGAAGGGAACTCCTCGAGCGGTTCGCCGAGTTCGACGAATCCTTTACCGGCCACAGCCGGATATGGGCGGTAGTCGTGAAACTCATTGGACTGACAGCCATGTGCTCCAAGGCTGTGATCGACCTTGAGAAACAGGTGATCGAGCTCAGGCGAGAGGTGCTATCCCGCGACAAGGCGTAAGCACCACCGACCGGCCCGTCCACCGGGTCCCGGCCCATCACCGGAGCCGCAAGCGGGATCGGTCTGGGCACCTGCAAACGACTTGTGACAGTCGATCAACGCTGCCGCCAAAGCATCGGGGATCTACGACAGGACTGCGGAGCGGATCGTGGAGGCTGCCGCCGAGCGTCGGCAGGGACAGCTCGTGGCGGCTTCCTAAGACGCACCGAACGCACCGACCCGGTCGTCAATCGGAACTCGATGAATACGACCTCGTAAATGTGATCAGGCGTCACGCATTCGGTGCTCCGACGCCGGTCTGACTCGATCAGCGGACGCCCGGTTCGGCGCTCGGCCACCAATGTGCGGTTTGGCTCGATCGCCTGGCGACTGTTCGCAGATCAGCGGTAGACCAGCAAACACCCTCGGCACGGCGGCCAGCAGCGCGGACATGTTGGACTCGCCAACAACTCCGGCGTAATTCCCAGGTACTTTCGCGGAATCTGCCGTGCCTTCGCGTAACCGTACGCAGGTCAAGCCGCATTTCCGCAGGTCACGTCACGGGTTCGATTCCCGGCAGCTCCACTAAGAAAGTGCAGTCCTACGGTAATGCCCGAAGGACTCAACCGGATCGGGATGCCTCCTCCCTTGGGGGTGGCGTCATCTGGCGGGGCCGCCCCGGTCTGCGTACTGTCCTGCATGATTCCTCCACTTCGCCGTCCCGCGATCCTGCGGCGATGTCAGCTTGCGGGCCGCTCACCGGCTGCGACTTCGTCGGGATAGTCGTCGTAGTACGGGACGTAGCCTTCCTCGCGACCGTTGAGCACGTAGACCGGATCGTCGACGTCGGGTCCGTATCCTTGCTCGCGCAGATCGACCTTCTTGGTCTTGACCGTCGCGGTGTGCTCCAGCGAATCTACGACCCTTATGAACAGCGGCACCGCGTAGCCGGGGAGGCGGTCGTACACGGTATGGGCCAGCGACACGGCGTCGAACTCTGTGCCGTCCTTCAACACCGCGGCCGCCATCCCGGCGCGCCCGTCCGCACCGGGTACCTTCACCCCGAAGACCGTCACGGCCTCGACCCCCGGGTCGGCCGCCACGGCGGCCTCGACGTCCGTCGTCGCCACGTTCTCGCCCTTCCATCGGAAGGTGTCACCGAGCCGGTCGACGAACACAGCATGGCGCCAACCCTGTGGGCGCAGCAGGTCACCGCTGTTGAGCCACACGTCACCGTCGCGAAAAGCGTTGCGAATCAACTTCTTCTCGCTGGCTTCCGGATCGGTGTAGCCGTCGAACGGCTGCGCCTTGGTGATTTTGCTCAACAGCAGACCGGGCTGGCCGCGACGCACTTTGCGGACCCGGCCGTTCTCATCGCGAACCGGCTCGCCGGTCTCCGGGTCGTACTCGACGAACGCGACCGCGGTCGGGCAGAGGCCAGCGGTCTTGGGGATGTGAAAGATATTGACGAATCCCGTGTTTCCCTCACTGGCCCCGTATAACTCGAACACCTGCGGGATATTAAAGCGAGCAGTGAACTCGTCCCAGATATCCGGGCGCAGTCCGTTGCCGCCGATCACGCGCACTTTGTTGGTTCGGTCCGTGTCCCTCTCCGGCTGGTTGAGCAGATAGCGGCAAACCTCGCCGATGTAGACGAAGGCGGTGGCGTCGTACCGAGTCACGTCGTCCCAGAACCTCGAGGCTGAAAACGACCGGCCCAAAGCAAGAGTGGCCCCTGCGCTGATCACTCCCGACACCGCCACGCTCAGCGCGGTGTTGTGGTACAGCGGCAGGCAGCAGTACACGGTGTCGCTGCTCTTCAACCGCATGCCTATGGCGCCGGACCCACCCATCGCGCGCAGCCACCGGTAGTGCGTCATGACACTGGCCTTCGGGGCGCCGGTGGTGCCGGAGGTGAAGATGTAGAACGCGGGGTCCTTGGCCAGCACCGACGACGTCACCGCCGGGTTGTCGGTGGGCGCGTCGGCAGAGAGGCGATCCAACTCGTCGATGGTCACGGTGTCGGCGACTTCCGCCTCTGATTCGTCGACCGCAGAAAGCAGGTCCTCCTCGCCGACGATCACCTGGGCATGCAACAGCCCGACGCTGTGTGCCAGCACGTTGCCGCGCTGCTTTTGGTTCAGCATTCCGGCGATCGCGCCGAGTTTGACCGCCGCGAGCATCACGAGCAGCGTTCGCGCCGAATTGCGCATGATGACGCCCACGACGTCACCGCGACCGACGCCGCGTTCGGCCAGCGTGGCCGCGTAGCGGTTGACGGTTTCATTGGCCTCGCGGTAGGTCAGGCCTTCGTCGTCGAAACGGATGAAAACGTGGTCGGGGTAACGCGCCGCACGGTCTTGGAAGACCCGGCCGATCGACTTCTTCGCTGACCCGCGGACGATAAAAGCCGTGAGCGTGCCCCGCGCAACGACGGGCGCGTCCAGAACCAAGGCAGGCAGGCGCGCGGCGATGTCGGTCAGCCCGACGGTGTCACCGGCCATTGGCGCCTACTCCGGTCATGGCGGTCGTTGACGACCACGCCAGCCCAGCGGCGCTCCGGCTACTCGGATACCGCAACTGTGGCACTTCGGGCAGCCGATCGGCCAACAGTTCACGGACGACATCGAAGGGAAAATCCGGCATATTTATCGGGTCATCTCGAGGCTCTGGTGACACCGCGAATCGGTATCGACGGACGTCGAGGCGGCGTTCAGCGACATGGCTTCCGGGCGTGGAGATCGCAGCCTGGTCTGCTTCGAACCGGCGACCAGAACGGGTCATAGTCCCCCGGCTCATTCCGAGTGCTTGGCGCGCCGCCGCCACCACACCTGCGTCGCCCGCTCCACCGGCGCACGCAGCACTACGGTGGCGACTTCGGCCGGCCACAACCACCACGGGGCGATCGTGCGGGGTCGATCGGTGATCGCCTTCGCAACGATCTCCGCCGCCTGCTCGGCAGACAGGCCGGGCGCGTTGCGCAGGCTCTTGGTCGGTTCCATCATCCGGGTGTTGATGAGTCCGAAGTAGATCGATGTGACGTCCACTCCGTCGGCGTGCAGCTCGGGTGCAACGCTGCGCAGCCACATGTCGAATGCCCCCTTCGACGCCTGGTAGGCGCCCCACCGGGGGCCCGGCGGGGTGCGGACGCCGACGCTCGACACGTTCACGATGTGCCCGCTGCCGCGCCGCCGCATCTCCGGAACCAGTTCCAGCAGCAGCCGAATAGGGCCAAGGTAGTTGACGCCGATCGTGCGGTCGAAGTCGTGCGGTCGCTCGTACTGTTCGTGCAGCGACCGGCGGATCGACTTGCCTGCGTTGTTTACGACGATGTCCGGCGCGCCATGCTCGGCGCAGATGCGTTTCGCCAATTCGGCGACGGCGGCCTCGTCGCTGATGTCGGCCGGGTAGCTCACCGCATGCCCGCCGTCGGCGGCGATCGTCGCTGTGAGTTCGTCGAGTTTGTCCGCCGATCGGGCCGCGAGCAGCACGGTCGCTCCCGCCGAGGCGAGTTTGCGTGCGGTGGCCGCGCCGATGCCGAACGAGGCGCCGGTGACCAGCACGGTCGCGCCCGACACCGCGTCATGCAATTGGTCGGGGTCGGATGCTCGCGGATGGTTCAAGAGCATCCCGAGCACTGTTCCGGCTGAGCTCACGAAGTGGGACTTCCCACGATGCCGCCTGATCAATCCTGGGCGTCAACCGTGACGGTCAGCGGCTCGTCACCGGTGTCGACGACTTAGCCCATGCCGCCGTACAGCTGGTGCGCGTCCAACGTGATCTTCTTGACCTCCGCGAGCGCTCTAAGCGAGCGCAATCGCGCGCTGGCGGATCACGAAGATTCGCCGAGCTAGTCCGTTGCTGAGTTGGCAAACTTTGGGTTGCTGCTGGTAGACCGTGGATGACATCCACATACCCCACACATTCTCCTGCGTGTTTGAAATGAAGAGGTGTCACCTGCGGCGGCGTGTGCATGTTGATGCCATCAACGCCTTCGGCGTATCCGCAGGTCGCGTCATGTCCTTTCGCGTCGTTTCGCGTCATCAAATCCATTATTTCCGCAGCTCAAGCCGTTTTATGCGCCTGGTTCGATTCCGGCAGCTCCACAAAAACTGCAGATCAAAGAGCCCCGGCGGGTCCGCATGATCCGGTCGTCGACGAAGCGCTCGATGCACGCCCGACACCGGTACCCCATGTCTTCCCTTACGTCTGGTGTGACTGCACACCAGCGCCCGCCCACAACGCCCAGCCAAATCAGGTAAAGACGTCGTTGAGGGTGACCGTTTGGAGGTTGCGGCTGCGGATGATATCGAGCAGTTGGCCGAAACAGTGGGTGATGGTGGGCAGGTTGGCGTGGCCAACCACGATCTGCTGGGGCTGAAATGACCTGTTCGCGGCGGCGATGAGGCCTGCTTCGCTGAGCCGTCCCGAGTCGGCAATGTCGCTACTCCACAAAGTGATGGTGGGATAGCCGAGGTCGGCGGCGATGCGGTCGGTAGCGGGCGTGTGTTTGCCCCAGGGTGGACGAAAGTACGGGGTGCCGTCGACACCGTAGGTGTTGCGCAGGAAGTCGGCGTTTCTGCGGATCTGGTCGGCGACGGCATC
>NZ_DATFZD010000114.1:0-6339 GCF_035314665.1 Mycobacterium sp. | reverse complement strand
TTGGCCAGGGCCGACGGCAGTTTGCCGCCCAGCTCGGTCGCGTCGGCCTGCGCGCCGATCTGGTTGATCATCGGGTGTTCGAGGGCCGGCAGCTGACGTCGGAAGGTCTCGCAGCATTGCAGCAACGCCAACCGCTCCGGGCTGGTCAGCGCGTCGAAGGACAGGTCCAGGGCGCGTTTGAAGTCGGCCTTGAGCGCGTCGAAGACCTCGACGATCTCCTCCCGACTACTCGAACGCATGTTCGAACTATATCGCGGCTGACCGACAAGCTGCCGAACTTATCCACAGGGCTAAGCCGCTGTGACGCAAGTGATTCGAGTGATTCGGGGTCTCGCGGTGTTACCCCGGAAAACAGCGGCCGGACCGCTGAGTGGTTTAGTGACTGTCGTGAAGAAATTGGCAGCAGTGCTGGGTTCGCTGGCCGGACTCGCGGTCACCGCCAACGGTTACCAGCCGCTCACCAAGCGCGGCTATCTCTCGATGTACGCGTTCGGCTTCGGGGTGTTCGCATCGGAGCTGTCATTGGAGATGATCGCCGCCCAGTTTGGGCTGCTGGCCGCGGTAACTCGCAGGCTGTCGCCACGGCTGCGCCGGTTCAGCTGGCTGGTGTCGGCGCTGTCGTGGTTGGGACTGTTGGGCCTCCACCATCTGGGCCGGCAGGCCAACGTGCCGCTCACCGCAGCGCTCGACGCCGGGTTGGGCACCGACCGTCGCACCGAGTCCGGTGACCTGTGGAAGCGGCCGGTGGGCGCGGGCACGGCCAAGAAGCCCGGTGTGGTACGCATGCTGCGGATCTACAGCGACTACGCGCACTACACCGACATCCCTTACGGCGACTACGGCTCGCGGAACCACCTCGACATCTGGCGACGGCCTGACCTCGACCGTGACGGACGGGCGCCGGTGCTGTTGCAGGTTCCCGGCGGTGCGTGGATGGTGGGAAGCAAACGCCAACAGGCGTATCCGTTGATGAGCCACCTCGCTGAGTTGGGCTGGGTGTGCGTGGCGATCAACTACCGGCTCAGCCCGCGCTCCACTTGGCCGGACCACATCGTCGACGTCAAGCAGGCGCTGGCGTGGACCAAGGAGCACATCGCCGAATACGGCGGCGACCCGGACTGGATCGCGATCACCGGCGGATCGGCCGGTGGGCACCTGTCGGCGTTGGCCGCGCTCACCGCCAACGACCCCCAGTTTCAGACGGGCTTCGAAGACGTCGACACCAGTGTGCGGGCGGCGGTTCCGTTCTACGGCGTCTACGACTTCACCCGGACCGACGATGCGATCCACCCGCTGATGGCGCCGACGCTGGCCAGGTACGTGTTCAAACTACGGCGAGCCGAAACAGCCGAGGCTTTCCGCACCGCCTCACCGATCACGCATGTCTCTGCCGATGCGCCACCGTTTTTCGTGCTGCACGGTCGCAACGACTCGTTGATCCCGGTCGAACAGGCCCGCGCCTTTACCGCGCGGCTGCGCGAAGTCAGCCGCCAGCCGGTTGTCTACGCCGAAATGCCGTTCGCCCAGCATGCCTTTGACATCTTCGGCTCGGCGCGGGCCGCCCATGCGGCGGTGGCCGTCGAGCAGTTCCTCGCCGAGATCTATGAACGCACGGCCGCGACCTCTAGTCAGATCGCTCGGTAGCCCGCAGTCCCAGCGAAAGTAGCAGCCGTACATCCGGATTGGCCAGCGACGTCGATAGCAGCTTCTCTATCCCGCGGACGCGGTAGCGCACGGTGTTGGGATGAACATGCAGCTGCTGCGCCGCGGCGGCGACATCACCGAAACTGTCCAGATACGCCCGCAGCGTCGGGACCAGCGCAGGGTCGCGGGCTTGCAGGTCGCGTACCCGAGGGTCGACGAGCCGCTCGTCGGCGGCGACCATCGTCACGATCTCGTCGAGCAGCACGGTGGTGCGTGCTTCGGCCAGTGATGTCACAGCGGGGAACGAATCCGGGTGGCGCTCAGCGCTATCCAGTACCCGGTCCACCTCCTCGCGCACCGCGGCCAGGCCGGCCAGGCCACTGATAGGCGCGGCGACGACGGCCCGCACCTGCACTGCCAGTTCAGCGCGCAAGGCGGCGATGGTCCCGCGAATCCAGGAGGTGAGTGACGAGCGCTTCGAGATGTGGGGAAGCAGCACATATACCCGCGAATCGCGAGATGCGACCTGCGCGTCCGCGCGAAAAGCGTTGGCGCTCAACGCCAGCACGTCGGCCAGCCTGGCGTGACGGGCGGGGGCGTGGAAACCGATCAGGGCGGCGTTGCCGTCGGCCGCGATCCCGAGTTCTCGTGCGATGGCGTCCACATCGACTGTTTCGCTGTCGGTTAGCCCTAGGAGCTCCTGGGCCCGCAGTGCGTGCGTCGACGGCCTGGCCACCAGCCGCGACATGACGCGGGCGGCCAGCACGGCCGCTCCGCGCAGCACTTCCTCGGCGTCGCCCGCCAGCGGCCGGGAGCCTTGCTGCACCCAGATGGTGCCGGAGAATACCGGCGCCCGGCGCGTGTCCGCGGCCGGCTGATGAATACCTACGGCCAGCCGGGGCCGCAGACCCAACTCCGGACGCTCGGCGACGCGGACCACGTCGCCGCTGGCCCGCAGCGCGTTGAAGATTCCCCATTGGCCGATCCACTTCAGATGCTCAGGCGGTCCGGCACGACCCAGGATCGACAGTCGTCGTAACTCGTCGGCTTCGTCGTTGGATGCCGAATAGGCCAACACGTGCGACTGCTCGTCCTCGATGCTGACCATGCCGTGAATACGGTCGGCCAGCGACTGCGCCAGGCCGAACAAATCGGTGCCGGGGTCGTAGCGCGGATCGGCCCGATCGCCATGGTGCTCGAGGACGTGATCGACCAGCCGGTACAGCCGCTCCCACCTGGCCTGCGGCTCCACGGCGACCACGGCCGTCCCGACCGCGACGGCGCGTTCCACCAGGGCGTCGGACGGGTTCTTGGCGAAGATCGCCACTGCCGCGCGATCGGCCGGGCCGGTGTTGATCCAGCGCTGCGCCTCGTCGTCGGACACGCCAAGCAGAAAGAACACGTCCGCCGAGTCCGCGCCCCGTCCCAGGCCCAACCGCACGTCGTCGGAGTCGATCAGCGCTGCCGACGCCACCGCTAGGTCCAGCCCGCGCGGAGCCTCGACCAGGCTCACCACGGTGGTGTCCAAGGCCAATAGCAGCTGACCCAAGCCGACACCCGTCGCTCGCATATTGTCCGATCCTACTAGAAAATGGGATCAGCCTTGGCTGATCAGCTAAGCTTGAGCGGGTCGGCGACGGTCATCCTGAGGACATGGACGCGATCACCGATGTACCCCTGCCCACCAACGAGCCGGTTCACGACTACGCACCGAATTCACCCGAACGCAGCAGGCTGCGGGCCGCGCTGACCGCGCTGGCCGGTGACCCGATCGACCTGCCGCACGTCATCGGCGGCGCCCATCGCATGGGCAACGGTGAGCGGATCGACGTCGTGCAGCCGCACCGGCACGCCGCGAGGCTGGGCACGCTGACCAACGCCGACCACGCCGATGCGACCGCCGCCGTTGAAGCGGCGATGGCCGCCCGAACACATTGGGCGGCGACCCCGTTCGACGAACGCGCCGCGATCTTTCTGCGCGCCGCCGATCTGCTCGCCGGGCCGTGGCGCGAGACGATCGCGGCCGCGACCATGCTGGGTCAATCCAAAACCCCCTACCAGGCCGAGATCGACGCTCCCTGCGAGCTGGTCGATTTCTGGCGATTCAACGTCGCCTTTGCGCGCCAGATCCTGGCGCAGCAGCCGCTGAGCGTCCGCGGGGAGTGGAATCGCACCGACCACCGTCCGCTGGACGGATTCGTCTATGCCATCACGCCGTTCAACTTTTCGGCGATCGCCGGGAATCTGCCCACCGCACCGGCGCTGATGGGTAACACCGTGGTGTGGAAGCCGTCGGTGACGCAGACATTCGCCGCGTACCTGACCATGCAACTGCTTGAGGCGGCCGGGTTGCCGCCCGGGGTGATCAACCTGGTCGCCGGCGACGGCTACGCGGTTTCCGATGTGGCGCTGGCGGATCCGCGGCTGGCCGGGATCCACTTCACCGGATCGACCGCGACCTTCCAGCGGCTGTGGCGCGAGGTCGGCGCCAACATCGAGCGTTATCATAGCTATCCGCGTCTGGTCGGTGAGACCGGCGGCAAGGACTTCGTGCTCGCACACGCATCGGCGCAGCCGGATGTGCTGCGCACCGCGCTGATCCGTGGCGCGTTCGACTATCAGGGCCAGAAGTGCTCGGCGGCGTCGCGGTCATTCATCGCCCACTCGGTCTGGCAGCAGATGGGCGACGACTTCCTGGCTGCCGCCGCCGAGCTGCCGTTCGGCGACGTCACCGATTTCTCCAACTTCGGCGGCGCGCTGATCGATGAGCGCGCCTTCGTCAAAAACGTCGACGCGATCGAACGCGCGAAAGGCGCGGCCGGTGTCACGATCGCGGTCGGCGGCGAATACGACGACAGCGAAGGCTATTTCGTGCGCCCGACGGTGCTGTTGTCCGACGACCCGACCGACGAGGCATTCGCCACCGAGTACTTCGGTCCGCTGCTCTCGGTGTACGTCTACCCCGACGACCAGTACGAGCGGATCCTCGACGTCATCGACACCGGTTCACGGTATGCGTTGACCGGTGCGGTGATCGCCGACGACCGCGACGCCGTACTGACCGCGCAGAATCGGCTGCGGTTCGCGGCCGGCAACTTCTACGTCAACGACAAGCCGACCGGCGCGGTAGTAGGCCGCCAGCCGTTCGGAGGCTCCCGCGGATCGGGCACCAACGACAAGGCCGGATCGGCGCTGAACCTGCTGCGCTGGACTTCAGCGCGTTCGATCAAGGAGACGTTCGTCCCCGCGACCGATCACAACTATCCGCACATGGCGGAGCGGTGATGTCGGGATTGTTCGCCAAGACGCTGCGCCCGGCGATTCTCGCCGCCAGCCACTCCGACGGGTTGCGGCGGACCGCCGAGCGGTTACCGGTCACCCGCAAGGTGGTGCACCGCTTCGTGCCGGGGGCATCGCTAGATCGGGTGCTGGATAGTGTTGCCGGACTGTGTGATTCGGGCCGGCTCGTCAGCATCGACTATCTCGGCGAGGATGTCACCGACATCGACGGCGCGAATGCCACCATGCGTGCTTACCTTCAGCTTCTCGCCGCACTGAGCCGGCGGCCGGATGCCACGCACGACGGTGTGCGCCCGCTGGAGGTATCGCTCAAGCTGTCGGCATTGGGGCAAGCGCTGGACCGCGACGGCGAGAAGATCGCGTTGGAGAACGCGCACACCATTTGCGAGCGGGCCGAGCGGGTCGGCGCGTGGGTGACCGTGGACGCCGAAGACCACACCACTACGGATTCGACGCTGTCGATCGCCGCCGAGCTGCAGCATGATTTCCGTTGGCTGGGCGTGGTTTTGCAGGCCTATCTGCGGCGCACCCACGGCGACTGCCAACAGTTCGCCGCATCCACGGTAAGGGTCCGGCTGTGCAAAGGCGCCTACGACGAACCGGCATCGGTCGCCTACCGCGACGCCGCGGCGGTCACCGACTCCTACCTGCGCTGCCTTCGGGTGCTGATGGCGGGCCGAGGCTATCCGATGGTCGCCTCGCACGACCCCGTGGTCATCGAGGCGGTGCAGGCGCTGACCCGTGAATACGGGCGTGGCGCAGGCGATTTCGAATACCAGATGCTGTACGGCATCCGCGACGACGAGCAGTCACGGCTGGTGGGCGCCGGCAACCGGGTGCGGGTGTATGTGCCGTTCGGCACCCAATGGTACGGATACTTCATGCGCCGGTTAGCCGAGCGGCCGGCCAACCTGACGTTTTTCATGCGGGCGCTGGCCGAGCCGTGACGGTCGCAAGCGCGGCGAAGCCGGGCGCAGCGGGCCGTCACTACAGTGGCGGTCACTAACCGCCCTCGACCCGCGGGTTCTAGGACGCTTTGGCGTACCGGCGAACTAAGTCGTCCTCGCCGAACGTGCTGTTTTGCTGGCGCCCCTTGGAATCGCTGCCGAAAAATGTCCACCGACGTGGACTTGTCTGGGGTCCACTGATCAGCTTGACCGTGTAGCATGCGTGGTCCGGCTCCACCGTGCCGATGCTGTCACCAACCCGGATCTGCGACGGATGAATCTCGGGCGCATCCCGCCAGTCCTGTATGGCCACGCCACCCCATCCTCAAGAAGCAATGTCGCCGCAAAACGCGGCGACCTCTACTTTGCCACCGTACAGCAATGCGGAGCCGATAACAGGCGTTCAGCGACTACTCAGCTGCGGTCACTGACCGCGTCGCGGCCGCGG
>NZ_DATFZD010000113.1:0-5312 GCF_035314665.1 Mycobacterium sp. | reverse complement strand
TTCGGTCTTCCATTGCCGGGTGCGGTACCCGTTGGAGCCCCCGCCATCGGCGCTGATCAGCAGTCGGGTAGCGGTGGGGTGCAGGATCGTTCCTGCGTTGCGCCACCAGGTCTTGATGGTGTTGACCGCGAACGCGGCGGTGTCGTGGTCGGTTCCCACCGACACCCACCCGGTGTTGGTTCCCACGTCGTACACCCCGTAGGGGTTGGCCTTGCCCAGCTCCCTGTCGATGAAGTCGTGGACCTTGACCTGCTCCGGCTCGCCTTTGGGATGCCACTCGCGCCCATTGTTCTTGTAGGACCCCACCAACTCCTTCTTCTTGGTGTCGACACTGATCACCGGGTTCCCGGTAGCCAAGTGGTCGGTGGCCTGATCGTTGAGGTAGGCGAACTGGGCGTCACGGTCAAGATGCTGACCGCCCTCGGTGGTCTTGGCGTTGGCCTGCAGGCTGTAGCCCCCTTCGCGCAGCAATCGGCGCGTCACGATATCGCTGACCCGGTGGCCGTTGTCCCCCAGCGCCTTGGTCAGGGCGCGGATCGACTTGGACGTCCACCGCAACGGCGACATCGGATCGCCCCTGGTCACCGGATCGATCAACGACTCGAACGCCGCCACCAACGTCTCGTCATGGACCTCGGCTCGTTTGCGGCCACCACCGGCCCGACGCGACCTGCCGGCACCGGGATGAATACCGGCATCGGCTTCCTTGCGGCCCCGGCGAACAGTGTCCGCCGCGACCCCGGTCGCCTCGGCCACCACAGCCACACCCCCCGACCCCAACTCCGCGGCTTCGGCACCCAACCACAATCGCCGTTGGAACTCCGACAAATGAGGTCGCATCACCTCGTACCGCCGCGCCACCGACTCGACCAAATCCGCCATAGCACAACCGTAACGCCCACATCCCCAAAAACGACGTTAATTGATCACAGGCCCTATGGGTGTTCTGGCTGGCACCGCTCATCGGAGCGGCCATCGCCGGAATCGCGTACCCGTATCTGTTCGGCAGGCATGAAGAACTCGCCGACCGCCCGGTCCGTGATGAAGCACTGGAAGCCGACGAAGACTCGGGCCAGCACCGAGCGGAGCGGGCCTGAATCCCCGAAACCGTCCAGTTCGCGCGGTCTACTGATCGGCCGCACGACAACAATTAGCGGCCCGTCCCTCCGTCGCCGGTGCCAGCTCTAAGCTAAGCCTCGACCGGCTCTCCGGCCTCTGCGGCGCGGAAGTCCTCAAACCGCTGCGTGGCCCAGGTCCAGGCTTCCGGTCACGTTAGGAGCCGCGGGCGCGAATGCGTAACCAGGTTTGGTGCTGGCGGGGCCCGCGGTGAAGTAGCCAGCGTTCACCTGGCCCTGGTAGAGCCCATCGTCTACCGCCCCCGGGGTCCCACGATTCGGGGACGGCATAGCAGCTCTGCCGGTGGGGCGCTGTTCGGGCTGACGGTCGATAAGCAATCGGTGCAAGGTGGTCGTCGTCCACCGTCCACGGCATCTCAAGAATGAGCTCGCCGCCGCTGACGGTGGGCGGGGCGTCTTTGTGCCGGTGCAGCAGCCAGAAGTACTCGGCTTGTAGCATGTCCGCGTCCCGTAGTACCGGGAAGCTGGCGACTTCCGCCCCCTCACTCATGGGCACCACATAAACCCCAGGGGCAACCTCTGTACCACAAATGGACAATTGCCACTGCTGTCAATCTGGTGCACCCGAAGCCAACATCAGCCTGACAATCTCGCAGCTGACCGCCCAGCAGCCGAGCCAAGTTGCTTGTTTAGACGAATAGCTCGCCGAGCATCGGTTCTACCAGCCTGTTTCTGCCATCTCTGGACAAGATCCGGCCACGGCGGGATTATTGCCGCGGGTACCGGAGTTTGCCGACGCGAAGGGGCACGAAAACCGGGCGCACGACCGAAGGACACCGTCATGAAGCATTCACACGTCATCGCACTCGTCACCGGAGCCAACCGCGGACTGGGCAGGCAGTTCGCCGCTGAACTCGTCGCGCGCGGCGCGAAGGTTTACGCGGGCGCACGCCGACCCGAGACGATCGACCTGCCCGGCGTCGTGCCCATCCAACTCGACATCACAGATCCGCAGTCGGTGCGCCGCGCCGCCGAGATCGCCACCGATGTGACCGTCCTGGTGAACAACGCCGGCATCTCCACGCGTGCGAACCTGCTGACCGGTCCGCTGGAGGATGTGCGGCTGGAAATGGAAACGCACTACTTCGGCATGCTCAATGTCACTCGGGCGTTCGTCCCGATCATCGAACACAACGGCGGCGGCGCGATCCTCAACGTGCTGTCGGTGTTGTCCTGGCTGCACGTTCCCAGCAGCGGCGCCTACTCCGCGGCCAAGGCAGCGGCCTGGGCATTGACCGATGCGGTGCGCGACGAACTCGCGCCGCGCGGCATCCATGTGGCCGCGCTGCACGTCGGCTACATGGACACCGACATGGTCAGCTACCTCCCGGCGGACCAGAAGATTGATCCGGAGGTGGTGGCCAAGCTGGCGCTCGACGGGCTGTTCGCCGGCGAGCCGGAAATCCTTGCCGACGAGCTGTCGCGCACCGTGAAGGCCGCGCTAGGGGAGCAGCGCCAGTAGCTCGTCGACGAAACCGACGTATTCGCCGGCCTCCGCGGTCAACGGATGTACCAGCAGGGTGGTCACCTGTCGAGCGGGCTTGCTCAGCAAACGAATTCGGCGGGTGTGCGCCGCGTCGGCAACGCATGGGATTGCACGCCGATCTACAGAGCAAACCAACAAACCGCTTTCTACTCGCGATTCGCCACCTGGAGCAATGTGCCCCCGGCAGGATTCGAACCTGCGACACCGGCTTTAGGCCTTGAGCTGTTCCAATAATCTTCGGCAGTTTCCGTTAGTGTTTGGGGGACAACGGGATTCGTTGACTTGACGCACCGGTTGAGTCTCGGCGATTCGCGTCTTTTTCCGGTCATATCCGGTGAATAAACGGTGGATGACTCAGGCTGCTGCAGCGAGCCAACACCAACGGCATCGGCGTGAGCCACTGTGGCTAAGGGGCATGCCGGCTTGACCTCCTCGGCCAGACGGCTGCCAGCTCATCGGCGTGTTGACAGGTCATGAGAGGTGAGAAGAAGAAAGGGTGGCGGCTAACGTCCGCTGACGCTTCCGTCCGCCGCCACCTACTACCACGCCTGGCCGGCCGTGGTACCGGCAATACTTCAATCCCGGTGATATGAGGGCCTTCTGTCATGCGAATGACCGCAACCTTGCGTTGTCGCCGCAACCGCGTTTCCCGAGCATGCCGACGATGTCGCCATCCGTCGCCCTGGTGTGCCCGCTGGCCCCGGCCACGCTTGATTCCAATCGAGCTCTGTAAGGAGTTTCACGAGTCATCCCCTCCGGCCTGCGCTACGGCACGCTATGGGCTGCAATCCCTCTCACCGTCCCGTGACACTCATACAAGCTCTGTGAGTTTCTTTACTGGTATGAAGTACGGCGCCACGTGGGCCCGGGAAATGCTCTGGCCGATATAGTTGCTGAAGAGGGAAGCGTCGCACTGTCACAACGGCGGGAGAAGCCCATGACCGGCCAGCCGGACTCACCCACAGGGCCGAGCTTCGAGCGTGATGTCCCGTCCTATGTTCCGCGAAAAGACCGCGACTCGATGCTCAAAGCCTTCGACCTCTGGTCCCACAGCGACGTCCAGGCGCACCAGGACGCGATCCTCGAGCGCCTCCGCGACGGCACGATGCCCTGTGACGGGGCGTGGCCGCCGGAGCACGTCGCCGTCTTCCAGCGCTGGATCGCCAGCGGGTCGGCGCCCTGACCGCGCGCCGCGGTGACTGAGCAGCGCACGCCGGATGAATGATCTCAGCGCAACGGGCGCCAAACCTGCCCTTCGGCAGGCAGCTGCGGATGCGCTCGGTCGGTCCGTACTGGAACGACGAACACGAGATCTGCCGCGTCGCCGCGGCGACGGCTGACACCAACGGCAAGCGCACCCGATTCTTCTGGCTGACTCAGCGCGCGGTCGGCCAGATGCTCCGGCAAGGCAGCGGTCATGTCGTCAACGTCAGCGCCAGCGTCGCGGACCACGCGGACTCCGCGGAGCCAACCGCGCTGGCTGCGCTGAGGAAGGGTGGCCTGGCCGCGGTCACCAGGTCGCTGGCTTGCCGCTCCGGGAGCGGACGCCAGCCGGGTGCTCCTCTTCCTGCACGGCAGAGGTTACGAGCTCGGGTCGCTTCGCAGCGACGGCGAAGCTGAGATCAAGACCATCTGGGCGAAGGCTCGACCGAAGAGGTGCCCCCGGCCAGGGTGGTGAAGCGATCAGGCCCCACCGATCAACGACCGCGCCTCTGCGGGGCCGACCACGAGATCGTGAAGGTCGCCGCCCACCTCGAGTCGACCCGACTGTTCGATCCCGCCGACCTTCACCGGCTCGAAGCCGGCTGTTCGGATCAACCGCTCAACTTCCTCACCAGCACGGTCGTCGCCGGTCGCGTAGAAGAGGACCGCCGGCTCAGGTGACCGGTTGCTAGAGGACTCGAAGAGATCGGCCGACAGGGTTCCAAACGCCATGGCCAAGCGCCCCCCCGCCGGCAACCACCCAGCTACAACCTCGCCAGAGGATTGCCCTTTCGGCAGGAGACGTGAGACGTTACCTTGTGCGTCGATGGCGAGCGGGTTGCTCGGAACGAGCACGAGCTTGTCGGTTAGCGGGTCGGCGATCTCGTCTATGACGCCCTTCAGCACGGCAAAGCGCAGCGCGAGGACGACGGCATCGGCGCCCCGCAACGCGTCGCGGTTGGCGACGGCGACGACGGCAGCGCGACCGACCTCTGCAGCCAGCCTTCGTGCCGACTCATTATCGGCGCTCGAGAGCCGCAAGGTCTCGCCGCCTGAGGCGAGCTGGCGGGCGATGACCGATCCGATCCCTCCAGTGCCGATGATCGCGGTGGTCATGACCGAAACCTCCTCAGCGTCATGGTGCTAACAACGGCGGCCCGAAGCATCGCGGGCCCGAGCGGTCTCGCACCGCCTCGCTGAGAGCGGGGGAACGGCGGGGAGGTGCTGTGAGGATGACCGTTCCCCGCCGTCCTTGGTGAAACGCACGTGAGGGGTGGACACCTGACGGAGTGGGACCATGCGTCCTCCACCCGGGGCAAGGGATCTCAGTGTCCGGGGGACTGGCCACCGTCGATGTGAAGGATTTCGCCGGTGATCTCGGCATTCACTCGGTCTGCTCGGCGAGCGTAGTCGATGGCCAGTGAGCGGGCGACCAGTCCCCCTCTGGGTCCGTGGTTTGCCCCACCTCGATCAGATGACCGTCGGGA
>NZ_DATFZD010000112.1:0-17145 GCF_035314665.1 Mycobacterium sp. | reverse complement strand
GCCATGAACGGATCGGACACCACCACCGCCTTGGCGTCGATCATGTCGATGACGGCCGTGGTCTCCGCGGCCCAGCGTTGCAGGTCGGTGCGCGGCGTGGGCTGGTGCAGCATCGTAAGGCTGGCGCCGCGCATCCAGATGCCCTGTGCGGTCGGGGCGATCTCGACGGGCTCCCCGGCCAGGACTGCGACAGCATCGCCATGGTCCACACCGGCGGCGGCCAGACCGCCCGCAACCCGGCGGGCCCGCTCATGCACCTGACGCCAGGTGTGCCGGACCGGCGCGTTTGGCTCGCCGGTGATCATGCCCTTGAGACTGCTTCGGGCGCTTTCGTACATGGTCTCGGTGAATCGGCTCACCGCAATCCCCCTGGCTCCGGCGCGACGGCACGGCGTGTGTTAGTCGAATCGGTGCTGCATCGGTATCGACGGAGCCGCTGAGGCACGACCGCGGAAGAGCGTGACCCCCTCTTGTACACCCCAGGTGGTCTCAGACGTACTGACTGTACCGACTCGGCCACCGCCGAGCCGTGCGGCACGCCGAGGACCGCTGCACCTGCAGCCAATGGGGATCCTCCGGCGCCGAAAGCAGAACCCGAACTGTCGGCTTACGTCGGAGCTAGAGCTCCTTCCGGCGGGGAAATCGGATCGCCGCCGTGACGTTTCCGGGAGGCTGGGGTGTCAACCGTGAATGAGGCTACCTCCCCGACTGCCGGATCTGCAGCAATTCACGCGCTGCGTTGTCGCTGTGCGGCCCGCAGGATCGAACCAGCGGTCAAAAATGCGGGTTTGTCGCGGTCGGCGTCGTCGATGGGCAGATCTGCTGCGCAGCGCAGCACCATCAAAGCGAGCCCGCTGTAGGTCGCGTACGGGACGATCAGCAGGTTGGCACAAGCATCGGTGCCCGTAATAGTCATCACGTGCTGGTGCTTGTGTTCCCATCCCGGCCAGTTGAAGTCGGGTGGTCGTTGCAAAGGTGGCCAGTTGACGTTGATGGCGGTGATGTCGCCCAGCAGGGGAGTTAGGATCGCAATAAGGCCGGGCAATTCGACGGTCATGCGATCGACGCGCGGCCACCACGCGCCGTCGATACGACGGCCCAGCTTGCCGGCCACCGACAGCCGGACGGGATTGGCTCGGCGGAGAGCTCCGAGCGGATACATCATCGGAGATCGCGCAGCGCGGCCGTGGTGAGGGCGACAAATTCCACAGGCGGATCCTTCATTCGGCATCGACCCCCTCGCGGGTGCGGGGCGCCGGAGGAATCGCATTGCCGGTGGACGGCCGCTGACAACGAAACTGCTCGCCCTCCAGATTACGCCACCAGCGGCTTCTCGCCCTCGGCCAGCCCAGTCGTCGTCAGGTGCTGACAATTGGCGATTCGTTGCTCTCAACCGCGGCAATGACTTTCGTGATCAGCCACTGCACGGCGCCAATTGCCTCGGCGTTGTCGAGGTTCCACGAACCGATCAGCCGTTCATAGGTCGGCGGGCTCCACAAAACATCGAGAAGGCCGGCCAGTGCTCGGCGTTGCGCGTCCGGCAGCTTTGGCGCGCGGGCGGCGATCGCGCGGTTCAACGCCTCGTGCCGTCGGGCGTCGGCGCCGGCGAAGGCCGGGCCGCGCGGGGTGCCGATGGTGTCCTTGATCGCGAACCGTCGCAGCGAGGCGAAGACCCGCGCCGTCACGTCGGCAAGATTGTCCAGTTCGACATCCTCGTAACTGATGCCCGCCTCGTCCTCCAGTCGGGCCATGATCGCGTCGTGCAGGTGCCGCTCGGACGGGAAGTGGCGGTAGACGGTGCGCTCGCTGACCCCGGCGCGTTCGGCGACGGCCCGGAAGGTCAGCTCGTCCCAGTCCCAGGTGGTGAAGCCGCGCACCAGGCGAGCGCCGGCGTCGACGATGCGCTCGCGGGTCGCGGCGGCCCGTTCGCGGCGCGCCGGGCTGTGGTAGCGGCGCCGCGAACCGTCAGACGTTGACAACTCGCTCATAATCGCGTCAGTATACTGACACGGATTCTCCGGAAGGAGATCATTGTGGCCGAATTCGACGACGTCGTCGGCCGCGCCGTCGCGCAGACCGGCCTGGACGACTTTGGTGACGACTCCTTCCGGGAAGGGCTCGAGGTGCTGCTCGCCTCGCTGCGCGACGAGGCCCGCCTCAACGCCTGCGGCGAGGGCTACCTCTATCCCCGCATCGTGACCGCGTTGTCGCAGCGACTGCAGGTCGAGGACTGGTATCGCCGTCACCCGGAAATCGACGACGTCGAAATCCCGCCGCCGCTGATCGGGCTGGGGTTGCCCCGTACCGGTTCGACCGCGTTGTCGCTGCTGCTGTCGCAGGACCCGGGCATTCGGTATCTGCGTCGGTGGGAGTCCGCGCAGCCGTGTCCGCCACCGTCGACGGTGCAGGGTCCCGATCCGCGGATCCCGGAGGACGAGGGCAACAAGGTCGGCTCGCGGGCGCACGTGCCCACCGGCACCCACGCTCCGATGGAGTGTCTGGAATTGATGGCGCTGGACTTCAAATCCCATATCTTCCAAGCCTTTGCGCAGATCCCGTCGTACTCGGCCTGGCTGGTGGAAAAGGCTCACCTCGAATCGACCTACGCCTACCAAAAGCGGGTGATGAAGCTGCTGGCGTGGGGGGAGCCGACCCGGCCGTGGCGACTGAAGTCGCCGTCGCACGTGTTGTGGCTCGAGGATCTCAACCGGGCGTTCCCGGACGCTCGTTTCGTGATGACCCACCGCGATCCGACCGACGTGATCTTGTCGGTGGCCGACCTCTACGCCGACATCATCGGCGGCTTCACCGACCACGTCGACCGCGAATACATCGGCCAACTCAACGTCGAGCACTGGTCGCTGGGCATGCAACGGGCGATGCGGTTCCGCGACGGCGGAGCCGATCATCGCTTCTACGACATCGACTTTCGCGCGATGCAGGCCGACCCCATCCACGAGGTCCGCGGGCTCTACGCCTGGCTCGGCGAGCCGGTCGCTGACGAATTCGAATCGCGGATGCGCAACTGGTGGGCCGAGGCCGCGGCCGAACGGGAACCAAGCACGCACGCCGACCCGGTGGCATTCGGCATCGACCTCGATAAGGTGCGGCCGTTGTTCGCCGACTACGCCGCAAGGAGTTTGCATGGCAATTGATTTGACCGGCGGTATCGACCCGACACGAGAGCAGGTCTTCGCGCAGCGGCCCGACGACCCGGAGATGCGAGACTCGGTGAGTTTCTGGGTCATCGACGACCGCGGCCAAGTTGGCTTGCCCCGAATCGGAATTGAGGCCGTCGCCGCGAACTGGGACGCGCATGACGTCCAAGTCAACGTGGCGTTCCCGGACGGGCGGGTCTTCCGGTTACGCGAAAACGGCCAAAGCTGGCCCGCCGCAGGGCCGGACGGTCGTCCGACCGTGCTCGGCGCCGGCGGGCTGGGGTTCCGCTGCGTCGAGCCGTTCGGCACCTGGACGATGGCCTACGACGGTAAGGCGGTTCAGACCTCCTCGAGTGATCTGCTCCACGGCAAGAAGGACGGGCCGCTGGTCGACGTCAGCTTTCGCGTCGAGGCGAAGATGGCGGTTCCGCCGTGGGTGCAGGGCACGCTGTCCGCCGAGGCAGGATCGCGGCTGAAGACATCGATCGAGGGCAACCTGATGGGCGGCCCGCGCTACGAACAGCTCTTCCGCGCAACGGGAGCGGTGAAGGTCGGCGACGACGAACGCGGCTTTGTCGGCAGCGGTCTGCGGATTCGCCGCCAGGGAGTTCGTAAGCTCGCCGGATTCTGGGGCCACAGTTGGCAATCGGCGCTGTTTCCCAGCGGACGCGCCTTCGGCTACATCGCCTACCCGCCGCGCCCCGATGGCGAGCCAACCTTCAACGAGGGCTACGTATTTGACGGCGGCGGCAGCCTGATTCCCGCCCGCGTCGTCGAGGCGCCGTGGCTCACTCGGCTGCAAACCGTCGGCGAGGACGTGTCGCTGGTATTGGAAACGCGAAGCGGGACAGTGCATATCGAGGGCGAAACGGTTTTGTCTACGCACGACATCTATCACGACGACAAGATGTTCTCGACGCAGGCAATGAAGCAGGAGATGCCGAGCTTTCCGGCGCTGCATCAAGCCGGCGTGCGCTACCGCTGGGATGGCGAAGAGACCTTCGGCATGCTGGAACGCTCCAACCCCCTGGACAAAATTTCTTAGTTCTAACACCGAGCGCGCAACGCAACCGCGATACTTCGCGGCATGAGCACCCAAACCAGGTTGGAGCGCTGGGAGCGGTATAACGAATGGCCGCTCGCCGCAGCCGCCCTCGTCTTCTTGTGTGTGTGTGTGTGTACTCGGTGGAGGTTCTCGCAGAGCCACAAGGACGTCTGGCGGGTGTGCTCTGGCTGGTCAGATCAAGGTGCTGCAGCGAGCGGTTGGGGACGCGTTTCGCGGCCGCATAGTGGTTTACACCGTCGCAGGTGTGCTCCTGTTGATCTACACAGCGTCGCTGGCCGTATTCAAAGAAGAGCGATACCTACACGGCGCCACCATCAACTCCTTCGGAAAGGCGTTGTGGTGGTCCATCACAACGGTGACCACCGTCGGCTACGGCGACGTCTATCCGTTGACCAACACCGGCCGTGTTATCGCCGTACTACTGATGATCGGCGGGATCAGCCTGGTCGGAGTGGTCACGGCGGCCCTCGCGTCGTGGATCATTCAGGCGGTAACGGAAGAGGAAACCGTGAGTCAGGCGGCCACTGAAGCCCATATCGACGAGCTCCGTAGCGAAATCGGACTACTAAGAGACGAGCTACGGGCAAGAGGCTGAACCCTGCCATTTAGGATCACACGATGACCATCGCGCCGGAAACGTTCACCACCTGCGGCGTCGGCGGCACGCGCATCGTCGCCGACCGGATGGGCGACCCGGAAGCGCCGGCCGTCGTGTTCCTGCACGGCGGCGGGCAGACCCGTCGCTCGTGGGGCAAGGCGGCCGCGGCGGTGGCCGAGCGTGGCTGGCAGGCGGTCACGGTCGACCTACGCGGCCACGGCGAGTCGGACTGGTCGGAAGGCGGCGATTACCGCCTCACCAGCTTCGCGCTCGACATCCAGGAAGTGCTGCGCCACGTACCGCCGCAACCGGTGTTGGTGGGTGCGTCGCTGGGTGGTTTCACGACAATGCTTCTGGCGGGCGAGCTTTCGCCAACGATTGCCCGCGCAGTCGTCCTGGTAGACATCGTCCCGAATATGGATCCGTCCGGGGCGAACCGAATACACAACTTCATGGCCGACCGGATGACGTCGGGATTCGAGTCGCTCGACGAGGTGGTCGACGCGATCGCCGAGTACAACCCGCATCGGCCCCGGCCAACCGATCTGGACGGCCTGCGCACAAACCTGCGCCGCCGCGGCGATCGCTGGTACTGGCACTGGGATCCCAAGTTCATCAGCAACACCGCGTCGTTGCCGCCCTACGAGGTGGCCGACGTCGATCGATTGAACGCTGCGGTCCAGGCGATCCTCGCGGGCGGCGTACCCATGTTGCTGGTGCGAGGACAAATGAGTGACCTGGTCAGCCAGGAGCGCGCCGACGAGTTTCTGGCGCGCTTCTCCCAAGTGGAGTTCGTCGACGTCCGGGGTGCGGGACACATGGTCGCCGGTGATCGCAACGACGTCTTCGCCGATGCGGTGTTGGACTTCCTCACTCGGCATGGGCGGATCTGACCGCCTTCAACGTGATCTTCTGCTGGTGCGGGTCCGGCTCGTTGACGGCTCGTCCGGCCACCATGCTGATCAGCACGCCGAGCAGCGCGACGGTCAACGGCTGGTGGGTGGCCTTGGTCAGCAGAAACAGGATCAACAGCGCGACCGCCAAGGAGACCGTCGTGCGGGCGGCCATCCGCAGCCGCAGCAATCCGGGATCGGAGCCGATCGCCCAGTTCGCGGTGCGCAGATACAGCGTGCTCACCGAGGTGGTGGTGATGCCGGACACCCGCGAACGCCTCCCTTTTATCCGCTGAACTCTTCTCTATCGTGACTTGGCGATGGCAAATCGGCCAAAATGGGGCCCGATGGACACGGAGCCGACGCGGGCGAAGCTGGCCGACGGGCGTGAATTGCTGTTCTTTTCGTTGCCCGGCCACACCCCGGCACCGGTCGCGGACCGCCGGCCGCTGCCGGCGCGGAACCCCAACCACACCGAGTTGCGGTTCGACCGGACGACCGGGCAGTGGGTGATCATCGCGGCGCTGCGTCAAGACCGCACCTACAAGCCGCCGCCGGACCAGTGCCCGCTGTGCCCCGGCCCGACCGGCTTGACCAGCGAGGTACCCGCAGCCGACTACGACGTCGTCGTCTTCGAAAACCGGTTCCCGAGCCTGTCCGGGGTGGGGGAGATGCCATCGGTTAGTGACGGCTTCGTCTCGGCGCCGGGAATCGGGCGCTGTGAGGTGATTTGCTTCTCCAGCAACCACACCGGGTCGTTCGCCGACCTGGAAACGGCGCATGCCCGGCTTGTCGTCGACGCGTGGCGGCACCGGACGTCCGACCTTCTCGGGTTGCCCGGCGTCGAGCAGGTGTTCTGCTTCGAGAACCGCGGCGAAGAGATCGGCGTGACGCTGAGCCATCCGCACGGCCAGATCTACGGCTACCCGTATCTGACGCCGCGGACCGCGGTCATGCTGCAGCAGGCGGCTTCGTATCGGCTATCCCACGGCGGCAACCTGTTTGGCGATCTGCTGGCGCGCGAGGTCCACGACGGCAGCCGCGTCGTGGCGCGCACCGACTTGTTCACGGCCTTCGTGCCGTTCGCCGCGCGCTGGCCGGTGGAGGTGCACATCTACCCGAACCGGTTCGTGCACAACCTGGTTGACCTCGCGGCCGCCGAACTCGACGATTTCGCGCGGATCTACCTTGACGTGTTGCGGCGCTTTGACCGGATGTATTCCGAACCGCTGCCGTATATTTCGGCACTGCATCAGTACGCAGACACCGACGCGCAGCGGGAGGGCTACTTCCACGTCGAGCTGATGTCGATCCGGCGCAGCGCAGTCGCTTTGAAGTATCTGGCGGCTTCCGAGTCGGCGATGGACGCGTTCATCAGCGACGTGACGCCCGAGGCGGTGGCCGAGCGGCTGCGAGGACTGGCGTGACAGTCCTCCGGTACGCCGCCCCCGGGCGGATCAATCTGGTCGGCGAGCACACCGACTACAACCTCGGTTGGGCGCTGCCGATCGCGCTGCCGCAACGCACGGTAGTGACGTTCGAGCCCTCGGATGCCGACGCGATCACCGTGACCAGCGACCGTGTCGACGGCTCGGTGCGAATTCCGTTGCGCACCAAGCCCGGTGATGTTCACGGCTGGGCCGGCTATGTGGCCGGCGTGGTGTGGGCGTTGCGCGGTTCCGGGCATCCGGTGCCCGGCGGCACGATGTCAATCACCAGTGACGTCGAGATGGGATCGGGGCTGTCGTCGTCGGCGGCGTTGGAGTGTGCGGCTTTAGGGGCTTTCGTGACAGCGGCCGGTTGGCGGATCGGCCGGCTCGAGCAAGCGCGGATTGCGCAACGCGCCGAAAACGAGTACGTCGGTGCGCCAACGGGTTTGCTTGACCAGTTGTCCTCGCTGTTCGGCGTGGAGTCGACGGCGCTGCTGATTGATTTTCGGAAGCTTACCGTCGAGCCGGTGGCCTTTGACCCGTCGGCGTCCGGTGTTGCGCTGCTGCTGATCGACTCGCGGGAGCGGCACGGTCACGTCGGCGGTGAGTATGCTGCGCGCCGCGTGTCGTGTGAGCGGGCAGCGGCCGATGTGGGTGTGGTGTCGTTGCGGGAGATCCAGGATCGTGAGCTGTCGGTGCTTTCCGGCGTCACCGATGCGGTCGATGCTCGTCGGGCCCGTCATGTGCTGACCGAGAACCAGCGGGTGTTCGACTTCGTTGCCGCGGTGCGTGATTCGGACTACGCCGAGGCCGGTCGGATCTTCAACGCATCCCACGCATCGATGCGCGACGATTTCGACATCACGACCGCGAACATCGATCTGATCGCCGAGACCGCGGTGCGAGCGGGCGCTCTGGGTGCCCGGATGACCGGCGGCGGATTCGGCGGGTGTGTGATCGCATTGGTGCCGGCCGACCGGGTGAAGGAGATCGGCGCCTCGGTGCGCGAAGCGGTGCGCATCGCGGGCTACAACGAGCCGGTGATCACCCGTACTCACGCGGCGCCGGGCGCAGACGCGTTGCGATAGGCGGCAAGTTTCACATCCGCACCAGCGAGTAACCATGACGTGCTGTTCGAAATTCGATACGTATGTGATATCAGCCCTGCCTGATATCACATACGTCCTCAAATCGGAGCTAGTAGTAGTCCCCCGGAGTGTGAATGCTGATGCTGGTGAGCATGGCGCTGCGCGTCAGGCAGCCGGGGTAAAGCGGATCGCCCGCAAGCCAAGCTCGTCGACCGCTTCGGCGAACTGATCGTGGGTCGGCATTTGATGATCGCGGAACCCCAACCCCATCGCGCGCTCCGCGCGCTTGACACCGTAGGACTCCGCACACCGCGAATAGAGATCGGCGACGTGCGCTTTGTCCGTGATGAGCTCGCCGCGCATCGTCGTCGTCTTCCCGTCGTGCAAGACCTGGGCGGCGGCGCCGTCGCGGAAGTTGTTCTTCCACGTCTTGCCGGTCATCGCATACAGGATGCCGTCGATTACATAGGCGCTCAGCGGAATTGAATAGTGCCGCCCGCTTTTGCGGCCGGTGAAGTCAACCACCATGAGCTGGTTGCGGGCCGCACCCGCGAGCGGGGTGTGCAGCAGCAGTTTCATGATCGGGTTGACGACGCGCAGCAACGCCTCGGGCGGGTGCGACACGGTGATTGCATTTGACTGTTCTGTCATGGCCTCAGGGTAGCTCCCAGCCGATGGTAAAGCCATGGCGCAGGACCAGATTGGTGAGGACGTCGGTGCGCTCGGCCAGCGGCCATGACTCGGTGGAGAACGCATCGAGGGCAAAGAAGGCGTAGTTGACCGAGGTCTCCGGTGTGGTGCGCGGCCGGTACACCAGCGCATCCAGGGTGTCGGGCGCCGGCCACCAGCGCTTGACGGCGTCGGCGAGCCGGTGGCAAGTGTCCCACACGTCGGGATGCTGGCCGGTGTTGATCTGGTCGTCGACGCCGAGCACGTCGAGGTTTTTCTCGGTGCGCAGATCAAGGACGCGCAGGTGGCGGGTGGCGACCAGTCGCACCAGGTAGTGCGCGGCGTGATCGGCGGGGATCATCAGTCCCGTCGGCCGATAACGCTCGCGGAATGCGCCAACGAGAGTGCTTGCGGCATAACGGGTTCGGAACGCACCGGCAGCGGAATCGAAGCGGTAGCGGGGCGACGGAAATCCGGTCCAGGTCCAATCCGCGGGTCGGGCCGCCTCGACCCGCCACAGTTCGGTGCCGGCTTCCACGCGGCGACGACGCAGCCCGACCGGTCGGGCGTCGGGCAGCGGCGCCCGGTAGCCGGGGGGAAGGTCAGGCATCAACGGCGGCGAGCATCCGCCACGCCGTATCGGCGGTCTTCGGGCGGCGCAGCGCCTCGGCGATCGACGAGCCGCCCAGCTCGTCATGCGTCAGGCGCATGATGCGGTCGGCGGCCAGCGGGTCCGACGTGAACTCCGTCAGCAGCTCGAGAATCCGCGGCAGATCGGGCCGCACCCGGTCGGCGTCGAATTGCCAAGCCGGAAACCAGGTTTGGTTACCAATAGCAGAGCCCAGCAGCTTGCCGCGGCTGCGCAGCCGGTGCACCGCCTGCGGCGAGTGCAGATCCAGCCGCTCCTGCACCTTCGGCGTCGGCAGTGAGCCCTCGACGAATTCGCGGACCAGCGCGCCGCGGCGCTCGTCGTTCAGGCTGCTCGCGGCGATGTGCTCCAGCGTCCCTTGCGGGCCGGTCGGCGCCTCCAGGATGGCGTCGAGCACTTCGGCGAAACTGGCGTCATTCAGAGCACGTTCGGCGACCTGGCGGGCAAGGGGAGCGACGGCGGTGGACATCACTCCATGCTAGCAGCCGCCAGAACCGATTGAAACAATCGAAACAGCTATCCGCCCGGGCAGGGCCCCGGCAGCCACATGTTCCAGCAGGTACCGGGCGGCGGCGGCAGCCCGGGCGGCGCGGGAGCAGGAGGAGGCGCGGGAGGCGGAGGAATGTCGCCCTCCCAAACATCACTCTGGTTATGCGGGCCCTCGGGAACATTTCCCGCGCCCTGGGCCACCCGATACCAGGTGTGGCAAACATTCATGTCCCATTGGACGCCCTGGTACGGCCCACCCTGATCCATATACAGGGATTGCCCCGGACACCAGTGATTCGGGCCGTAGCCGCACACACCCCACTGACCATTGCATGCCTGGGCGGTACCCGCGCCCACGCCCGCCAGACCCAAACCCCCGGACACCAGCGCAGTTGCTGCAAACCCGACGATTATTCGCTTCATAAACCGCGAATTATTTTCTCCGCTATCGGAAATGTCGCGAAATTAACCAAGAACCGCGCTGTTGTGGCTTAGGGATTTCGACGTGTCGACCCGGTACGAGCGACGCCGTTACGCCCGCGCGTGTTGCGGTGCATCTGGCCGCCACGGGCCGAGCGCCGGCGTCGCGGCTGAGCAGTTGGGCCGGTGACGGGTTTGGCGGCCGGCGCCTGGTAGGGCGCGATGTCGCCGACCAGCTGGGCGACGGGGTCTGACTGGGCGGTGACCAGTTGCGGGCTGACGGCGATACCGGCTTTGCGCAGGAGCGCCGAGGTGTCTTTGCGCTGTTCGGGCAGTACGACCGTAACGACGTCGCCGGCGCTGCCGGCCCGTGCCGTGCGCCCGGAGCGGTGCAAGTAGGCCTTGTGCTCGGTGGGGGGGTCCACGTGCACGACCAACTGCACCTCGTCGACGTGCACACCGCGCGCGGCGATGTCGGTGGCCACCAACACCCGGGCGGTTCCGGCGGCGAAGGCGGCAAGGTTGCGGTCGCGGGCAGGCTGAGAGAGGTTGCCGTGCAGGTCAACTGAAGGCACGCCGGCTTCGGTGAGTTGGCGGGCGAGCTTGCGGGCCTGATGTTTGGTGCGCATGAACAGGATTCGCCGACCGGTGCCGGAGGCCAGCCGGTGCACCAGTTCCTTTTTGGCGTCGGTGCCCGCGACGTGGAAGACATGATGGCTCATCTCCGCCACCGGCGAGTTGGCCTCATCGACGGAGTGCAACACATGGTTGCGCAGGAACCGTTTGACGAGCTTGTCGACGCCGTTGTCCAGTGTGGCGGAGAACAGCAACCGCTGACCGGTCGCCGGCGTAGCGGCCAGGATGCGGGTGACGCCCGGCAAGAATCCGAGGTCGGCCATGTGGTCGGCCTCGTCGAGGACCGTGATTTCGACCGCGTCGAGGCTGATAAGCCGTTGGCGCATCAGATCTTCTAGGCGTCCCGGGCAGGCGACGACGATGTCGACGCCGGATTTCAGCGCGGCCACCTGTCCGCTTTGTGATACGCCCCCGAAGATCGTGGTGACCTTGAGGCCGTAGCAGGAAGCCAGGGGCGTCAGTGTTGCGGTGATTTGGGTCGCCAGCTCACGGGTGGGCGCCAGCACCAGGCCGGTGGGTCGGGCGGGACGCCGCTTGGCGGACGCGAGGCGAGCCACCATGGGAATCGAGAAGGCCAGCGTTTTGCCACTGCCGGTTTTGCCGCGGCCGAGCACGTCGCGGCCGGCCAGGCCGTCGGGCAGCGTACTGATCTGGATCGGGAAGGGGTCGCTGATGCCGCGGGCGCTGAGCGCACCGATCAACGGTGCGGGCACGCCGAGGTCGGCGAAGGTGTTGGTAGTCATTGTGGTGCGATGCCTTTCAGGCATGGGTGTGCGGGTTCGCCGGTGACGGTGTCGTCAGGTGGCGGTCGGCACAAGGTGGCGAGATTGCCGGTGGGCAAAATCGATCGCCGCGAAAAGGCTTGGAATCGAAATCCCGGGCTGCGCATCTTGGCGCCCGCCTGGGCAGCGGATGACTGAGCGTTCCACGACGTGTCGGCATCTTTTGACGCCAACGTTGTTAGCCACCCTAGTCCATCTGGAGCACCGAACCGCCAGAAGTGTGAGCAACGACACCCGCGTTGTCGGGCTCAACCCGCTCCCGATGGCTGAGATCCATCGCGGAAAATTTCGTGCGACGACAACTAGCCGGCGACCTGACGGCACTAAGCTCACCGACGCGGGGGTTCGGACCGAGGAGGGCTTGTGACGACGATTGCTGCAACCCCGTGGACATACGTCGAGTCGGGCAGCCCAGGCGGGCGCTGACCGTGCGTGCCTTCAGATGCCCCAACTGCGGGCAGGCGGTCGCCTTCGAAGTCCAGCAGTGCCCGACGTGCGGCTCGACGGTCGGCTACCACTACCTGTCGCGGCAGATGGTGTGCGCGCCGTCGCAAACGGTCACCGTGGACGGCCATGGCTGGTTCCGGTGCGCACACTGGGAGCGGGGCTGCAACTGGCTGACCTCAGAGGATTCCGAATCCGGCCGTTGCTACGCCGACAGCTTCGTGCGCGAGGGGCCGGCGCCCGATGACACCGAGGCGATGTCCGAACTCGATTCGACGCTAAAGTCGCTGCGGCGGTTGATCTTCGAGCTGATGGACCTGGGCCTGCCCATCCATCCGTACTACGCGGATCCGCACGGGCTGGCGTTCGACCTGCTGTCCAGCCAGACGCTGGGGCACCCGGTGACGACCGGGCACGCCAACGGCGTGATCACCATCGACCTGTCCGAGTCGCTGGAGCTCTACCGGGAGCGGCTGCGCATCAAGCTCGGTGAGCCCTATCGCACGATGCTGGGCCACTTCCGCCACGAGGTCGGCCATTATTACGAGATGCTGCTGGTGCAGAACACCCCGCTGATCGACGACGCCCGGGCGATGTTCGGCGACGATCGGCAGGACTACCAGGCCGCACTGCAGCGCCACTACAACGGCGGGGCGCCGGCTAACTGGCAGCAGGACTTCATTTCGGAGTACGCGACGGCCCATCCGTGGGAAGACTTCGCCGAAACCTGGGCGCATTATCTGCACATCACCGGAACCCTTGCCACGATTGCGGATTCGGGCCTCGTCGTCGAAGCCGACCGGGTGAAATGGGACCTGCCGCACGACGTCGAAGCTCGGGAGTCCTACGCCGACGCCACCATCGAGGACATCATCGCTGACTGGTGTGTGCTGGCGGGGGTGCTGAACCGGGTCAACAACTCGATGGGTCGCGACGACCTCTACCCGTTCACCATTCACCCGCACGTCGTCGCGAAGCTCGGCTTCATCCATCGCGTCGTGACCACGGCGGCAACCGAACATGCGACGGTAGCCGAGAATTGACCGCCATACCCGCCGACCGGATCGCCAAGGCGGTCGACGCCGCATACGCCAAGCACAAGAAGAACCGCCGCGGCAAGAACGCCAGCTACATACCGGCGCTGGCGGAGGTGGACCCGCAGCTGTTCGGGGTATGCGTGGCGACCGTTGACGGTCAAACGTTTTCGGCCGGCGACGCCGAATATGAGTTTGCGCTGGAGTCGATCTCGAAAGTCTTCACGGCTGCGCTCGCTATCGAACAAGTTGGTCCGCGCGTGTTCCACCGCAAGGTGGGCGCCGATCCGACTGGCGCGGAGTTCAATTCGGTGCTGGCGCTGGAACTGCACAACGACAAGCCGAACTCGCCGATGGTCAACGCGGGGGCGATGACGACAACCAGCCTGGTATCGGCGACCGACGCTGACGACCGCTGGCGCCAGATCCTGCAAATTCAAAGCGATTTCGCCGGGCGTCCGATCACGGTCAGCGAACAGATCGCTGCGTCCGAGCGCGCTACCAACTTTCACAACCGCGCGATCGCGTGGCTGCTGGTGTGCGGCGGAAACATGTACAGCGACCCGATGGAGGCCTGCGACGTCTACACGCTGCAGTGCTCGACGCTGGTCACCGCCGTTGACCTGGCGGTCATGGGCGCCACCCTGGCCAACGGCGGCGTCAACCCTGTCACCGGCAAGCGCGTTATCGCGCAGGCCAATGTGCGGCATGTGCTGGCCTTGATGGCGATGGAGGGTCTCTATACCAGCTCGGGTGATTGGGCGTACACGGTTGCGCTGCCCGCCAAGAGCGGCGTCGGGGGTGGGCTGGTCGCGGTGTCGCCGGGGAAACTGGCGATTGCCGCCTTCTCGCCGCCGCTGGACAAGGTCGGCAACAGCGTTCGCGCGCAGGCAGCGGTCAGCCAGATCGCGCACACCCTCGGGCTGGGACTTTTCAATACGCAACGGCCGATATAGCTCACGACAAGCTACGGCAACCGCCAAGCAAGTCTGTAGTGGCAGTCTCGCTTCGCTTCCTTAACAGTGAGTTGCATCCGCATGTAGGACGTGCCGGACTCGACCACTTCGCTGCAGGAATACTCTTCATGCAAATCCGCGACTGGACCTGCGGTTTGGGAAAATCGTAATCATGGTAACTGCTGAGAGGCCCAAGGAGTTCGATTCCTGCATCTTTGGGTAAGTCGATGGTGATTTTCAGTAAACGGGTCGGGCAGTCGATCATCCACGCAATGTAATCGAAAGGCCTTTCGCCAATAGCGGTACCGCGCGTGGCTTCTCGCAATTTGGCCGCGGTCGCGTATCGGTACTTTGGGAAAACGCCCTCCATCGTGAAGTCGATCGTCTCACCGACGCGAAGAGGCGGGTCCATAACCAGGTCGAGGGGCACCGCACCGACACCCTGGACTGCCTCAGCTGCGTGCGCGGAGAAATCTACCTCCTCACCGACACCGACGAGGTGCTCATGGAGCCGGGTGACACGGTCATCATCCGCGGCGTCAACCACGCCTGGAGCAACCGGTCCAACGAACCATGCCTGCTCGTCGGCACCATGACCGACGCCACCCCACAAGACGAAAGGTAATCAGGAAATGTCCGGGATTAGGGGTATGCGCACGGTGTTAGTGATTGGGGCATTGCGCGGCGGCGGCGGAGTCGCTGCGGCCATCCCAGCCCAGGCGCAGGTGCCGGATGATTTCCTTGATCACCTCAATAGCGTCGGCATCGGCAGTCACGATGACAAGCACAACTCAGACCTGGTGGGGTTCGGCAACGTTATCTGCTGGCGGCTCTACGGCGGCGAAGCGCCGGGCCAGATCACCGAAATGGTAATCACCAACTCCCGTTTCGGTGGCGGTCGGGAACTTACCCGGCAACAGGCGGAAGCCGCGGTGCGCTTTGCCATATCGGACCTATGCCCAGATGCAGCACCGGACTAGACGGCGCCCCTCTGCGCCGACCGCGGTGGTCGCCCGCCTTAAGGCGGCGTACGACTCAAAGTCACTTGCCGGGTCCAGGCGGTCCGCAACGCTGGAAAGCAGCAGTCAATCGCGCTTCCGTTATGTGACGAACGCGCGCAGGATGGACGGTGCCGGGGTCTCACCAGGACGAGAACGGAGCGCGCGATGAAGGCGAATGTCGGCGACTACCTCGTGGTCAAAGGCACAACCACCGAACGGCGTGATCAACATGCTGAGATCATCGAGGTGCGCTCTCAAGACGGCTCTCCACCATACGTGGTGCGTTGGCTGGTGACCGGGCACGAGGCGACGGTGTACCCCGGGTCCGACGCGGTGGTCGTCAGCGCCGCTGAGCACACAGAAGCCTCACGACGCGCTGCTGCGCGGGCCGGCCACGCCGCGACATAGCCACACACGCCGCTTCGACTCGCCACGTTTCGGCGCCGGCTTCGACTGTCGGCAGCGGTCAGGGTTTGGCTGCCGCCCTCGTCGGATCCAAAGAATTGTTTCGGTTACATGATCGAACGGCGCGCAGCCTTGTTCAGGGTTGTGTGGTTGCCAGATGGCATGATCTACGTCCATGTGTCCGAACAGTCGGCGACCTAGTGAAGTAGCGCCCATCCTTCTGGCGGGTTGGCGAACACGGCGACACCATAGTGAGGCGGGCCTTGGGCCGCGTGTAGCGCCGACCGCCACCGGCCCCCGACGCCGCGCCCCGTTGTGTCCGAGCTGAATCGGCGCCGTTTTCTCGGGGCGCTCGGGGCCGCAGTTCTCGGCGGCGTGGGCGTGGGGCGCGGTGTGCTCGGTGGACCGCCGCAACCCCCGAAGGCCTTCGCCGCCGCCATCGCGTCGCCACCCCGAGCAGCCGGCGAGGTCGTTCCTGGCGCGCTGTTGCCGCCGCCCGCGGCCATCGCACGGGTGCCGCTGCCCGGTGGCGGCGTGCTGAACAAGCTGCCCGGGGACGGCGACCTGCTGGCTCTGACCGTTGATGACGGCGTGAACACCGACGTGGTGCGCCTCTACACGCAGTTCGCCAAAGATACCGGCGTCCGGCTGACCTATTTCGTCAACGGCACCTACGGCTCATGGATCGACAATCTGGCATTGCTGCGGCCATTGGTCGAATCCGGCCAGATTCAACTGGGCAACCACACCTGGTCACATCCGAACCTGACAAAGCTGCCGGCAAGTCGAGTGGCCCAACAGATCTCCCGCAACGACGAGTTCTTGAAAACCACTTACCGGGTGGACGCGCGGCCGTACCTCCGGCCACCGTACGGAAGGTACAACTCGACCGTTGATGGAGTGGCCGCCGATCTCGGCTACACCGCGATCACGCTGTGGTCGGGTTCGCTGTCGGATTCCACCGTGATCAAGGAGGACTACATCGTCCAGATGGCCCAACAGGCCTTCACCGGGCAGGCGATCGTGATCGGACACCTTAACCACCTGCCGGTGACCCACGTCTACGAGCAACTCCGCGATCTCATCCGCGCACGCAACCTACGCACCGTCACCCTCAACGATGTCTTCCTCCCACCGCACTAGGCCAGGCCTTTAAGGCGCATTCCGTGCTCTCGCGATATGGGTGGGATGGGCAGCCCCGGGCACACCGTGATGTAGCCGTTATCGGCGCCCCCAGTCGTTCCAATGCTTGTGGCTCATGTTGGCAGTCAGCTTGCTGCATAACATCGCACAGGGGAGGGTGCGGCGTTAGTGGCGAATCAGCCGCCGCGGCCGAAACGTCTGCGGTCGCGAATATGACGACATACGAGGCTCGCGGAAGTTCGTCTCGGAACCAACGATCGTCAGCCAACTGCGGGTTGCCAGTG
>NZ_DATFZD010000111.1:0-22488 GCF_035314665.1 Mycobacterium sp. | reverse complement strand
CGGTCGCGCTGTTGGGCATTATGGGCATCGAATATCATGCTCACACTTGGGAACTCGGCCCCCGCAAGGCCAAGGAGATGCTATTCACCCAGGATTCGGTGAGCGCCCAGGAGGCATTGCGGACCGGGATGGTAAACCATGTGGTGCCGCTGGAAGAGCTTCGCGAATTCACCTTGCGGCTGGCGCAGCGGATCGCGCGGACCGACCCATGGGCGTTACGCATGGCCAAACGCGCGGTCAATCACACACTCGACACGATGGGCTTCTCCAACGCGATCGAGTCGTGTTTCGACATGCACCACCTCGGCCATGCGCGTGCGCTCGCGGCCACCGCGGGCAGGACCGTCGTAATGGCGGACCTGGACCGGATGAAGGCCGCCGGCCGCCCTGACTCATGAGCCTTACCAGGTCTCATGGGTTACACCTGACGCCAACGGATGAGTCGCGTCATGGCGGACAAACACTCCACCGGTTCAGCCATGACTTCCCTCCGCCAGCAATGGGGTTCTCAACGGAGCCGCTCCCGGAGGTTGGCTGCTGATAGAGGTGCTCATGTTCTCTCCAATTGGACACGTTCTACCAAAGCGATAGTGGGAGGTGCAGTTCACCCGGTTGTAGCACGCATCACAAGTTAGCGCGCCGGTGATTTTTGAAGGTTGACGGTTGCGCTCAGGCATGGAGGAGGGTCACGTTGGACCAGCGCCGAGAGGCACCACGATGATGCCCAACGAGACGCGAAAACACCATTTCAAAACCGCATCGTGCTGCCTCAGAGTGGCATCGTGCTGGCTCAGAGGGGCATCAGAGTGGTTCGCACCACGTCGGAAAATGATGACTTCGTTCTTTTCGAGAAAACGCAATGTTTACGGGCCTTGGCGCGGTGCGCTGGGACCCTACGTTGTTGCCGAGAACATTCACCAGGTCGACAGCGCTCTGCCGAACGGCGTCCAGGGCGCGGCCGACCCGCATTTCACCTGGGCTGTCCGGTTTTTCGGCCGGCTGTTCCCGGGGCCTCGATTCGGTGGTGGGGCGCTGTCGGTGTACCTGGACGGTCGCCCTGTCGTCGACGTCTGGACGGGCTGGTCCGACCGGCGGGGCGAGGTGCCCTGGACAGCCGACACCGCTGCGATGGTGTTCTCCGCCACCAAGGGCGCCACGTCGACCGTGATTCACCGGCTCGTCGACCGCGGGCTGCTCGATTACGACGCGCCGGTGGCCGAGTACTGGAAGGAGTTTGGCGTTAGTGGCAAATCGGGGATTACCGTCCGCGAGTTGATGCGGCACCGGGCCGGGCTGTCGCAGCTGAACGGGGTCAGCAAAGCCGAGCTGTTGGATCACCGCTTCATGGAGGAGCGCCTGGCGGCAGCGCCGGCGAGCCCACTGCTGGGCAGGTCGGCCTACCACGTGCTGACCTACGGATGGCTGTTGTCCGGCCTGGCGCGAGCGGTAACGGGGATGGGAATGCGTGACCTGGTCCGCTCTGAGTTGGCTGAGCCGCTTAGCATCGAAGGGCTGCATCTCGGCCGACCACCGGCCGACTCACCGATCCAGGTGGCGCAGATCCTGATGCCGCAAACCACCACAACGAATCCGCTGTTCGATTTCCTCGCACCAAAGATCGCGGCGCTGCCGTTTTCCGGGGGGTTCGGCGCATTTTACGCTCCTGGAATGAAATCGTCTGTGCAAGGCGACATTCCGCTCCTCGATAGCGAGATTCCGTCGGCCAACGGCGTCATGACGGCCCGCGCGCTCGGTAAGATGTACGGCGCGGTCGCCGACGGCGGCCGCATCGACGGAACACTTTTCCTATCGGCCGAGTTGGTGGCAGGCCTGACCGGCGAGATCTCGCTGCGGCCCGACCGCAACGTCATCGTCCCGATGTCCTTCCACATGGGATATCACGCCTCGCCGGTTCCCGGACTAATGCCAGGATTCGGCCACGCCGGTCTGGGCGGTTCTATCGGATGGGCCGATCCCGCAACCGGGATGTCATTCGGCTTCGTGCACAACCGACTTCTCACGCCGATGGTGTTCGACTATGGCGCCATCGCCGTTCTGGCTGCACTGCTGCAACGCGGCGCGGCGGCCGCGCGTAGGCGCGGCGCCCAGACTGTACCGCACTTCGGTGCACCGTACCGAGCCACGGCACAACCTGAGTCCAGCACATCGGGGATGTAATCGAACTCGTCACGACGCCTGAAGTGTTCGTGACGTCACCGCGGCAAGCTCCCGCGGATGTGCCGGCCGTCATCGGCGGATATCTGCCCCGCTCCGCGAGTTCAATGATGTTGTCCGGGGCGGGCAGATGGATTGGTGTGGGTATGTGTCAGCCCAGTATGGGGAACCGGCGCTTGCGCGCAAGCTGGTCGAGGGCGGTCTGCATCATCGAGCGCACGTGGGCGTCGACCTCGTCGACGTCGGCTTCCTTGCCGAACTGGGCGAAGATGTCGATGGGCTCGAGCACCTGAGTAACGATCTTAGTCGGCAACGGCAGATTGGCGGGGAAGAGCACAGTCAGGCCGAATGGGAAACCGATGGAAAGCGGCACAATCTCCCCCCGAAAGCGCTTGAGAGCCAATCGCTTGGCCAGCCAAGTGCCGCGGGTCAGGAAAAGTTGGGTTTCCTGGCCGCCGATCGACACAACGGGCACGATCGGCACGCCGGCTGCAATGGCGGTCTTGACATATCCGGTGCGGCCGTGGAAGTCGATGACGTTCTGGGTCACCGTCGGCCGGTAGGCGTCATAGTCGCCACCGGGAAACGTCAGCACGACCGCACCCGAGTGCAATGCCTTGGCGGCGTTGTCTCGGTTGGCATGGATAGCGCCGAGGCGGCCCAGGTATCCGCGCAACGGCGTAAAGAACACCACGTAGTGGGCGAGGGTGTAGACAGGGCGGTCGTATCCGAACTCGTTGTAGAAGGCAGGGACGAAGATGAGCGGATCGGGCGTCAGCGCGCCGCCGGAGTGATTGTGCACCACCAACGCGCCGCCGGTGGGCGGGAAGGACTGCAAGCCCCGCACCTCTGCGCGGAACCACCGCTTGACAATCGACCCGACCACTTTCGTGAACAGCTCGCTGAAGGCGGGATCCCACTTGGCGATCTCCGAATTTTCAATATCGCTGCCGCTCATGCCTTCCCCTGCAGTGTGTGCATTGTGTTTGGGTGCGATGTTGATGAGTCCATTGAACGACTTTGTATGTCATGCTCGTTCTCCGATCAGGTCGCCGCCGACAACGGGTCCATCGCCGGTCAGGACCCGCACGAGTCCTTGGCGGTCGATTTTGCCAGTGGGAAGCATGGGCAGGTCGTTCTCGGCGATGAGGCGAATGACGGTGGGCACCTTGAATGTCGACAAGCTGCGGCGAGCGTGGACAATGATGGCCTCGACCGATAGCCGCGCCCCGTTGGCGGGCACGACAGCGGCCCCAACTACCTGGCCGCGTACCGGATGTGGCAGGGCGACGACGAAGCTGTGCAGCACGCCGGGCATGGCGTCCAATTCGGCCTCGACCTCCGCCGGCGACACGTTGGATCCCGCGGTCTTGATGAGAGTGCTTGCGCGGCCGGTGAAGTGTAGGTGGCCGGCCTCGTCGAACCATCCTCGGTCTCCGGTGGCATACCAACCGTCGGGGCCGAACACCTCGTGGCGTTCCCGCTTGTAGATACCGTTCATCAAGATCTGCCCACGTACCTGGATCTCGCCCTCGTGACCAGGCGGCGCCTCGACGCCCGAGGCGGTGTCGACGATCCGGTGCTGCACCACACTGGGTAGCGGAATTCCGAAGGAGCCGCGCAACTCCGGGGGCAGCGGGGTGTCGGGCACCTCGACCATCGTGTGTGGGCCGCCGGTCTCGGTCATGCCAAGCAGGTTGGGTATCAGGTCGGGTTCGCGTGGTCGCCGGTCGGGCGGCAGCGCCTCGAGCATGGTGCCGCCTCGCACGCTCGACAGGTCGCGCTTGGCGAAGTCGGGATGGTCGGCCATGGCCTGGCTTGCCTGGGCCCAGCATGAGATGAACGTCGCTCGTTCCCGCTCCAACAGCGCCAGCGTGCTGCCCGCCTCGAATACATCTTGCGCGAGGATGGCCGCGCCGGTCGAGAGGGCTTGCAGCACAACCATCGTCAGGCCGCCCACCCAGAAGAACGGCATCGGCGAATAGATGCGGTCAACGGAGGTGACGCCACGATGGCGGGCCAGAATGTAGGCGTGGCGCACCAGGCTGCCGTGCGTGTGGACGACGGATTTCGGCAGCGCCGTCGTCCCCGAGGTGGTGACTACGACGAGGTCATCCGCGGGTACAACTTCGTTCTCGGCTGAATATGCAAGCGATACAGCGGGTTCCGGGCGCGGCCACGGCGCCGCCCAGGAGCGGTCGCAGTCCGGCCAAACGTGTATTTGCCGCAGGTAGGGTGCCTGCGGTGCAGCGATCACGGCGCCTCCGGCGGTGAGGCCGGGCAGCGCGTCCTGCATGCGCTCGACGAGGTCGCGGCCTGCGATCGATCGGCCCATGAGTACGACCTGCACATCGGTGTGCCGCAGCAGCCGCCCGAGTTCCCCACCAGGTGCGAAAGTCGACAGGGGAACCGTCAGCGCGCCGATTCGCGCGGCAGCCAGCCAGGAGATGAGCCACTGGGCACAGTTCGGGAACAGGATCCCGACCCGGGTCCCTTTGCCGACACCGGAGGCTAGCAGCGCGTCGGCCAACTCCAGCGACGCGGTCTCCGCTTCCGCGAAGGTCAGTCGCTCGTCATCGGTGATGAGGAACTCGCCGTCGGGTGCGGCGCGCCTGATGGCGAGGAGCTCGGGGATGCTGGCCGGCATGCCGCTGGGCGTCGAATCCTCTGCCGCCGGGTGGGCTCCGGCCATCAGCCGACGTGGACGGGGATGTGCGAGTAGCCGGCGACGTTGGACATGGTGACCCGGCGCAGACAGCCCGTGTCGACGTCGAATCGTGGCCAATGTTCGCGGAACTGCTGGAAGGCGACGTGGCTCTCGAGGCGGGCGAGCCACGAGCCGAGGCAGCTGTGCGCCCCGAACCCGAATGCCAGCGTGGTGGCCCCGCCGCGTCGGATGTCGAACGCGTCGGGCCGCTGGTAGGCCCGCGGGTCACGGGTCGCGGCTCCGGTTACCAACAACGTGGGGGAGCCCGCAGGAATCGTCCCGCCGTCGAGGGCGACGTCGCGGGTGGCGAAACGCCCCTGATACTGCGAAGGCGGATTGAGCCGGAGCATCTCCTCGATGGCGCCGGGAATCAGTGTGGGATCAGCGAGCACCAACTCCCACTGATCAGGATTGCGGTGAAAGGCCATCACCCCGTTGCCCACCAGCTTGGTGACGGTCTCACTGCCCGCCGCGGCCAGCAGCACCGCGAACGTGGCGATGTCGTCGTCGCTGAGCCGGTGCGTCAGCCCCGCGTCATCGTCATAGGTGGCGGTGACCAGTCTGCTGATGATCAGGTCATCGGGGTTGCGGCGCTTGTCGCGGGCCAGCTCCAGGAAGTACTCGCCCATCGCCATCGAATCGGCCACGCCACTTTCCGTCGCGAACGGATTGTTTTCCTCCCGGTGCAGGAATCCGTCAGTCCACAAACGGATCTGCTGTCGTTCACCGCTCGGGACACCGAGCATGGAGGAGATGATCTCCACAGGGAACAGGGCGGCGAAATCGGCCACCACATCAAAGTTCTGCCTATCCTTCAGCGCCTCAATGTAGGAGGTCACCACCTCCACCACGAGCGGCTCCAGATTGGCGATCGCCGCCTTGGTGAACACCTGCCGCACGAGCTTGCGCAGCCGCTCATGCTCCGGGGGGTCCATGATGATCAACATGTTGGTGCTGAACCGGTGACGCATCGACAGCGCATCCAGGGTCACCCCGTAGGCGCTGCTAAACGTCTCCCAATCCCGGTGCGCGGCAACAACATCCTCGTAGCGGGTCAGGGCGTAGAAGTCCCACCGCTCGCTGTAGTAGACCGGCGCCTCATCGCGCATCCACCGGTAGGTCTCATAGGGGTCGTCGAAGAACACATCCGAGTAGGGGTTGAACTCCGCCGGGTCGCCGTCTGCTCGCGTTTTCGTGGCGGACGACGCACCGTGATCCGTCGACATCTCAGGCGTCCACCTGCATCATGCTCGAGAGGGTGCGGCCCATGACCATGGCGATCTCGTTGTCGCTTAGCTCTGGGTGACGCTCGGCGTAGCTGAGGGGATCCGCCAGGCCCTCCGGATGGGGATAGTCCGATCCGAAGAACAGGTGCTCAATCGGCACCAGTTTCGCGAGTTGGGCCACGTTCTCCTCCCAGAAGGGATTGAAGTAGACGCAGCGACAGATGGCCTCGACGGGGTCCTCGCTGTAGAGCTGCGGCATCTTCTTACGGGTGTCGCTGAGGTTCTCCAGCAGCCGGGGCAGCCAGGTTGTTCCGTTCTCCACCATGCCGATCCGAAGCTCGGGAAACCGCGTCAGCAGTCCGTGGCAGGCCAGCGCCGCGACCGCGTCCTCGGCCGGGTTGCGAGCCAGGCTGTAGTAGGAGCGGAACGGGGAAGGCTGGAACGGCCGGAACTCGCCGGAACCCTCCCAGTCGTTGGCATCGCGAGAGTATCCGCTGTCGGAGGCGTGCATGATGACGAGCACGCCGGTCTCGACCACTCGCTTCCAGAACGGGTCGAATTCGGGCAGCGCGAACGAGCGCGGGCCGTGCAGCCCGGGCACCGGCGCCGGCCGGATGAGAATGGCGCGCGCGCCGCGCTCGACCACCCAGTTCAGCTCGTCGATCGCCTTCTCCACGATCGGCAAGGTGATGATGGGCGTGGTGAAGATGCGGCCCTTGTAATCGAATTGCCAGGTCTCGTGCAACCACTGGTTCAGGCCGTGAATGATCGTGTGGGTCGCCTCGGGGTGGTCCCGGAAGCGTTCCTCTACCAGGCTTGCCAGCGTCGGGTACATCATCGACTTGTCGATGCCCTGCTCGTCCATCAGCGCCAGCCGGGGTGCCGGTTCACGCATCGCGGGGGTTGCCTCGATCGCCCTGCCCAGGATCTCGCGATGCGATTTGCCTTCCGGATTGCCGTTGTGGAAGTAGTCCTCTTGGGCGCCCGGCGCGGCGACCTTATCGAAGGTTGGGTTGGGGATGTACTCGCTGATCTGTCCCAAGGTGGCGATCTTGGTGCGGCCGTCCACCTCGACATAGCGGATCGCGCCGCGATACTCGGGCGGCAGGAACTTCGTCAGCGCATCGCGCGTCTCGTACATGTGGTTGTCACCGTCGAAGACCTGAAAACCCAGCTTCTGTGTCATCGTCGAACTCCTCGGTACGGCCCTGCCTGTTGCGCTCGACAGTAACACCGAGTGCGTAAGAAGAGAACAACGCACTACTTTTTTGCATGTAATAACTCCGCCAGGAGTAGTGTGCTCGCTACGGCAGTCCCGCTTTTGCCGTCGAGCCCTCGGACACGGAAGGAATCTGGTGTGGACCTGCGGTTAAGCGAAGAGCAACGTGCTGTCCGCGAGACTTTCGCAGCGCTCTTCCGGAAGGAGGCGACGCCACAGCGCGTCCGGGCGGCGGAGTCGTCGGGCTTGGACAAGGACCTATGGCGGCGCTTCAGCGAGACGGAAGCGCTCGGGATCGGCGTGGCGTCGGACTGCGGTGGCGTGGGCGGGGGTCTGCTCGAGCTGGCGCTGGTAGCGGAGGAGGCGGGCCGCCGCCTCGCCCCAATACCCGTCGCCGAGACCGCGGCCGCGGCGCGGCTACTGGGCCGGCTTGGCGAAAAGGAGCTGGTCGGCCCGGTGTTGACCGGCTCGTCTATCGTGTCGCTGGCCACCGGCTCGGGACCGGTCGAGGAGCAATTGCTCGTCGACGGAGCGATCGCGGATGCGGTTCTCGCCGTCGAGGGGAGTTCTCTGCTTTATGCGATACGGCCGGCCGGGCTGGCCCGAATCCCACGGACCAACTTCGGCGGGTTGGCGTTGGCCCGATGGCCCGAAGGCTGCGAGCGCCGCTGCCTGGCCGACGGCGATTCTGCCCGGACGATGTTCGCGACAGCTCTTGATGAGGTCCGCGTGCTGCGGGCGGCGGCGCTGATCGGACTGGCTGCGGAGGCCGTGCGCATCGGCTCTGATTACACGAAGGTGCGTCACGCGTTCGGGCAGCCCATCGCGATGTACCAGGCCGTCGCTCACCCCTTCGCCGACGCTGTCGCGGCGCTGGACGGCGCCCAACTGTTGATCCAAAAGGCCTGTTGGGCCTTGGATTCGGGGCATGCCGACGGGCCGGCGTTGGCCTCGATGGCGTTCGTATTCGCAGCGGAGACCGCGTATCAGGCAGCCGGGCACAGCCTTCACGTCCACGGCGGGTACGGCTACATGGAGGAGTACGACATCCAGCTCTACTACCGACGTGCCAAAGCATGGGCGGTCGCATTCGCCGATCCGCGGCGCGAACTACTCACCCTTGCCGACAGACGCTTCGGCCCGGTGAGCACTGGAGGTCGCTGAGCCATGGACTTTAGCGAACCCGCGAACTGGGCCCGAATCCGCAGCGACGCAGAAGAATTCGTCGCACGGTATGTCACCCGCGAGGTGATCGAAAACGAGCGACGGACTGGAGACGGTGCCGACCGGGAGCTGGCGCGAAAGCTTGGGGAGCGCGGATGGATCGCCCCAGTCTGGCCGGTAGAGGAGGGTGGGGCCGGACTCGATCACTTCGAGACCGCTGTGCTGTTCGATACGCTGCGCCGGGGAGGCGTTCCTACGATCGGGCCCGGGACGACGATGTTGCCGGCCAACGCGATCAGGGTCGCGGGCTCACCGGAGCTGAAGGCGAGAATTCTGCCGGCCGTTGCGGCCGGCGAGATTCTCATCTGCCTCGGCTACACCGAACCCGCAGGCGGATCTGATGTCTTCGCCTGCGCGACCCGCTCCGAGCAAGACGGTGAAGATTGGATTGTCAACGGCCAGAAGATCTTCACCACCTTCGCGCATCTCGCTGACTACTGCTTTCTCCTCACCCGCTCGGCGCCAGGGTCCGCCGGTACCCGGGGCCTGACGATGTTGCTGGTACCGCTGGATTCACCGGGTATCGAGATCCGGCCGGTGCACACCATGGGGCATGAACGCACCAACATCGTGTTCTACAACGACGTGCGGGTCGCCGATTCCAACAGGGTTGGCGAAGCGCACCAGGGCTTTTCGGTGATGTTGGCCGCGTTGGAGGCCGAGCAGAACGTCGCGCCGTCCTCGCGGACGGGATTGGTGGCAGCGGATGCGCTCGAATTCGCCCGCACTCATCCGGGAACCGACGGTACCGCGCTCATCAACGATCCCCTGGTGCGTGAGCGCCTGGCCCATATGGCGATGCAGGCCGAGGTAGCCGACTTGCTGGCCTTGCGGGTGGCGTTCCTGGACGCCGAAGGCGAGAAGCCAGGGCCGGTGTCGGCGCTGTTCGGTCCTGAAAGCTATGTGCGGGCGTCAGCCGCCGCCGCCGATATTGCCGGAACCGCGGGAATGCTGGATTGGACTGACCCAGACGCTCCCGTTGACGGCGCGCTGGATGCCCATTACCGCAGCGCGGTCGCCACGACGATTTACGGCGGTTCCAGCGAAGTGCTGCGCAGCCTGATCGTCGAGAACCGCCTTGGATTACCTCGCAGCCGTCCACGCCGCTGACCTGTCAGCGGAATTGGCGGGCCAGCCAATCCGCACTGTCGCGCGCGGCGCATTTGGCCACCGCGCAGTCAGCGAAGATGTCGAACCCGTGGATCGCGCCGGCGTAGACGTGAAGCTCCGTCGACACGCCGGCCCGGCATAGGCGAGCAGCAAAATCGATCGACTCATCTCGCAGGCAGTCCGCAGTGCCCACGCTGATGAACGTCGGCGGTAGGCCCGCAAGCTCGGCGGCCCTGGCGGGCACCGCGTCGGGCGACACATCGTCTGTTCCGTAGCGCTCGCCTAGATAGCTGCGCCAGCCGAACGCGTTGGACTCCCGACTCCACATTGGCAGGCCATCGAGCGCGCTCGACGGCGTGGTCATCCGGTCATCGAGCATCGGGTATTCGAGGTATGCGAATCCCAGACCCTCGAGCTCCTGGTCCCGCCAACGCAGCCCGAGAGCGGCGGCCAGCAATCCTCCGGCGCTGCGTCCGCCGACCCGATGCGGCGCGGGTCCAGCCGCAGATCGGCCGCGTGATCAACGATGTACCGCAATCCGTTGTCGCAGTCGTCTAGGGGGAGCGGATAGGGTGCTTCCGGCGCCAACCGGTATTCGACGCTAACGCAGGCGCAGGACAGCAATCGGCACCATTCGTTGAGCCGGGCGTTATCCATAAAGCGGTTTCCGATCACCGTCCCGCCGCCATGCATCCAGTACAGGGCCGGCAGCTCACCGGCAGCGTCGCGGGGATAGAGCAGGGTCAGCGCGACCCCGCCGTTGGGATCGGTCGTCAGCTCGGTGCGTTCGATGTCGGGTGCCGGCACGGGCGCGAACGGGGCGTTCTGACGCATCATCGGCACGGTCTCGGTGGAGAACACGAAATCGGGCAGATCGCGGACGGCCTCGCGAATCTCGGGGTCGAGTGCTTCTCGACGCAGCGTGACCATCAACCGCCTCCCAGCACATGTGATTACTTCATTGCGGCGTCAGCATAGTATGCCCGTTGCATCTGACGCAGGTAGCGTTCTACTGTTGAGATGCGATGCCTTTCAGAAAGAGATCATATGCTTCCCGAAGATGCAAGAATCATTTCCGTTGACGACCATGTCATCGAACATCCCCGCGTTTGGCTTGACCGGCTTCCCGCAAAGTACGAGGACGTGGCGCCGCGCATCGTGAAGCTCCCCGACGGCAACGACACCTGGCTTTACGAAGGGCGGCAGTCGGGCAACTTTGCTCTCAACGCGGTGGCGGGTAAGCACCCGCGCGACTTCGGCATGGACCCACGCAGCTACGATGACATGCTGCCGGGGTGTCACGACATCGCCGACCGCATCAAGGACATGGACATCGAGGGCACCTGGGCCCAGCTGTGCTTCCCGAACTTCGGTGGATTCGCCGGCAGCACGTTTTACGCCGCCGAGGACAAGGACTTCGCGAAGCTGTGCATTAGCGCTTACAACGACTTCATCCTCGATGAGTGGTGTGCCTATGCCCCCGAGCGCCAGATCCCGTTGATCACGGTGCCGTTCTGGGACATCGACGCGTCGGTGGCCGAGATCGAACGCACCGCCGCGAAGGGCGCCAGGTCGGTTTCGTTCATCGAGGCGCCGCACAAACTTGGCTTGCCGTCGTTCCACACCGACCATTGGGATCCGATCCTGCGCATCTGCGAGGAAGCCGAACTTCCGCTGTCGATGCACTTCGGCTCCGGCGGCATGCCGCAGGGGCTCGCGCCGGACGGCGATATGTTCATCAGCATCGCGCTTTTCGGGGTGAACTCGATGATGGCAACCGTCGACCTGTTGATGTCCGACGTGTTTTACAAGTTTCCCAAGCTCAAAGTCGCGCTTTCCGAGGGCGGCATCGGCTGGATGCCGTATCTACTGGAACGCATCGACTACTCCTGGGGCCGACACAAGTACTGGTGCAACATCAACGCCGACAAACTTCCCTCCGAGCTATTCCGGGAGCACATTTACGGCTGTTTCATCTCTGACCAGTCGGGTATCGAGCAACGGCACCGGATCGGCATCGACAACATCATGTTCGAAAGTGACTATCCGCATTCGGACTCCAACTGGCCGCACACCCGCAAGCTGCTGGCCGAGCATCTCGTCGATGTGCCCGACGATGAGGCGCGAAAGATCGTCGAGCTCAACGCCCGCACGCTGTACCGCTTTTGGGATTGAGCGGCGATGAGCGCGAATGAATCCGATTTCATCTTCGACCCGTTCAAGCCCGGACCACCAGACCAGCTGCCACAGGTGCTCGCCGAATTGCGGGAGCGATTTCCCGTCTACCGCGCCAGCTCTGACATCTGGGTGGTGTCCCGGTTCGACGATGTCAAGGCAGTGCAGTCCAACCCGCAGCAATTTTCATCGCGACCCAATCCCTACGAAGGATCCGCGCCGCCCGATGACGAGATGAAACCAGAGGTGGTCGAGCGATTGCTCGCGCTGGCCGCGGGCATCCCGGTGGACATGGCCGAGATGGCTTCCGCGAAGACCATCGCCGCGGCCGACCCGCCCCAGCACACCCGAATGCGCCGTATCGTCAGCAGGGGATTCACGCCGCCGCGCATCAAGGAGATGGCGACTGCGATCGAAGAGATCGTCCGGCGCTGTTTGGCCGGAATCGAAGACCAGCCCGCCTTCGACGTGGTGGACCGCCTCGCCGTTCCGTTGCCCGTCGAAATGATCTGCCACATCCTCGGCATCGACGGCGACCACTATAGCCAGGCCAAGCGCTGGTCGGACGCGTTCGCCGCCGCAGCCGGTGGGGTGTTCAGCAGCCCGGCCGAGCGCAACGAATTGATGTTGGCAACGATCAAGGAGTTCAGCACTTATTTCGTGCCCCTTATCGAGGCGCGTCGCGCAGAACCCAAGGGCGACTTGGTCAGTGCGATGGTCGCGGCGATCGACAACGAGTCGCTGAGCAATGTCGAAACACTGATGGTCGCGATCACCATCATGGTCGCGGGCAACGAGACGACGACGAATTTGATCGGCAACACCGTGGTCGAACTGCTGGCCAACCCCGACCAGCTCAAGTTGTTGCTCAACGATGCTGGACTGCTGCCCAATGCGGTTGACGAAGCAAATCGGTTGACCTGCCCGATCCAATTCGCTTTTCGCGAGGCGACCGAAGACACTGAGATCGCCGGAACGCCAATCCCCAAGGGCGCCATCATTGCGTTGCATATGGCCGCGGCAAACCGTGATCCGCGTCGTTTCGATGACCCCGACCGGTTCCTGATCACCCGACCCCCTGGCAAGAACCTGGCATTCGGACACGGCATTCACTTCTGTCTGGGCGCCCACCTGGCTGGCCAGGAGGTGAGGGCGGCGATCAGCGGGTTGCTTCCGTATCTCGACCGGCTTGAATTGACCGGTGCTCCGCTGCAACGCAATCCGACGGCACTTCTTAACGGGTGGCAACGGGTCGAGCTGGCGTGGGTCTAGGATGTGTGTGCGCCGGCATGTCGCTTTCGTAGGTTGATGCCATCAACACCTTCCGGTGTATCCGCAGGTCGCGTCAGGTCGTTTCGCGTCGTTACGGGATGCGAAGCAGGTGCTCTACCTCTTTGATGTCATCCTGACGCCCAATCCGCGGTCAGCGCGTCGATCGTCGTGATGGTGGCCAGCATCGCCATCGTGTGCGTGATTGCTAAGTCGGCGTAGGCGGGGGGAGTGCCGCCGACCGCTTCGCGGGGCACGACCACCCGGTATCCCATCTGGGACCGGCGACATCCTGGGCCACGAACCGATGGGAATCGTGCGCGAGGTGGGTCGCGACATCACCAATCTGGCGGTCGGCGATCGGGTAGTGATCCCGTTCCAGATCTCTTGCGGCAGTTGTTACATGTGCGACCAGCAGCTCTACACGCAATGCGAGACCACACAGGTTCGCGAGCAAGGGATGGGTGCCGCCCTGTTCGGCTACTCCGAACTGTACGGCGAGGTTCCCGGCGGGCAGGCCGAACTTCTTCGGGTGCCACAGGCTCAGTTCACCCACATCAAGGTGCCGGCGGGACCACCGGACTCCCGCTACGTCTATTTGTCTGACGTACTGCCGACCGCCTGGCAGGCTGTCTCCTACGCCGCTATCCCCGCCGGCGGCTCGGTGACCGTGCTCGGCCTCGGGCCGATTGGCGACATGGCGGCGCGCATCGCCGCTCACCTCGGCTACGACGTCATCGCGGTCGACCGGATCCAGGAACGACTGGCCCGAGCCGACGCCCGCGGTATCCGGACGATCGATCTGGAGGATGCGGGCGACAAGCTCGCCGATTTGATCCGCGATCTCACCAACGGTCGCGGCACCGACTCGGTGATCGACGCCGTCGGGATGGAGGCGCACGGATCACCGGTCGCCAAGCTGGCTCAACAAATCACCGGCCTGCTGCCTGACGCATTGGCCAAACCGATGATGCAGAAGGCTGGCGTGGATCGCCTCGATGCGTTGTACTCCGCGATCGACATCGTGCGTCGCGGGGGCACTAGCTCTTTGATCGGCGTGTACGGGGGGATGGCCGACCCGCTGCCAATGCTTACCCTGTTTGACAAGCAGATCCAGCTGCGCATGGGTCAGGCCAACGTCAAAAAATGGGTCGACGACATCATGCCGCTGTTGATCGACGACGACCCGCTAGGCGTCGACAGCTTCGCCAGCCACACCCTGCCGCTGGCTGAGGCACCGCGCGCCTACGACATCTTCCAGAAGAAGCAAGACGGCGCGGTGAAGATCATCCTCCAGCCCTGAATGTTCCGAAATCGCCAAGCACCGTTCCACTATCGAAAAGGCCAAGGGCGTTCTGATGGTGGTTTACACGCTAAGGCATCAACGCCATTGCCGCACAACGTCAGGCGAGTCTGGCTGCATCGTAGCGAGTCGGTGACGCCGAATGCCTAAGCCAGCCACGCGCTGGGTTCCCGCCCCGGTAGGTCTTTGGACTTACCGGGGCGGTTCGAACGGCGCGGGTTCAACGCACCCCGGCTGGGAAATCATCACCGGAAATGATTTACCGGGTGACAGGCGCTCATGAAGCCCGACCCCAACCGGCGGTAGACTTGGCCTTGGTTGACAGCCCAGCCGGCCCGGAAACGCCGTCCCCCTGCAGCGACAGCGTGAGAGCGACCGCTCGCAACCGGGCATCTCAGTGATCTTCTGTCGAAAGTTCACGATGCGAACGCGTCCAAAGTGGGCTGTCACCCGGCACGCCGGCGCCAACCACAAAACCATTCCCCGCAGTACGGCACGCCCTCACCAAATGTTTCCCTTGCCCGGTGACCGCGGAGATTCCCCGCGCGGCACTACGTTGATCATCCAGTGAGAAACTGATGGCCATCACAGAAGTAGCCGAATACGCCCACCTGAGCGACGCGGATGTCGAGGCACTTGCCGTCGAATTGGACGCGATCCGTCTAGACATCGAAGATTCGCTCGGCGCCAAGGACAGGACGTATATCCAGCGCATCATCGCTGTTCAACGCTGCCTCGACCTGGCCGCCCGTATCGTAATCGGCGCCAGTCGGACCAGGACCGGATGGGCGATCGGAGCCTGCGCGCTGGCCGCGGCCAAGAGCATCGAGAACATGGAATTGGGCCACAATATCGGCCACGGCCAATGGGATTGGATGAACGACCCCGAAATTCACTCCACCACTTGGGAGTGGGACATGGCTGGGCTGTCCTCGCAATGGAGGTACTCCCACAACTACCGCCATCACATGTTCACCAACGTCGTCGGCGTCGACGACGACCTCGGTTACGGCGTTATGCGCGTCACCCGTGACCAACCGTGGAAGCTTAGCAATCTGTTGCAGCCGCTGCGACATCTATTGCTGGCGATTGCGTTTGAATGGGGTATCGCGCTGCACGGTCTGTACTCCGAACAAGACCGCATGGATACTGATGCCGAAAAGTCTGCTCACACCCGAGCTCTGCGCCGCAAAGTCGCTCGCCAGGCAGGCAAAGATTTCCTGCTCTTCCCTGCACTCGCCGGGCGACGTTGGCGGCGGGTCCTTTTCGGGAACGCGCTGGCCAACCTGCTGCGAAACCTGTGGGCGTACGCGGTGATCTGCTGCGGCCACTTCGCCGACGGGGCTGAGAAATTTACCCCTGAAGCCCTCGACGATGAGACCAAAGCGCAGTGGTATCTGCGACAAATGTTGGGTAGTGCCAATTTTCGTGCCGGGCCAGTGATGGCGCTGATGAGCGGAAATCTCTGTTATCAGATCGAACACCATCTCTACCCGGATCTGCCCAGTAACCGCTACGCCCAGATCGCCGAGCGCGTGCGGGCGATCTGCGCAAAGTATGAGCTGCCCTACACTACGGGGCCGCTGGCCCGCCAATACCTACTGACGCTGCGCACGATCGTCAAACTGGCCCTGCCGGACCGGTTCCTGACCGCCTCTTCCGACGACGCCCCTGAGACCGCCTCCGAAGAGAAATTTCGCGGCGTCGTCAAACCACCGGGTCGAGCAGGCGTCGGGAACCCTGTTGCGCGTCGACGCGGACTGGCCACCGCGATCCGTAATCGCAACAACCGGCTCAACCAACGACACACCTCGGCGCGCCGGCGAGTCGTTGCGAGTGCTCGATAACGGCCACCGTCCCTCAGGCGTTGTCGAGTCGAGGGAAAAGGACTTCCTGAGTCAGGAGCTGCAAGGCGGCTGCGATCGGGATGGCAACGAGAGCTCCGACAATCCCTAATAGCGCGCCGCCGATCAAAACGGCCACTACGGTGATCAGCGCGGGCACCTTCACCGCACGGCCGATGATCTTGGGCACCAGGAGGTAGTCCTCCGCAAGCCGGAACACCACAAAAACGGTGGTCGCGATGCACACCGGAAGCGACACGGTGAGTGCGACAGCTGCGACGACGACACCGGCGATGGTCGACCCGACGACGGGAACCAAGTCCAACAGCGACTGGTTAAGTACCGTCGAATCTTGGCTATTAACGATGGCCGCATCGAGCGGCTCGCCTGCCGATGACGGGGGTGGCCGTCGCGCTTCTTCGTCACTATCCGGTCGCCCACCGCCGGCAGAACGGATGTTTGCCGTTCTACGGACGGGGTAATCGGTGCACACGTGTTCACTGAAATCGAAATCCCGTGTACCTGGGCTGAGGCGATGGAGCCGCTCTATGGAGTTGAAGATGCGAAGCCTGACGCGATGGAGCGCTGCTCCCGCGAAGGACATCGAAACCGCAGTATCCCCGAAGGTCAATGTGTTGCGCGGGTTGGTGGCTCGCGCCACGACGCCGCTATTGCCCGATGACTACCTCAAGTTGCTCAATCCGTTGTGGTCCGCGCGGGAACTGCGTGGGGTGGTGGTCGATGTCCACAAAGAAACTGAAGACTCGGCGACGGTGACGATCAGGCCGGGATGGGGCTTTTCCGGGGACTACCGGCCGGGCCAATATCTGGGGATCGGGCTTCGGGTCGATGGCCGCTGGCACTGGCGGTCCTACTCGCTCACGTCGATTCCGCGGCGCGACAAAAAACTGGTCTCGATCACCGTGAAAGCAACCCCTGAGGGGTTCCTGTCGTCCCATCTGGTCAATGGCGTCGAGGCCGGCACGGTGGTTCGGCTGGCAACTCCGAAGGGCGATTTCGCGCTTCCTGACCCGGCGCCGGGCAAGTTGTTGTTCGTGACAGCGGGCAGCGGCATCACCCCCGTCATCGCGATGCTGCGCTCGCTCAGGCACCGCGGCGAGAGCCCCGACATCGTGCACATCCATTCGGCGCCCGTCGTCGACGAGGTGATATTTCATGACGAGTTACGTGCGTTGGAGCGCGCTCAGTCCGGCTACCGATTGCACCTGCAGCTGACTGCGGACATGGGCAAGATCGACTTCGCCGAGCTTGACGGTGTCGTTCCGGATTGGAGGGGGCGCTCGGCGTGGGCGTGCGGGCCGCCGGCCATGCTCGACACGGTCGAAAAGGTGTGGACGGACGCGGGCATCGCGAACAGCCTGCACATGGAGCGGTTCACCATCTCCCGCACCGACAAAGGCGGCGAGGGCGGCACGGTCACCTTCGCCATCTCAGACAAGTCCATCGAACTCGACGGCGCCACGTCGCTGTTAGAAGGTGGCGAGAAGCTGGGCATCCAGATGCCGTTCGGCTGCCGAATGGGCATCTGTCAATCCTGCGTTCTGCCACTGGAATCGGGCTATGTGCGCGATTTCCGGTCCGGCACCGAGCACGGCGCCGGCGACCGAATCCAGACGTGCATTTCTGCCGCTTCCGGCGACTGCACCATAAACATCTAGGAGAGCCGCATGGCTATCACAGACATCAAACAGTACGCACACCTCACCGAAGCCGACGTCGAGGAATTGGCCCGCGAACTGGACGCGATCAGAACCGACATCGAAGAGTCCAGGGGTGAACGGGACGCCCGCTACGTGCGCAGGACCATCCAGTTGCAGCGCGCGTTGGCGGCGGGCGGCCGAATCACCTTGATGGCGAGCAGGAACAAGGTCGCCTGGGTCGCCGGCACCGCCATGCTCGCCGCCGCGAAGATCATCGAGAACATGGAACTCGGGCATAACATCACCCACGGCCAGTGGGATTGGATGAATGATCCGGAGATTCACTCGACCGAATGGGAGTGGGACACCACGTCTCCGAGCGTGCAGTGGAAGAAATCGCACAACTTTGTGCATCACAAATACACCAACATCGTCGGGATGGACGACGACGTGGGCTACGGGCTGCTTCGCGTCACCCGAGACCAGCACTGGGACAAATGGAATATCGGCAACCCGTTCTACAACCTGCTGCTCGGAACACTTTTCGAGTGGGGAGTTGCGTTGCACGGGGTGGAATTGTCGAAGGTCCGCAGGGGCGAGAAATCCAAGGACGAGGTCCGCAGGGACTTGCGGGTGATCGGCAAAAAGGTCGGCAAACAGGTCGGCAAAGACTACGTGGTCTTTCCGGCCCTGTCGGGCCGGAACTGGAAGCACACCCTGCGCGCCAACGTGACGGCTAACCTCATCCGCAACTACTGGTCGTACATGGTCATCTTCTGTGGGCACTTCCCTGACGGCGCCGAGAAATTCACTCGCGAGGAATACGAGGCGGAGACGCATCCAGAGTGGTACCTGCGGCAGATGCTCGGGTCGGCGAACTTCAACGCCGGGCCCATGATGGCCTTCATGAGCGGAAACCTGTGCTACCAGATTGAGCACCACCTGTTTCCCGACCTGCCCAGCAACCGCTACGCCGAAATATCCGAGCGCATCACAGCGCTCTGTGACAAATACGACCTGCCGTACACGACCGGATCCCTTGGGCGTCAGTACATGCAGACGTTCTGGACCATCGTGAAGCTCTCGCTCCCGAACAAGTTGCTCGAAGCCAACGAGGACGACGCACCCGAGACCCACTCGGAGTTAAAGTTCCGAATCCGTGCCGGCGTCCGGGATAGCTTTGGTATCGATCCCGACACCGGCAGACGTCGCGGACTGCGGACAGCGTTGCGCGAGCTGCGGAACGGGGACGTCGCCACAGCGTAAGCACCCGGGACATAGCCGAGCCGCGCGGCGCGACATAGAGAGGCGGGTTCGAGACCTGGCAGCGCCACTAGTGGCGTGCAGAACCATCCATGATTCGGGCGGCCATCGCATCCAGCAGCCACTTGGGCGACCAGCGGCCAATGATCCGAAGCGCTTTCGCGTCCACGCCTACGGTGTAGAAGCGCTTCGGTCGAGGATCGGTCAACGCCTTGAGGTAGGCCTGCGCGACCACCTCGGGTTCTTTTCCGGAGCCGACCATCCCCGTCACCATCCGGTCGAGTTTGGTCAGCATTCCTCCGTACAGTTCGACCGCTTCGGGCGGTAGTTTGGCGCGGGCTACGGCGTTCTGTTCTTCTGCCGAGAGCGTCATCCGTGACTTGATGTGGCCCGGATCGAGCAGGATCACCTGGACGCCAAACTGCCCCACCTCCGCCCTTAGTTGACGAGTGAGAAGCTTATGAGGCAAACGGGGCCCTGTTTGGGGGTGAGGTCAAATCAGGGCGGGGTTTGTCAGAGTCGCCACGTCCGAACCGCTCGTCGTCTTTCAACGATCACACCGAGGCGCTTCGGTTCTCGGATGTGCGCAACCGGCTGGGGCCAGCGCGGGCGGATTCCCCGTTGGCTTCTTCGGCAGGAACCACACGGGTATGAAAGTGGTGGCGACCAGTATCGCGGCGGCTGCAAACACCATGGCGTAGGCCCGCGACAGGTCCTTGGTGACGTGCTCCATGAAATCGGGCGCGAACACCTGGTGAGGCAGCTTGGACAGGTCGGGCGCAACGCCTCGTCTCGCCGCGTCTTGCAAGATGGAATCGGCTCGGCGCGCCGCCACGATGTCGGCACTGCGGTTGAGAATGCTGGTCAGCAGTACCGACATCAGCGCCGCGCCGATGGCCGCCGCCGCGTTGTGATTGACGTTGAATAGCGTTGACCCGTGCGCTATCTCGCGAGTCTCGAGGGTGTGAACTGCCGTCCACGCAACCGGCATCATCGAGCAGCCGGTACCGATACCGAACACCGCAAGCCCGGCCAGCAGCACCGGGATGTGCACCCGGTGCTGGCTGATGCCGTAGATGAACACCCCCATACCGGCGACGATCAAAGTCATTCCAGCCAGCACGACATCACGCGGACCTCGCTTCTCCGTCAGATGTCCCACGAGCGGTGCGACCGCAGCACCGGTCAGCGTTTGCGGGAGCAGCAAAAGTCCCGACTGTAGCGGCGTCTTGCCGAGCACTTGCTGGAAGTACCCGGGCAGTAGCAGACACGTCCCGAAGAATCCAACGGCGTATAGAAATCTCGTTGCGTTGGCTGACGCGACCATCCGGTTCCGAAGCAAACCCAAGTCGATGAGTGGATTGCTGGCGCGGTACAGCGCGTGGAAAACGAACACAACGATCAGCGTGAACCCGACCGCAACTGGCACGTACACCCGCGGATTGCTAACAGTGCCGCGTCCGGGTATCAGCGACGCACCGTAAAGCAGCATCACCAGCCCGGGCGAGAGTAGCAGCATTCCGACGACATCTAATGACTCCGCTGACGCCGGTTCGTCTTTGGGAAGGACGAACCCGGCCAGCACCAAGGTGAACAATCCGATCGGAACGTTGACCAGAAAAATCCACTGCCAGCCAAAGGAGCCGATCAGCCAGCCGCCCAGGATAGGGCCGCAAATTGGCGCGATGAACCCCGGAACGCCGCCAATCGCCAGCGCCCGCGCGAGCCGTCCCGGTCCGGCCTCGCGGGTCAGGATTGTGAAGGTTAGCGGCAGGAGTATCCCGCCGCCAAGCCCCTGGAGTGCTCGGAACGTCACCAGCAGCGTGACATTCGATGCCGTCGCGCACAGCAGTGATCCAAGCGAGAAGAGCAGCACTGAACCGAGGATTAGCCGCTTGGTACCGAAGCGGTTGGCGGCCCAGCCGGTCAGTGGGATCACCGCCGCCAATGACAAGGTATAGGCGGTCATCGTCCACGCGACAATGGCTTGCGTCGAGGAGAATTCGTCAACGAAAGTCCGCTGCGCCACGTAGACGATCGTGGTGTCAAGGGCCGCCATCGTCGGGGCCAGCATGTAGAGGACGGTGATTTTCAGCAGTCTGGAGTCGAGCTTGACCGATTCCTCGCTGCGGGGATTTGCGACCGGATCCATGGCCTTACCACTGGTACCCGAGGCGCTCCACCAGGTCTTCATAGCGCCGTCGTATCTGCGCGAGGTGGTCCTTATTGAGGTAATTGCGCCAGTCGCCGGCAACGCCGCGCCGGTAGTGATGTGTGATGTCAAGATCACCACGATCGCGCCCACCCGCCAAGCGCCGGAAGGAATGGCGCTCAAGGATTTCGGCTAGGAATTCCTGGTCACTCGCCGGGCGGGGCCATCCGAGGTGGGCAACGATCGCGGTCCAGTGGGCAAGCGGGTCTTCGATGACATCCTCCATGCGGAGCTCAAGTATGTGCGGCTGGGCATAGTTCCACGTCGCCATGCCGTCGATGAACTGCCCGCTGAACTCGATCTCGCGCGATAGGCCCGCGTCGATGTCGAGCGTCGCCAGCTCTGCCCGGTGCGGCGGCAATTCTGTCCCAAATCGGGACACCTTCGGGAACACTTCGGGATGGCTGTATCGGTGACTGAAGTAGCCAGAGACGATCATGTCCCGCGGATCGCGGATAATATGAAATCCCCGCAACGGCCCGAGCGAGTCCGCGTCCACCTGCGACGCGTTGGGGTAGATCAACAAGTCTGGCGATGTGTCGGCCACCAGGCCACCCAGATCTGGGTATCCATCCCACTCGACCGCGCTATATACGGTGAGCGCGCGAAGTCCGAGACTCGCAGCCAGTTCGCCAAGAACGAGCGTGGCCCATCTACTTGCTGCTTTGTGGTGACCGAAGTAGGCCGTCATCTCGCGCGTTGCCATAGCTCAGTGTGTCGCAACCCTGGTTGAAGCCAAGATCGGCGCCAAACGCTAGTCGAGGGTCTGGTGCCCGATGGAGTAGGACAGCGTACGGGGGCGCGCCGATACCGCGCCCATCAGCCGCTGGCGCTCGCTGCGATCAGGTATGTGCCACCAGTCCGCGGCAAGGTGGCCAGCGGGTCGGACCTGCTCGAAGAGATCTTCGATGAACAACCGATTGAACCGCTGCGTGTACTCGCAGCTTCGTACGTCGATCGCCATTTCATCGCCGCTGTGGATCATTGCGTCGTAAGCGCAACCGTTGCCACACATTCCGCGTGCCGCGCAACCGTCGCAGTGGGTGTAGTAGATCGGAGAACGTTTGCGCCATTCACTTACGACGGCTGAGCGGTAGGCA
>NZ_DATFZD010000110.1:0-4444 GCF_035314665.1 Mycobacterium sp. | reverse complement strand
ATCGCGTCGAATCCCACCTCTTCGGCGGTCTTTGCGATGTCGACCAACTGATCGATCGGCCCCATCGCGATGCTGCAGGTGTACTTCACGGCTTATCGGCCCCCACAACCCACATGGAGTAATACTGCGAGCCACCGCCGTAGGCGTGGCCAAGTGCCTTGCGCGCGTTCGGAACCTGGTGATCGCCCGCCTTGCCCATCACCTGGATGGCCGCCTCGGCGAACCGGATCAGACCGGATGCGCCGATCGGGTTCGACGACAGCACGCCGCCGGAGGCGTTGAGCGGGATCCGCCCGCCGATCTCGGTTTCGCCCGCCTCGGTGAGCTTCCAACCTTCGCCCTCGGGCGCGAACCCGAGGTTCTCCAGCCACATCGGCTCGAACCACGAGAACGGCACGTAAACCTCGGCGGCGTCGATCTCGTCGATCGGGCTGGTGATGCCTGCCGCCTTCCACAGCGCCTTGGCGGCGTCGCGCCCGGCCTGCGGGTTGACCTGGTCACGGCCGGAGAACGCCAGCGGTTCGGTGCGCAACGCGGTGGCGTGGATCCATGCCACCGGATGGCCTTCGGCGACGCGCTTGTCGGCGACGTCCTCGTTGCCGATCACCACCGCACAGGCGCCGTCGGACGACGGGCAGGTTTCGTCGAAGCGAATGGGGTCCCACAGCATCTGCGACGCCATCACCTTTTCCAGCGTGATGTCCGGTTGATGCAAGTGCGCCAACGGGTTCTTGGCGCCGTTGCGCCGGTCCTTGACCGCCACCATGGCCCCGATGTGCGTCGGCGCGCCGGATCGGCGGATGTAAGAGCGCACGTGCGGAGCGAAGTAGCCGCCCGCACCGGCGCCGACCGGCTTAGTGAACGGCACCGGAATGCTCAACGCCCACATGGCATTTGATTCGGACTGCTTCTCCCACGCCATCGCGAGCACACGGCGGTATTTGCCCGACTGCACCAGGCTGGCAGCCACCACACCGGTCGACCCGCCGACCGAACCCGCGGTGTGCACCCGGATCAGCGGCTTGCCGGTCGCGCCGACGGCGTCGGCCATGAACAGCTCGGGCATCATCACGCCCTCGAAGAAGTCGGGCGCTTTGCCCACGACGACCGCGTCGATGTCGTCCATGGTCGACCCGGAGTCGGCCAACGCCTTGTCGATGGCCTCGCGAACCAGTCCGTTCATCGAGACGTCTTGGCGCTTGGCAACGTACTTCGTCTGCCCGGTGCCGAGCACCGCAGCGAGCTGGCCCGCCATGATTATTTCCCTTCCAGCACGGCGACGAGATTCTGTTGCAACACCGGGCCGCCGGTCGCGTGCGCGAGCACCCGGCCTGCCGAGCCGTCGAAGATGTGTTGTGCCGCAAAGCCGATGCGTTCTAACCCGGCAGCGAACATCGGGTTGGCCGCCAGCGTGCCGCCCGACGGGTTGACCTTCGTCGACGACGGCAGGCCGATAGCCTCGGTCAGGATCAGCTGCTGATGGGTGAACGGCGCGTAGATCTCGGCCACGTCGATCGAGCCGGTCTCTCCGCCCGTCGCCGCCTTCGCCGCCGCCTCCGTCGACGGCGACGTGGTCAGGTCCCGGGCGCCGAGCACCGGAGTCTCGATGCGGTGCTCGATCCCGGTGATCCACGCGGGGTTCTCTCGAAGCTCGCGGGCCTTGTCGCCGGCGGCCAGCACGATCGCCGCCGCGCCGTCGGTGATCGGCGCAATGTCGTGGCGCCGAAGGGGATCGGCAAAGAACGGCCTGGCCAGCAGCTCGTCGATGCTCTTGGCCGGTTTCTCCGAATCGGTGCGCTCGGCAACGGCGAACGAGTCCAGCGCTACTTGCGCCATCTGCTCGGCCGTCCACTTGCCGCGGTCCAGGCCGAAGCGGGCCTGCAGCCCCGCCATCGACACCGCGTCGGGCCACAGCGGTGCGACGGTGTACGGATCGGTCTGCAGCGCGAGCACCCGACGCAAAGTGCCGGCTGAGGATTTGCCGAACCCGTACACCAGTGCGGTGTCGACCTGGCCGGTCAGGATTTTGATGTATGCCTCGTAGAGTGCCCACGCGGCGTCCATCTCCACGTGCGACTCGTTGATCGGCGGCACCGCCCCGATCGAGTCGATCGCGGAGATGAACGAAAACGCCCGGCCGGCAAGGTAATCCGACGAACCGGAGCACCAGAAGCCGATGTCGGTCTGCTCGAGCCCGAGTTCGTCGTAAAGCGCGTGGAAACACGGCATCAGCATTTCGACGCCGTTGGTGGTGCCGTCGGTGCGGCGCACATGCGGCGCATGGGCGAATCCGACGACGGCTACATCGCGATCGGTCACGTTATTCCCTTTACAGGTGGTGCTTGTAGGTGTCGTATTCGGCGTCAGGTTCGCCGGTCGGCTTGAAGTATTCGATGTTGTCGATGCCCAGGCCCCATTCCTCGCGGGGCTTCCACACCGCCTGCACCCGCATGCCCATCCGCACCTCGGAGGCGTCGATCTCCTGAATCAGGTGCAGGAATGCGATATCGGCGCCGTCGAGCAGGACATAGGCCGCGACGTACGGCGGCTTGATGCGCTGGCCGGCGAACGGGATGTTGATGATCGCGAACGTCGTCACGACGCCCTTGTCGGGCAGCTCGAGGAAGTTGTCGAGTTCCAGGCCGGTCGCCGGGTCCGCTTCCTTCGGCGGGAAGTACACCTTTCCGTCCTTGCCGGTGCGGGCGCCGAGCAGCTTGCCCTCTTCGAGACCGCGCAGAAACGCGCTCTCGGGAAGCGAAGCGGTGTGCTGGATTTCGATGCTGCTCGGCGTCACCTGGACCGTCACCGGATCGCGGTCGTCAGTCGTTTCGGGGACGGGCTCGGCCTCGTCACCGAGGGCGAAGTAGGCGATGTCGGTGATCGCACCCGCCGGTTCGTCGACCCAATGGGCGTGCACCCGCGCCCCGGTGCTGATCGCGTCGGACGATCCGGCGTCGACGGCGTGCAGCAGTGGAACGTCGGCGCCGTCGAGCTTGATCAGCGTCCAGGCGAACGGCCGATCCAACGGCTGCCCCTCGAGGGGCTCGGGCTGCCAGGTCCACGACAGCACGGTCCCGACACTGGCCACCGGTACGATCTCGGTCAATCGTTCGTAGGTCACGGGATCGAACTCGGCGGGCGGAACGTAGACCCGGCCATCCGAGCCCCGGACGCCGACGATGCGTCGCTCACGCAGGGCGGTGAAGAACTGGCTGAGGGTAGGTCCGACTGAACGGGTGTAGTCGAAGGATAGCTTCAGCGGTGCCGATAGCGGCGGCTGATGGGTATCGATCTGCACCGGGCTGCTTTGGCTGGCGGTCACAGCATCGAGTAGAACAGGTTCTAAGAATGGATTCAAGATACGGTCGAGACCTGCAGGAAAGGCGGCTCGCATGAAGCTCGGACTCCAGCTGGGATATTGGGGCGCTCAGCCGCCCGAGAACCACGCCGAACTCGTGGCCGCGGCCGAGGACGCCGGTTTCGACGCCGTGTTCACCGCCGAAGCGTGGGGGTCGGACGCCTACACGCCGCTGGCCTGGTGGGGTTCATCGACGCGTCGGCTACGGCTGGGCACCTCGGTGGTGCAACTGTCCGCCCGCACCCCGACCGCATGCGCGATGGCCGCCCTGACGCTGGATCACCTGTCCGGTGGCCGGCACATTCTCGGTCTCGGGGTCTCCGGCCCGCAGGTGGTGGAGGGCTGGTACGGGCAGCCATTTCCCAAGCCGCTGGCCCGCACCCGGGAGTACATCGACATCATCCGGCAGGTGTGGGCCCGCGAGAAGCCGGTGACCAGCGACGGCCCGCACTATCCGCTGCCGTTGACCGGTGAGCGCGCGACGGGTCTGGGCAAGCCGCTCAAGCCGATTACCCATCCGTTGCGGGCCGACATCCCGATCATGCTGGGTGCCGAGGGGCCGAAGAACGTCGCGCTGGCTGCGGAGGTTTGCGACGGCTGGTTGCCGATCTTCTACACGCCGCGGATGGCCAACACCTACAACGAATGGCTGGACGAGGGATTCGCCCGGCCCGGCGCGCGTCGCAGCCGCGAGAACTTCGAGATCTGCGCGACGGCCAACATCGTCATCACCGATGACCGCAGCGCCGCATTCGCGGCGATGAAGCCCTACATCGCCCTCTACATGGGCGGCATGGGCGCGGAGGACACCAACTTCCACGCCGAGGTCTATCGCCGGATGGGCTACGCCGAGGTGGTCGACGACGTGACGAGGCTCTTCCGCAGCGATCAGAAGGACAAGGCCGCGTCGATCATCCCCGACGAAGTCATCGACGACGCCGCGATCGTCGGAGACCTGCACCACGTGCGCAACCAGATCAAGGCCTGGGAGGCCGCCGGCGTCACCATGATGGTGGTCAGCGGGCGCAGCACCGAGCAGATCAACGAACTGGCCTCGCTGGTCTAGTCAGGTATTGCCGGACGAAT
>NZ_DATFZD010000109.1:0-3126 GCF_035314665.1 Mycobacterium sp. | reverse complement strand
GGCGGTTCCATCGTCAACATGTCGTCGGGGGCGGCGCTATCGGGTGACCGGACCCGTTTGGCCTACGGTGTGTCGAAGTCCGGGGTGCACACCCTGACGATGTACGTCGCGACCAGTGAGGGAAAGCGCGGCGTGCGGGCGAACACCATCGTGCCCGGATTGATCCTGACCGACGCCGTACGCGCGCATCTGTCCGAGGACGTCATCGGTCGCCTCGGCCACGCTACGCTGACGCCGTATCTCGGACAACCACAAGACGTCGCCGACCTAGTCGTTTTCCTGGCTTCGGAGCAGTCTCGCTACATCACCGGACAAATGATCTCGATCGACGGTGGAATGTCCGCGCACGTCATGCTGGACACCGGCGATTAGAAACGCTCAGCTGCTCGGACCGAGCACGTACGCGGCGGTTTCCGGATGGTGATACCAGCCGCTGGCGGCCTGGGTTCCGCCGTCGACATGGATGGTTTGACCGGTGATGTAGCTGGACATGTCGGACGCGAGAAACACTGCGGCGCCTGCCATCTCGTCGACGTGGCCGGCGCGGCCCAGCGGGACCGTGCGGCCGAACCGCTCTTCGGCCCCCGGCGGGGCAATTTGCATGATGCCCTCGGTCAAGGTGATGTCGGGCGCCAGCGCGTTGACCCGAATGCCATGCGGGGCGAGTTCGAGGGCCGCGGTCTTGGTGTAGTTGATCACCCCTGCCTTGGCCGCTGCATACGTCGCGAAACCCGGTGCGGCGCGGACACCTTCGATCGAGGTGACGCTGATGATGCTGCCCGGCAATTTCTGCTCGACAAGGACGCGGGCCACGCGTTGCGTGCACAGGTAGATGTGGCGCAGGTTCGACCTGTACAGCGCGTCCCAACCGTTCTCGCTGGTGTCGAGGATCCCTGACCAGAAGACGCCGCCGGCGTTGTTGACCAGGATCGTCACCGGGCCAAGCTCGGCGGAGGTCTGCGCCAGCGCGGCGTCCACCGCAGCACTGTCGCGGACGTCGACGGTGATACCCAGCGCACCGATCTCCGCCGCGGCGGATGCGCTCGACTCGGGGTTGCGCTCCCAGATCGCCACCTGCGCACCGAACGCCTTGAAACCCGCCGCGATGCCGCGGCCGATACCCGCGCCGCCGCCGGTGACAACCGCGACGCGGTCGGTGAGAAGGACGCTTGAGGGATCGAGTGCCATAAAACTGAATATAGAACAATCCAACGTCAAGGTTTACAGTCTTAACTAAATATGTTCGATATGTAACAACCTAGCTCTGAGGAGGACGGCCATGCCCAGCACGATCTTCGTCACCGGCGCGACCGGGCAGACCGGCGGTAACGTCTGCGAGCAGTTGATCCAGCGTGGCGACCAGGTTCGGGCGCTGGTCCGCAACCCGGACGAAGCCGGCGCGCTGTCCGACATCGGCGTCGAATTGGTCAAGGGCGACATCCGCGATGCCGACGACGTGCTGCGCGCGGCCAAGGGCGCCGAGGCGGCTATCCACTGTGCGGCGCTGCTGGGCGGCGCGAGTCAGGACCTCGACGACTTCAAGGCCGTCAACATGGTCGGCACCATCAACGTCCTGGATGCGGCGAAGGCCCACGGCATGCGTCGGATGGTGGCCCTGAGCACGGCCACGTTCCTCGATCTGAGCACCGGCGTCGACTTCGAAGAGGCGCCCGTTCTGGACAACCCGCCCAACGACCCCTACACCGTCACCAAGCTCGCCGCTTTCCAAGAGGCTCATCGGCGCGCGGCCGCGGGCGATGACGTGCTGACCTGCCATCCGGGCGCGATCTTCGGTCCTGCCCCGGTCGTCGAACGCGCCTTGCACCGAACCAGCTTCAACCGGGTGCTGTTGGCCGGTATGCGCGGAAAGATCAAGCGCTATCTCGCTTTTCCGGTGACGTGGGTGGCGGGCAAGGACGTCGCGACGGGCTCGATCGCCGCGCTGGACCGCGGGGTGGCCGGTGAGCGCTACCTGTTGGTCGGCCAGCCGCGGGAAAGCTTCAGCACAGCAGGCGGAATCAATCGTGCCTGCGAGATCGCCGGAATCGACCATCGTGTCCAGGATCTCGATTACCGCACGGATCCTGAGGCATTGACCGCCGAATTCGGGCCCACCTTGATGGCCATCGCGAAAGCTGCGGCCAAGAGCGAGCGCAAGCTGAGAAGCAACGACAACCTGACCACCCGGCGCCTCGGTTATGAGCCCATGTCGTTCGACGACGGGCTGCGGCTGCTGATCTCGTGGCTGCGTGGACTCGGCCGGCTCGATCCGGTAGCCGCCTGAATTCCGGGCTGAAACGCAGGAGTTGCCATCGTGTCGATCGCCGAACCGCACGGATCCGGTTCAGCTCGCGGCGATCTGGCCGATCGGATACTCGAGGCGGCTCGGCAGCTCGTGCTGAGGACGGGCGCACGCAAGTTGTCATTGTCTGATGTGGCAACTCTGGCTGGGGTGTCACGGCCGACCATCTATCGCTACTTCGTGTCCAAAGAGGACCTGATCGATGCGCTGGGAGCGCATGAACGACGGCGTTTCGACGCGGCGATGGAACGGGCGATGAGCGGGGTCACCGGCATCGCACGATTGGAAGCGGCGGTCGACCTTGTGGCGACTTTCGTGGAGGATCAGCCGCCCGGGCGCCAGCTCGATCTGGATCCGGGCTTCGCGCAGGACCAGATGGCGCGGGCGTTGCCGATGATCAGCGAGAGGTTGATGGTGGTCTTGGAGCAGTGCGCTCGTGAGGACGGCTTCGATGCCGCGGCGAATGCCCGTGATCGTGCGGGTGCAATCGCACGAGTTGCATTGAGCCACTATATGTTTCGAGAGAACGACCCAGCGGCGGCACGTCGGGAGATCCGCGCTACGGCCGGCCTTCCGGACAGTCGATCCAGGATGTCGCGTTCACGTTGATGTGATCGCGTGATGGTGTTTCGAGGCCGGGATCGATGCAGAGAAACGCCAGTCGAAAAGCACCAGAAGCCACATGAGTACCGGTTGTATCAAACAGCCTCTCACGTTTCTTGACGGTGTCGGAGGGCGGGTGTTGACTGACTTCTATCGAACATATATTCGAACATCATTGGTAACACCCGGACAGCAGGAGGTGGTGATGACTGCGGCTTTCG
>NZ_DATFZD010000108.1:0-10129 GCF_035314665.1 Mycobacterium sp. | reverse complement strand
GCGAGCAACACGGTGACGTGCCGGCCCTTGTCGATCTCGGATCGCACATATTCGAGCGTCGGCGCGACCAGGCTGCGGTGCGGGCTGTCCAACACCTTGAGCTCCAACCCCGGGTCCCAATCCTCCCACTGCTGGCGCAGCCGCTGAGTCGCGTCGGGGTCGATATCGACGGTTACCGGCACGACTTCGGGGCCGATCCGCATCGCGACCTGCAACGCCCGCTCGGCCACGCAGCTCACCGCGACGATCGGGACGATCACCAACGCCTTGGTATCGGTGCCGGGCACTGGTTTAGCGGGCATCTTTCCCAGGCCGAGCTGTTCGCCGGCGCGCTGGTAGTAGCGCTCGATTCCGTTGAAAAGGCTCATCAGCCCAGGCACCAAGATCAGCAGCAGCCACGCGCCTTCGGTGAATTTGCTTGCAAATAGCACGATCCCGGCGATGGCAGTCAGCACCGCGCCGAAGCCGTTGAGCAGGGCATAGCCCAGCCACCCAGGGCCGCGTTCACGGCGCCAGTGCAACACCAGACCGGTTTGGCTGATCGTGAACCCGATGAAAACCCCGATCGCGAATACCGGTAGCAGTCGCTGGGTGTTGGCGTCGACAATGAGCAGCACCAAGGCGGCCAGCAGCGACAACGCCGCGACGCCGTATCGGAATACCGGCTTTTCAGCGCGCAGTGCGAACATATGCGGCATGCGGTGATCCCTGGCCAGCAACTGCAGCAGCACCGGCAGGCCGCCGAAGCTGGTGTTCGCCGCAAAGGCCAGCACCAGGGTCACCGACAAGTTGATCACGTAAAACGGCCATCCGGTTCCGAACGCGCCCGCCGACAACTGCGCCAGTATCGTGACGTTGCCACGAGGAACTACCTGGTGTTGCCGAATTTGGAAGGCCAGACCCAAAAGCATGGCCCCCAGCAAGACCCCCAATCCGACCTCACAGCGCTGGGCACGCTTGACTGCCGGCGACCGGAACGCCGGCACCGCATTGGCAATCGCCTCCACCCCGGTCAGCGAGGAGCATCCCGCTGAAAACGCCTTGAGAATCACCACCACGCCCAGCGCCTCGGTAGCGTGGATCGGCCCGAGATCATTGCCGATCAAGGCCACCGGATGGTCTTCGAAGGAGCCGAAAATGATAATTGCGAAGATCCCGGCGATGAACAACAGCGTCGGACCCATCAGCACCTTCGCCGATTCCGCGATACCGACCAGATTGATCGCGGCGAGTACGACGAGTCCCGCCATGCACAGCGCGAGCAAGTGATGCGCCAGTGGCGGAAACACGCTCGCCAAGCTGTCGGCACCCGCGGACAGGCTCACCGCCACGGTCAACACGTAGTCGACGACCAGGCTCGCCGCGGCCAGCAGGGCCGGGAACCGGCCTAATTCCTTCTTCGCCACCGCGTACGAACCGCCACCGTCGGGATAGACGGCGATTACCTGCCGGTAGGACACCACCAGCACCAGCAGCAAGAAGGCGATCGCGATGGAGATCGGCACGGTCCAACTGATGGCAGCCGCGCCCGCAGCGACCAGACCGAGCACGATCGCTTCGGGACCGTACGCGACGCTGGACAAGGCGTCCAGCGACATCGCGGCAAGGCCGCCGATGGAGCTCAGTCGGTGCGAGTCGCCCTTGTGATGCCGACGGAGGCGACGATCGGGGATTCGATGGACCGGCGCCGGCCGGTCTACGGTTTCGACCACGGTCCGATTCAATACCGTGAACGCGCGGACCGCAGCTTTTCAGCCTGCTCAGGCCGCCCGGATGACGATCAGGCGATCAGGTGCCGACGTGCGCGTGTACGTGGCCGTACGTCCAGGTGAAATCAGGCATGGTGAAGCAACTCTCGCGTCAACCCGGCGTCTGAGCCGTCCTCAGTCGACTAACGACTGCGTGCCGAGAACGATCGCGAGGGCGAGGCGCTGGGCGTCTTCCGTGTCGGGTTCGGCGGTATAGATCATGATGCGCAGATCGTCGGCGGCGACGATCAGCCTGTCGCAGTCCAACGTGATGTGTCCGACGTCCGGGTGGTCGATGACCTTGCGGCGCCCGAAGTCTTGGTGTGACTCGAAAGCGTCTGACTCCCAGAGCTTTACAAATCGCGGGCTCTGCGCGGCGAGGTCGCGGGTCAGCTGCTTCAACCGCTGATCGGCGGGATAGCGAGCGGCGGTCAGACGCAAGTCGGCGACCAACCCGGCCTCGAATTCGGCCTTCTGCTCAGGGGTATGGACGGCGCGACTGCCCGGACCGACAAGGTGTCGCCACACGCTGTTGCGTTCGATTCCCCGCCAACTGGTCGTCGGGCCCATCAGCGCGTCGTACGGCGCGTTGGCGACGATGACTGTCCAGGTGGCGTCGAAAACGGCAACAGGTGTGTTCGCCAGGCGGTCGAGCAGGCGTTGCACGCTCGGCGTGATGCGCGACGACACGACGTCGAGTCCGGGGGTGGCGTGCCCGGCCAGTCGGAACAGCAGGTCGCGCTCGTATCGGAGACCCGCAATGCGCGGGCCAACGCCTCCACCACCTGCACCGACGGCGAGGTGGCTCGCCCCTATTCGAGTCGTGTCAGCTAGTCGACCGAGATTCCGGCCAGCCCGGCGAGTTCCTCTCGACGTAAGCCCGCCGCGCGACGGCGTCCGCCGACCGGTACGCCGACCGCGGTGGGCTTCACACGGTCGCGCCAGCGCCGCACCGTGCGGCCGAACTCCCAGGAGTCCATCTCTTAACTGTGGCTACGGGAGCGCTGTTGTTTCTGCCTTTTCTCGCCTTGTCGTGGCCCTGATGGTCTTACGAAAACCGGACGACTGCCTGACGACCGGGGTCCGGCGAAGAATCATCCCGGTACGACCACGAATGGAGGACCATGAACTCGAACGCGTCCGGCACCGTCCTGATTACTGGGCCGACCGGCGGACTGGGAAAGGCCGCCACGCTGGCGATCGCCAAACGCCCCGCGGCAAAGCGGCCCGACCTGCTGCTGGTTGGCAGGCCGGGTCAGGCACTGACCGAGGTGGCTGCGGCCGCCCGCGCCGCAGGAGCGACCGTCCACGAGATCGGCTGCGACCTTGCCCGGCTGGCCGACGTGCGCAACGCGGCGCGGCAGATCAAAGATCTGCTGGCCGCCGGCGCGGTGTCCCCACTCCACGGATTGGTGGCCAACGCCGGCGTTTCGGTCGTCGACACCCACAACGCGTCCGCGGACGGATACGAACTCACGTTCGCGGTGAACTACCTCGCGCATGCGCAGCTGATCGGCGATCTCCTCGACTCACTCGTTGCGCCCGCGCGCATCGTGCTGATTGGCTCAAACACCTACCACCAGAACATCTTCCGCCGTATCCTGCGGGTCCCGCCGCCGCTCTGGCGGGATCCGATCGAGCTTGCGCAGCCCACTGCAGCCGATCTGCCGGCGACACTCGAGGACGGTGGAATCGCCTATTCCAACTCCAAACTCGCGCTTTTCTATTACGCGCACGAATTGCAACGCCGAGCACCAACGGGAATCGACGTCTCGGTATTCGAGCCGGGATTCATGCCCGGCACCGGCCTGAGCAGAGGGCACGGCCCCGGTCTTCAACGGTTAGGCCGTGTTATTGAGCGAATCCCCGGCGTTTCGTCGCCCACTCGGTCCGGTCCGGCACTGGCTTCGATCGTTCTCGACGACCGATGGGCGCATCTGCAAAACGGCGCATTCGTTGTCAAAGACGAAGAGCGCGAAGTGGAGGCGTTCGCAAAGGACCCGGCTCGTGAGGCACGGCTGTGGCAGGCCACGGCCGAACTGCTCGACTCAGCCCGCTAGCCGGACATCTTTGGGGACCGTAGAGAACGGAAATGCCGACGCTGCTCCTGCGCCATAGATAACGGCGCCAGTGGCGAGTGCCGAAAGGACGCGAGAGACCGACCGACGCGCCACGATGCGGCGAGTTACTGCAGGCGAATTGGTGTCACGACTTGCTTTCATTTTCTCACCTCCTCGAAAAGCGACGTCGCAGTCGAGGCTAGTAGCGAAAGCTAAGTAATCTCTGTCCGAACTCCATGAATGGCCTTACCGCCTGCCGACGTCGCGGTGGTGGGTCGACCAAAGCTTGCCGGATGTCACGATTGCAACTGCCAGGCGATCGCCTTCTTGTCGACCTTGCCGACCGGGGTTGTCGGCAATGCGGTCATCTGCGTCAGCACATCCGGTCGAGCATGCCTGGCCACTCCACGCTGGTCGAGATAGTCATTCAGCTCCGTCAGTGTCACCGGGTTACCCGCGAAAACGACGGCTGCACAGATTTTTTCGCCCAAATAAGGGTCGGGTAGTGCTACCGCCGCCGCGACACTCGATGCCGAAACTCGGCGCGCCGCAAGCAGTGTGGTGTTCCAACACCCCTATCTGTTTCACGGGACGATCCGCGAGAACGTGTTCGCGGGAGACCCTGCCGCCGCCGACGATCAGTTCACCCGGGCTGTTGGGTTGGCGCGGGTCGACGAACTGACCGACAGGCTGCCCGAAGGTGCCGAATCGATCGTCGGCGAGGCCGGTTCGGCGTTGTCGGGTGGTGAACGGCAGCGGGTCAGCATCGCGCGCGCCCTGCTCAAACCCGCGCCGATACTGCTGGTCGACGAGGCGACCAGTGCGCTGGACACCGAGAACGAGGCCGCTGTGGTCGACGCGCTCACCGCGGATCCGCAATCCCGCACCAGGGTGATCGTCGCCCATCGACTGGCGAGCATCCGACACGCCGACCGGGTTCTTTTCGTCGACAACGGCCGGGTGGTCGAGGACGGTGCGGTCGACGAATTGCTCAGCGCGGGAGGACGTTTCGACGAATTCTGGCGGCAACAGCAGGACGCCGCCGAATGGCGCATTCACGCCGGTTAGCTGTGCCGGTTCGCCCGCCCGGCCAGCGGGTATGTTGAGACAACCAGTGATACGACGAAGGGACAACAATGACCGTGAAAATGCTCGCCACCGGGGCGGCGGCCGTCGCCGCAATTGGAGCCGCGGCCGCTGGCGTGACGTCGTTTGCCTCCGGCAGCACGTCCGCCTTGGGGGTGCAGCCTGTCGCCCTGGGCGTGCCGTTTGCGCAGGACCCCCCGCCGCCAGCGCCTGGTTTGCCGACCGCGGGCGACTTGTCCAGCCTCTGCACCAACCTCACCAATCCTGGCGTGAACTACCACAGCAAGACCGGTCTGGTTGCAGGCGGCATCAATGACAACGACGGGCGTGTTGCCGACCACGACCTGAGAGAGGCGTTCCGGGACGGGAAGTTTCCGCAGTCCTACGACGTGACTAACATCCAGCCGGCCGGCCCGAATGCGGCCACCGCCGACGTGGCCATCTCAGGCCCGAAGTTCCCAACGCCGGTCACCCGCAACCTCACGTTCGTCAATCAGGGCGGCTGGACGATCGCGCCCGACTCCGCACAGGCGCTGGTGCAGGCAGCGACGAGCTAGCCGGTTAGCGCGCTCAAGTCGATCCGGGCGATGCGCTCGGGATCGGCCAGCACGTCGATGGCGGCGATACGCCCACCGCGAACCACGAAGCCCATGACGGCGGTCGGCGCGCCGGCGACGAAGATCACCGCGCCGGCGGCGCCGTTGACGATGGCCGGGCGGGCCTCGCGTTCCGGCGCCGCGTAGCCACGGGCCAGCCCGGCCACCGCGGAAGTGCCCTGTACCGAGCGCAGTCCGGCCGGGCCGGGGCCGAAGTCGCCGCGCAACGACACATCGGGGTCCAGTACGGCGACCAGCCGGTCGAAGTCACCGGCACGTCCGGCCGCAAAGAAGGCGTCGACGACGGCATGCTGGGCCGCCAGGTCGGTGTCCGGGCTGGGCGCGGCATCCTGGATACGCCGCCGCGCCCGGCTGGCCAGCTTTCGGGTGGCCTCCGGTGACCGCTCGACGATCGTCGCGATCTGGTCGAACGGCACCGCGAAGACGTCGTGCAGCACGAACGCCAGCCGCTCCGGCGGCGGCAACGTGTCGAGCACCACGAACAACGCCAAGCCCACCGCATCGGCCAGCATCGCCTGGTGTTCGGGATCGACTTCGCCGAGCGGATCGACGATAGGGTCGGGCACTCGCGCGACGAGTTCTTCGCTCGGTCGTGCCCGGCGGGCGCGCAAGGCGTTCAGGCAGATCCGCGCCACGACGGTGGTCAGCCAGGCGTCCAGGTTGGCTATCTCCGCAACATCTCGGTGGTTGCCGCCGGTCAGCCGCAGCCAGGCCTCCTGCACGGCATCCTCGGCGTCGTCGACCGAACCCAACATGCGGTAGGCGAGCGCGCCAAGGTGCGGCCGGGCTGCCTGGAAGCGTGCTGCCAGCTCGCCGTTCTCGGTCACCGGTTGGCGGCGTCCGGCAGCGCGCACACCTTGCCGTCACTGAAACCCGACGACCCGATGTCCAACGCCAGATTGAAGCGACCCCGGAGATTGCCGAGCGTGATGATGTGGGTCAGCGCGACGAGTTGAGCATTGTCGAAATGTGTTCGCAGGGCGTCGAATAGCTCGTCGCTCACCTCGACCGGAGTGCGGGTGATCGCGGTGGCGTACTCGAGGATGAGCTTGTCGAGGTCGGAGAAGCAGGTGGCGTTCTGGTAGTCGGCGAACGCCAGCAGTTCCTCGTCGGAGAGTCCCCAACTGCGGGCGATCTGCGAGCCGAGGTCGATGCAGTACTCGCAGCTCACCGTCGTCGCCGATTTCAGTTCGGCGAGCGCGCGATGGCGGGGGCTGAGGATGTCGATCTTCGACTCCGCGAGCTCCAGGCGGCCGATTGCACTCAGCAGCTTGGGAACATAGGCATACATCCGCAGCGGCTCGAGCATGGCCGGGGTTTCCCCACCGGTCATCTGCTTGAAGTGACGCTTGGTGAAAAAGAAGGCGATCTTGGTGTCGAGTTTGGCGTCGCGATCGGACACTCCGGCGATTCGTGGCATGGGTCCTCCTTTAGAAGCCTTTGCGCTGTCTCACCTACCTCGACACCTGCGGGCGTAAAAACGTGACTAGGCTCGGTTCTCGCGCGGCGACCCGCTGCGCCCGGCTCCGCCGCGCTTGCGATCGCCGCTAACCCTGAGGAGTGACCGCATCTGTGACAGCGTCCAAATCGAGTAGCCGCGCATGCAGCACGGTGCGATTCCGCAGCGCCGCTCGGACCGCGCGATGCAGACCGTCCTCGAGGTAGACGACGCCCTTCCACCTCACCGCATGTGGGAAGAGGTCGCCGTAGAACGTGGAGTCCTCCGACAACAGGCGATCCAGCGCCAGCACTGTCGTCGTGGTGACCAACTCGTCGAGCCGGATCTGGCAAGGTGGAATTTGCGACCAGTCCCGGTAGGACAGGCCGTGCTCGGGGTACGGCTTGCCGTCACGCACGCCCTTGAAGATCATCGTCGGATTGTCTGCGGCGCGTCGCCGCGGCTCGACGTGGCCATACAGGAAAGGCTAGCGGGTTAGAACCGGCTGCTGGCTGCGGGTGCAGGAAGCGATAGCGGCTGGTGATCACCGTAAAATGGACCAAGTTAGAAAGGTGGAACGGAATGGCTAGTGCCGACGACCGTCGCCTTGAGGTGCTGCGCGCGATCGTCGCCGACTTCGTTGCCACCAAGGAGCCGATCGGTTCGAAGTCGCTGGTGGAGCGCCACAACCTGGGCGTCTCATCGGCCACCGTCCGCAACGATATGGCCGTGCTGGAGGCCGAGGGCTACATCGCCCAGCCGCACACCAGCTCCGGACGCGTCCCGACGGAAAAGGGCTACCGCGAATTCGTCGACCGGCTCGACGACGTGAAGCCGCTGTCGGTTGCCGAGCGGCGTGCCATCCAGGGCTTTCTGGAGTCGGGCGTCGACCTCGACGACGTGCTGCGACGCGCGGTGCGGCTGCTGGCGCAGCTGACCCGCCAGGTGGCGATCGTGCAGTACCCGACGTTGTCCACGTCGACCGTGCGTCATCTCGAGGTGATCGCGCTGACCCCGGCCCGGTTGCTGATGGTCGTCATCACCGACTCCGGGCGGGTCGACCAACGCGTCGTCGAGCTCGGAGACGTCATCGACGACCATCAGCTGTCCCAGCTGCGGGAGATGCTCGGCCAAGCGCTGGAGGGCAAGAAGCTGTCGGCGGCGTCGGTCGCGGTCGCGGAGCTCGCCGCACATCTAGGTCGAGGGGGGCAATCGAAGAGCCTCAGCGATGCTGTCGGACGCTCGGCGACGGTGCTGCTCGAATCGCTGGTCGAGCACACAGAGGAGCGGCTGCTGCTGGGCGGCACCGCCAACCTGACCCGCAACACGGCGGACTTCGGTGGTTCGCTGCGGTCGATCCTGGAAGCACTCGAAGAGCAAGTCGTCGTGCTGCGGCTACTGGCCGCCCAGCAGGAAGCCGGCAAGGTGACCGTGCGCATCGGGCACGAAACCGAGGCCGAGCAGATGATGGGTACATCGGTGGTGTCCACCACTTACGGCACCATCGACACTGTCTACGGCGGCATGGGTGTGCTCGGGCCCACTCGAATGGACTATCCGGGAACTATCGCTAGTGTCGCTGCGGTTGCCTTGTATATCGGCGAAGTGCTGGGTGCCCGATGAGCGCGCACTCGTTGCAGAATCTATGGACGGCCGTGGTAACACGGCCGCTAACGGCCTAAGAGCCTAAGAAAGGTCAGGCGTGGCACGCGACTATTACGGTCTGCTCGGCGTGAGCCAGAACGCGAGCGATGCGGAGATCAAACGCGCCTATCGCAAGCTGGCGCGTGAGCTGCATCCCGACATCAACCCCGACGAGGTCGCCCAGGCCAAATTCAAGGAGATCAGCGTCGCCTACGAGGTGCTGTCGGACCCGGACAAGCGACGCATCGTCGACATGGGCGGCGACCCGCTGGAGAACGCGGCGTCGGCCGCGAACGGCTTCGGTGGCTTCGGCGGTTTGGGCGACGTGTTCGAGGCATTCTTCGGTGGCGGCTCGACCTCGCGCGGACCGACCGGGCGGGTCCGTCCGGGTTCGGACTCCTTGCTGCGGTTGCGGCTGGACCTCGCCGAATGCGCGACCGGCGTCAGTAAACAGGTCACCGTTGACACCGCGGTGCTGTGCGAACGCTGCCAGGGCCGCGGCACCAACGCCAATTCGGCCCCGGTGGCCTGCGACACCTGCGGTGGACGCGGTGAGGTGCAGACCGTGCAGCGCTCGCTGCTAGGTCAGGTGATGACGTCGCGACCCTGCCCGACCTGCCGCGGCGTCGGCGAAGTCATTCTCGACCCGTGCTACCAGTGCGGTGGCGACGGACGGGTGCGGGCTCGCCGCGAGATCACCGTGAAGATCCCCGCCGGCGTCGGCAACGGCATGCGGGTCCGGCTGGCCGCTCAGGGCGAGGTCGGGCCCGGGGGAGGGCCGGCGGGCGACCTCTACGTCGAGGTGCACGAGCAGCCCCACGACATCTTCGTGCGCGACGGCGACGATCTGCACTGCACGATTTCGCTGCCGATGGTCGACGCGGCGCTGGGCACCACGGTGACGGTGGACGCGATCCTCGACGGCCTGACCGAGATCACCATCCCCGCGGGGGCCCAGCCCGGGTCGGTGATGACCCGGCGCGGCCACGGGATGCCGCACCTGCGTTCCGGTGCGCGCGGTGATCTGCATGTCCACGTCGAGGTGGTGGTGCCGGATCGACTCGACCACCGCGACACCGAACTGCTGCGCGAGCTCAAGAGCCGCCGCAACCGTGACGTGGCCGAAGTCCGGTCGACGCACGCCGCCGCCGGCGGCGGATTGTTCAGCCGGTTGCGCGAGACCTTTACCGGGCGCTAATTGCCCGGCCTGTTCTACATCGACGCGTTGCCCGAGACCGGTGAGCTGGCCGTCGTCGACGGTGACGAAGGCTTCCACGCCGCTACCGTGCGGCGCATCCGCCGCGACGAGCAGCTAATCCTTGGCGATGGCGTCGGGGGTCTGGCCCGCTGCGTGGTGGAGCAGACCGGCCGCGACGGGCTGCAGGCCAGGGTGCTGGACCGCTGGCAGGTACCGCCCGTGCAGCCGGCGGTGACCGTGATACAGGCACTGCCCAAGGCCGAGCGCTCCGAGTTGGCGATCGAGCTGGCCACCGAGGCGGGCGCTGATGCGTTGGTGGCCTGGCAGGCGGCGCGTTG
>NZ_DATFZD010000107.1:0-4744 GCF_035314665.1 Mycobacterium sp. | reverse complement strand
GGGACGGTGCCGGTCGACGTCGCGGGAGCGCTGATGCGGGTCACCTGGTATCCCACCACCGCGCAGCAGCCGATTTACCGTAAGGCATGCGATGGATGGGATTGGCGTCAGCCGTGGTGTCAGATAGCGGGCGCCCTGGCGGACCTCGGCGGCCCGACGGATAGCGACTATCGCGTCAATCCCACCCCGGGTGAAGATGCTCAACTGAGTTATGCGGGGTATTATATGAGTGGTTTCGGCGGCATTTTGACGCCGGGCGAGACCGATACCGTCGAGAGGGAAGTAGATATACCCGGAGGGTTTCGCGTGGCGCGCCTGTCTGCCAGCGGAATATTCTTCAACCAGCGCAGGATCAAAGAAATCAGACCGTGTAGCGATGACTTGCCCGATGATTCAACCCAACAAGCCATTCCCTCGCAGGCAGAGGGGCACTTCCTGTGTATCGACTACGAAATAGCACCAGCCAACGTCCTTGATGAACTCGTAGCCGCGCGACAGGTTGTTAGGGTGTGGGTGATCACCGACGCTCAAGAGTCCGCCGAGCAGGGAAATGAATATCCCCGGATTGATTCGACGGTCGGCACCGCTTGGGACATGTCCAAGAAAAAAGGCCCAAGCGAAGTGGAGGAGTTCGAGGAAGCAAATCCGATGGGCTCGTATACGGATGTATCCGCCGAGTATGCGCCGACGGACGTAACACCATCGAGCGGAAAGAAATGAATCGGTTCGGTAGTCCGCTAACTAATTAGGCCCGGGTTGTCGAGTTATTTTGGCCGAGGCGATCCTGTTGATGACTTAGGATGCCGGGATGGCGGCTGCGGCTGCGGCCGCAGGCGAAAGCCCTGGATACCACGATCACGGAATTTGAGCCAGAGCCGGATTTGTAGGCCGAGGTGTCGTTGTACACGTTTGGGTACTTGGTGGCTAGGGCGATCATCTCCGTGGTCCACGGATAGCCGATGTGGCCGGCCATTATGACAAGTTCGGGGAAGTCGAGGGCCACTCGATCGAGGTAGGAAATCGGTCGACCGGGTTCGAGGGTCGGAGCGGGCCGGTGTGACCGCCCCCGAGGACAATTCGCGGCCTGAACCGTCGTCGACCCGGTGCGCACAAAGCAGCAGTCGGGCTCCCCGGACTGGCCTACGCTCCTGCACTATGGCGAAGGGGCCGAAACACATCGCCGACATATTCGTCGGAATTATGGGCGCGACCTTTGTCGCAACTACGGTGCTGGGTTACGCCTACCACCGACCGGACACGCCGACAATCACCTTCGCAATACTCGGAGCTGGTTTGGTACTCGCAGCGCCATTGCTTGAGCGCCTCAAAGGAGAGCAGAAGTTCGGGCCGACGGGCTTCGAACTGAACGTCGGTCAAGCCGAGCAAGAGGTCAAGAACGGGCAGGTAGTCGATGCGCGTGAGGTCATCCCCCCGCCTGAGCGAACCGTGATCTCGCCGCGTGTGGTCGACGATGGAGCGAAACCTGGGCCGGCGCCCATAGTGTTCACCGCATCGGCGAGCCGCGAGGTACAAGCGCTTGACACGGGCCATCAAGAACGAATTCGGCGAACCCTAGAGTACTTCCGGCAACACCCCGACTCGCCGCGCGCACTGGAGATTCGCGATTATCGGATACTCGACGCCGGAGACGGCATCAGGCTGATAGTGCGTCCACTCGACAAGACGAGCGAAGAAGAGCCTGACCGGTACGTCGTCCTACGGGTACTCAGCAATGAACCAGCGTGCTGCGCCGCCGATCTCGGTTAGTTTCGAACGCGACATCCGGCCCCTATTTCGCCCCGAAGACGTCGAGCACATGCGCGACCTTGGCTTGGATGGCCGTGACAGTCTGAATTGGCCCCAGGGGGGCGGCGTGATTTGGCCCCACCTGTCTGGCGACGGGGTGTTGTTGTGACGGTCTGATTTGGCCCCACTTGTTCGACACGCCGTGATGGTTGTGACGGCTTGATTTGGCCCCACCTCAGCGTGATCGGTGTCCGGATAGTCCGGATTGCTGGTCATGGAGGTAAGGCGTGCGGAGGGCGAGTTCGAAGGTGGAGCAGTTCGCGGCGATTCGGCGTGATCACCGGGTCGATGGGTTGTCGATTAGGGCGTTGGCCGATAAGCACGGGGTCCATCGGCGTACGGTGCGCCAGGCGCTGGAGTCGGCGGTTCCGTCGCCGCGCAAGACGGCGGCGCGCACGGCGCCGCGGCTGGAGCCGTTCAAGGCGGCGATCGATGAGATGTTGCGCAGCGATCTGGATGCCCCGAAGAAGCAGCGCCACACAGCACGGCGAGTCTTGGCCCGGTTGGTCGATGAGCATGGCGCACAAGCGTTGTCGTACTCGACGGTGCGTGACCATGTCCGCAAGCGCCGCCCGCAGATCCTCGCTGAGGCGGGCCGGCCGCTGGAATTAGGGTATGTGCCGCAGACCTACGAGCCAGCCGCCCAGGCCGAGGTCGACTTTCACGACCTGTGGGTGGTGCTGGGTGGGGTGAAGACGAAAACGGCGCTGTTCACCATGCGGTTGTCCTACTCGGGTCGAGCCGCGCATCGGGCGTCTGTGACCGCCGGTCAGGAAGCGTTTTTGGAAGGCCACGTGTACGCATTCGACCGTCTCGGTGGTGTCCCGGTAGACAAGATCCGCTACGACAACCTCAACAGCGCGGTCAAACAGGTCCTGTTCGGGCGTTCCCGCCAGGAGAACGACCGCTGGATCGCGTTCCGCTCCCACTACGGATTTGAGGCCTGGTACTGCCAGCCCGGACACGAGGGCAGCCACGAGAAGGGCGGGGTCGAGGGCGAAGGCGGGCGGTTTCGGCGCAACCACTGCGTGCCGATGCCGGTGGTGGACTCCATCGACGAACTCAATGCGCTGCTGCAGGCCGCTGATGAGGCCGATGACGCCCGCCGTATTGGTAACCGGGCGACCAGTGTTGGCCACGATGGGGCGTTTGAGAAGACGCTGTTGCGGGCGTTGCCCGGTGAGGTGTTCGACACCACGCTGTCACTGTCGCCGCGGGTGGACCGCTACGCCCAGGTGATGGTGCGATGCAACCAGTACTCAGTGCCGGCCCGCTTCATCGGCCATCGGCTGCGGGTCAAGCTGTCGGCCTCGGCGGTCACCGTCTATGACCGCACGACCGTGGTGGCCCGCCATCAGCGGGCGATCGGCAAAGGCGCCAAAGTCCTGGACCTGGATCACTATCTGGAGATCCTGTGGCGCAAGCCCGGCGCCCTGCCTGGGGCGACCGCGCTGTCCCAGGCCCGCGCGGCCAGGGTGTTCACCGCCGAGCACGAGCAGTTCTGGGCCGCGGCCCGCAAGGATCACGGTGATGCCGCCGGCACTCGGGCGCTCGTCGAGGTACTGCTGCTGCACCGTCATCTCGATCGCGCCGACGTGCGCGCCGGGATCACCGCCGCCCTGTCGGTCGGTTCCACCAACCCCGATGTGGTCGCCCTGGAAGCCCGCAAGGCCACCGAGCACCACCGCAGGGTCCCCGAGGCCGGCGGTACCGATGAGGGCGCGCAGGTACTGGTTCTAGCCGCCCACCGCGCCGAGGTGCCCGCCGACGCGCGGCCGCTGCCCTGCATGGACAAATACGACATCCTGCTTGGAAGGGAGACCTTGTGACCGCCCGGCGCACCGTCACCGACCAGGCCGCCACCGCGGCGATCGAGCAGGGCTGCCGCATATTGCGTCTGCCCACCATCCGCGACAGGTTCACCGAGATCGCCGCCGCCGCCGAACGTGAACACCTGACCTACCTCGGGTTCCTCTCCGAGCTGGTGATCGCAGAATGCGACGACCGCACCCGCCGCCGCGCCGACCGCCGTATCCGCGACGCCGGCTTCCCCCGACCGAAACGGTTGGACGACTTCTCCTTTGAGGCCAACCCCGCCATCAACCCCGCGGTCATCGGACAACTGGCCAGCAGCGACTGGGTCAAAGCCGGACACCCACTGTGTTTGATCGGTGACTCCGGCACCGGCAAGAGCCATCTGCTCATCGCGCTGGGCACCCTGGCCGCCGAAGCCGGCTACCGGGTCCGCTACACCCTGGCCAGCAAGCTGGTCAACGAACTCGCCGAAGCCGCCAACGACAAACAACTCACCAAACTGATCACCCGCTACGGCCGCGTCGATCTGCTCCTGGTCGACGAGCTGGGGTATCTGCAACTGGACCGCCGCGGCGCCGAGTTGCTCTTCCAAGTCCTCACCGAACGAGAAGAACGATCAGCGATCGCCATCGCCTCCAACGAGCCCTTCTCCTCCTGGACAAAAACCTTCACCGACCCCCGCCTCTGCGCCGCCATCGTCGACCGGCTCACCTTCGCCGGACAGATCATCGAAACCGGCAGCACCTCTTACCGGCTCGCCCACGCCCGAAACGCAAAACCCCCAACCACGACCGGGGCCAAATCAGGCCGTCACGCCGGGGCCAAATCAAGTTGACATTGCGACCCCCACGTGCGCTTCCACACCGATCCGCAGGAGCGTTCGACCCACTATCCACTGTTGAGGTCCCCCAAATTTAGGCAGTGGTAAATCAAGTTGCAACATCGTTTCGGCATCGCCATCATTCTACTGGCAAACCTTTTCTCGCTAAGATGGTGAAGTGGCAAATGCTGGCGCCAAAGGAACCCGAAATGTCGAAGCGCCCGAGTACCCGACTTGGTCGCAACGATCCCAGCAGCGAATGGTTGTGGATCTCGCCTGAGGCCCGCGCGAGGTCTGTTCAGC
>NZ_DATFZD010000106.1:0-32341 GCF_035314665.1 Mycobacterium sp. | reverse complement strand
ATGGGTGCTGGCCAGGGCCAACCGCGATCGCGCGATGGAATTCTTCCAACAGGTGCTGAATTCCGACGTCGCCGACATCCAGGGCGGCACCACCTCCGAAGGCATCCACCTCGCGGCAATGGCGGGGAGCGTCGATCTCGTGCAGCGGTGCTTCACCGGGCTGGAAACCCGCGCAGATCGCCTCATTCTCAGCCCGAATTGGCCGGAAACACTTGGGGTTTTAGCCTTCCCGATCCACTACCGCGGTCTGCATCTGCACCTGCGGGTCAGCGGAAAGGGTGTGATCATCAGCGTGGATCCCCGTGAAGTTCAGGGTGTCGAAGTCGAATGCCATGGGCACAGGAAGCGGCTGGCTCCCGGAACCACCACCCGGTTCCCCTGAAGACCCAAGGGCGTGCGGCTAGGCCTTGTCGATGTAGGTCTGCATCAGCTTCTTGACGAGCCCGGTGTTGTAGATCTTCAGTGCGACAGGCATATTCTGCAGATCTCTCTTGAGCTTCAACAGCTTGAGCGTTTCGTCACCGTAGTCGACCATCAATCTGCAGCCGGTGATGAACGAGGCCATATTGCTGTTCAGGAACACCAGCGGCTCGGCCATTTCCCGGGGTTCTGCCAATCTGCCGGCGATGCCCGTCTGTTTGATGAGGTTCTCCTCCGAACCGACCAGCTGGGCGAACTCATCGCGCATGCCCGTGTTGGTGCTGGCGGGCAGCACCACATTGACCCTGATGCCCTTTTCGGCAAAGTGGACCATTTTGCTTGCAGCATAAGCATTCATACACCGCTTGGACAAGACGTAGGCAAAGGGTCTGAACCCGTCCGCGGGCGCTGTCTTGTGCAGTTCCGCGGTCATCGCCTCCCAGTTCTGGGCCTCGAGAAGCTTCTTGTACTCCCACCTGTACCCCTTCCAGTGGGTACCGCCGGTGGAGGTGATGTAGGCGATCGCGCCGCCGCGGACCACCCGGCTGTCCAGGTACTGCTCGGTTATGTACTTGTTGGCGATGTAGTTCACCGTCACGGTCGTGTGATAGTCGGTCTTCACACCCGATAGTCCGGCAACGCCGAAGAACTTGTCGATCCGGTCCGGGAGGTTCTTGAAGGCGTGATCGATGGCTGCTTTCTCACTCAGATCGACCTGGACGAAAGCGGCGATGCCCGGAGTGGTGACCTCGTTGGCATCGAGTGCGTACACCGTCGCGCCCAAGTCCACGAGCATTTCGGTCGCTGCCTTGCCCATACCGGAAGCGGCGCCGGTGATCACACACACCGTGTCCGCATATCCTAAATAGTCTTTCATCTCTCACCTTCCATCCGTGCAGGATCAATTGCGGCATCAGACAAAGCGGGCGGAATGAGAGACCGGCAGCGACTGCCCGGCAGTGACCGCCAGGCAAATCAGATGCAACGCATTGCGGATCGCCACCCGGGTCCCCACCCGCCGACACAGGGCGGTTGCCTCACAGAAACATCATGACGGCCTTCGGCCGCGTGAACTCACGGATGGCCTCGATGCCCCCGAGCCGGCCGAATCCGCTGTGCTTGACGCCGCCGAATGGCAGCCCGGGTGTCGGGCCTGCCGATGGCAAGCCATTGACATAGACCATCCCGCTCTCGATCTCCTCCGCCATGCGATGCACACGCCCGACGTCGTTGGAGTAGACATAGGCGCCCAGCCCGTATTGTGAGTCGTTGGCGATACGCAGCGCGTCTGCCTCAGCGTCGAAGCGCATGATGGACAGCACCGGGCCGAAAATCTCTTCACGGGCGATCGGCGCAGAGTGGTCGACATCAGCGAACAGCGTTGGTGCGATGAAATATCCGTCGGCCAACTCCCCTCCTGCCCGCTCCCCGCCGGCAACCAGCTTGCCCTCGCCACGGTCGACCGCATCGGAAATCACGCCCAGGATGCGTTCGGATGCCGTCGCATTCACGACGGGTCCCATCATGGTCGCCTCCGCGAACGGGTCGCCGAGGACGATCGACGACGCCAGCGCGGTGGCCTTTTCGACGAACCGGTCATAGACCGAACCCTGAACCAAGAGCCGCGTGCCGAGGACGCAGCCCTGGCCGCCCATCGTGAAGCCGCCGCCGATCGTGCTGGCGACCGCGGCGTCGAGGTCGGCGTCGTCGAATATGATTGCCGGCGACTTGCCGCCAAGCTCCAGCGCAACGGGTTTCGGACCGCTCTCGGCCGCGGCGACCAGCACGTAGCGGGCACTTTTCGTGCTGCCCTCAAAGAACACCTTGTCGACGTCCGGGGAGCGAACCAGCGCTTCCCCGGTCTCTGGCGGTCCGGGCACGATGTTCACCACGCCGGGCGGGAAACCGGCTTCCAGGAACAGCTTTCCCAGGCGCAGGATGGCGTAGGGCGCCATATGGGAGGGCTTGACGACAATGGTGTTTCCCGCGGCAAGCACCGGACCGAGCACCATGCTGGCGGCGATGATCGGGGCGTTGAACGGTGTCATCGCTCCCACCACACCGTAGGGCTCGTCTCGGGTGTAAGCATGCACGGGACGGCCCTGGTCGGCCGGGCGGATCTCCCCGCCGATGCGGTCAACCCAAGCCGCGTTGTATTGCAGGAATTCAGCGGCCCACGCCGCCGCCACATCGCTTGCGGTTTTCGGTGTACCCGCGTCAACCGTGGTGAGGCTGCCAAGCACATCAGTGTCGTTGCGGACCAGGTCGGCGACCCTGAGCATCAGGCGCCGGCGCTCGTTCGTCGACATGGCCTTCCAGACAACCAGCGCCTCACGGGCGGCCCTGGTGGCCATCTCGACTTCGTGGGGTCCGCCCAGGGGCACCCGTTTGGTCAGGCGACCGGTGGCCGCATAGGCATGCTCGTATTCGCCGCCCGACCCGTCCGTGACGACGCGATCGCCGATCAGCGCGCCGGGTTCAGGCAGCAGGTGCAGGGGCGGTGGGCTGATCGACACCGTGTCCTCCTCAGGTGTTCGGGTTGTCACGGTCGTTTTGCGCCAACTCGTCATCGCCGGGAGGCGACCACGAAACCGCTGGCAGATACCAGCGGCTCAACAGCGGGATCGGAGTGAACGGCTTCCAGGTGTCATCCGGCTGCGCCAGCCGATCCAGAATGACCGCGAGCGCCGCGGGATTGGCGCCGATCCCCGAGTGGGTGCCCCATACCGCGACGTTCTCGGCCCGGGGGTTAGGGGCGCCTGGTCCGGTCTGGTCGATACTCAGCTGCCACGGCGCGACACCATCGTTGGGGCTGTAGATCGACGTCGCCGGCACCATCAGCGGCGGCCGGTGATGCTCGTGAACCCACAACAGATCCAGCTCCGGTGAGTGCTCTTGGACAAATCGATCCCACCGCTCCCGCCCGAACGGTGCGAATCGGTCACTTTCGACCATGCGGAAAGGGCTGCCGAGCGAAATGACTTGGCGGATCTTGTCGGGTTTGTCCCGGGCCAGCGTGCGACCGTAGATGCCGCCCAGGCTCCACCCGATAATGGTGATCTTCGCGTCATGCAGCGCGTAGAGCTCGTCAACCCGGGCGCGCATGCCGGCCAGCTTCTCCTCGTTGGCCCCCAGGTTGCGGCCCAGTCCCCAGCCGTGGGCGTCATACCCGTGCCCGCGCAGGCCCCAGCGCAAAATCGCGGTCAACCCGTCGCCGACCAGCCCTCCCGGCAGGCACAGAATCGCATGGGGTGGTCCCAATGGATACACCTTGCGCAACCGCGGAGCCATTGCGAAGTAGCTCGCATACTCCACAGGAAACCGCAGCTCCATCAGTCGCTGCCGCAAGGTGAACGGGCCGACCGGCGGGCGTCCCGGGACTATCGCCTGGTTCATCGCGCTCCTTTGTTCTTCAGCTTGCAGACGGCGGCGCGGTGTAGCTTGCTGAAGCGTTGTGCGGCATGAAGGCGTCACGGACGGACAACTGCAGCACTATCGCCTCTGCACCGTCACGTCGGACTTCTCACGGTCCCAGGTCGCCTCCGTGGCGCCTTCCTTGCGGAGGACATGTTTGAGGACTTTGCCCGTCGGTGTCAGGGGCAGTTGATCGCGGAACTCGATGAACCGTGGCAGAGCGAAGTAAGGCAGTTTGTCGACGGCCCACTCGAACAGGTCCCTGGGCGTTACGAGCTCGCCGTCGGCACGCAGCACAACTGTCACCTTGACCTCGTCCTCGCTGAGTTCGGACGGGACGGCATGCACCGCGGCGTCGGCGATGGATGGATGGTTGAGGAACACCTCCTCGACCGCCTGGCTGGAAATGTTCTCGCCGCGGCGGCGCAGGTAGTCTTCCTTGCGGTCCACGAAGTGCAGCCAGCCGTCGGCGTCGAATTTGCCGAGGTCACCGGTGTGCAGCCAGAGGTTGTGCATCACCTTCAACGTTGCCTCGGGCCGACGCCAGTAGCCTTCGAACATCACATGGGGCCGTGTCGGGCGGCACACGATCTCGCCGACCTGGCCGGTCGGTACGTCATGGTCGTCGTCGTCGAAAATTCGCACCTCGAAGTCGTCATTGGGTCGGCCCGCACTGGCCACCGGTGCCTGCTCACCGGGCCGCGGGCACGCGATGAACGTTGCCTCGGACTGTGCGTAGACCTGGCCGGCCACCAACTGCGCGCCGAAGCGTTCCCGGAAGATCTGCGCGAGCTCCGCGGTCACGGGATTCGCGCCCATCACGCGAAGCTGTCCGCGGCAGCGTTGCATCTCCGGGGACTCGGGCATGGTCGCCACCAGCGGCGCCATCGCACCGATCAGGTTGGCCTCGGTGGCCCCGGTGCGTTCGATCTCCGACCAGAAATTCGACAATGAAAAGTGCTGCAGCAGCGCCGCGCGCGCACCGACCTGAGCGGTGGCCAGCACGACCACCGCCGTCGCCATCAGATGAAACAGCGGCATCGGCGACCAGACCACCGTGTTCGCGGTCCGCTCGAACATCACGTTGCTGCGCCGCGCCACGTTGCAGTAGTAGTTGTGGCTTGACATGCAGCCCTTAGCCGGACCGGTGGTCCCCGATGTGTAGATCAAGATGGCCAGGTCCTCAGGGCGGACCGTGTGGGGGGTGAAATCGGTGCCGTCGCGACGAATGTCGGTGACCGGCGCGACCCGGATGTCTGGCTTGGTGCGGTCCGGCAAGTCCCCCCGGTACAGCAATGTGGCAAGGTTGCTGACGCCATCGGCGACGTCGAGAATCCTTTCGGCATAGCCGGATTCGGCCACCACGATTTTCGCTGCAGAGTCGTCAAGCTGGTGGCGCAGAAACTCGCCTTTGTTTGCCGTGTTGACCGGGACCGAGATCGCGCCCAGGAAATTGATTCCGAACCACAGCGTGACCGCGTCGATGTGGTTGTCCAGGACCGTGGCCACCGTGTCGCCGCGTCGCACGCCGGCGTCTGCCAGTCCCGCGGCGTAGGCGAGGGCGCGTAGATACACCTGCTGGTAGGTCCAGGTCTCGCCGGAGAAATCCAGGTATATCCGATCGGGCCAGCTCTCGGCGGCGCGGCGGATCACGTCGTTGATCGTGTCCGTCTCGCCAGTGCCGAGCCAACTGCAAAACTGCTGTCCGGGCGCGGCCTGACTCCGATCCTTCTCACGCATAGTCGTCTCTTCCCTGGTCACTACGTTGTCGGCCCTCCTTGACAAGGTCCGCAGGGTCCCGAACCCAAATGCCATGGGCCAGCACCGCGGTGGTCACCATAGCCCTCCTAGGCGGCAGCACGCTGCGACATCGTCGATCCTTGCGGTCCAAGTTTCGTGTGACAGAGAACTGCCACACTACGCGTCACAAATGCCGCTGACGGCGTTTTCGGCGAGACGGCCCGCCCACCGCCGGGACGGTCTGCGGGGTGATTCCGCCAGGGTGTGACATCTCCGTTTGACATCGCCCGATGTCTGGCTCGTGGGTCGGCTCCGGCTGGGCGTCCCAGCTGTCTTCTGGTTCCACCCCAAAGTTGTCGGGTGCGTTTCACGACGCGAGAGGGGACGCGACAGTCCGCTGCGGGCACCACACGTCGGGTGAACGCTCAACGTGCCCTCATGCCGGGAAAACAGGGGTTGCGTGTTGCCGTGTCGGTGAACGGTTAGCGACGCCACGTTGATGACTCGGGGCAGGCCGTAGGCGAGCCTTTGTCAGTCAGCTGCCACTTCAAGCCACCCGTGCCGGTCAACCCGTGCTGAGCCGTTTGCGGAAGTAGCCCTCTTGGGTCGCCCTGCAGACCAGCGCTCCGTCGCGGTTATAGACGGTGCCGGTCGCCAGCGCGCGACCGCCGACGCCGCTGGGCGAGTGCTGATCGTAGAACAGCCAGTCTGAGAAGTCGGCGCGCCGGTGGAACCACACAGCGTGGTCCAGCAACGCGGAAACACCGGTTCCCATCGGCGCCTTACGCATCGCCGTCATCGCGCACTCGAGCAGCGTCAGCGCAGTCAGGTAGGTGAGTACACAACTGTTGACGACCTCGTCGTCGGGAACCACGCCATCGGCGCGAAGCCATATCCGGCTCACCGAAGACGGAGAACCGGTGCGATCGAGCGCGATTCGCGGCGGCGGTTCGACGTAACGCATTTCGAACGCGCGTGGCCGTACCCACCAACCGTCGAATTCGCCTGCGTACGGCGCCAGCTGCTGCTCGACCCGCACCAGGGTTTCGGGTGCAGGCGCGTCCGGCATGCCGTCCTGGTATTCGACGTTGTCGACGTCCCTAGTGAACGACGCAATCGCCTCCATCAGGACCTCACCACCTTGGGCTGCGGTTACCCTGCGGGCAGAGAACGTGCCGCCGTCACGCAGCCTGCTGACGTAGAAATGCACGGGATAGCGGGCGTCCCCGAGCCTCAGGAAGTACAGGTGCAGGCTGTGCGGCCGCCGGCCCGCGACGGTCTTGCTCGCCGCGAGCAGGGCCTGCGCGGCGATTTGGCCGCCCACGATGTGGTGGTTCGGCGGATCGGGCTGGCTGCCCTCGAACGCGTCGTTTCCCATCTCGGTGAGGTCGAGCAGGTTCAGCAGTTCGGTCACCGTGGCAAGCATGCTGACAACGTAATCAGGTCTCTACGCCGGGTCGCCTAAATGTGTCTCCGCGGTAGCAATGCGACTACGCCTACGCGTCCTGTCCTGTCCGATGAACATTTCTTGACACCTTTGTGCTACGACCGGACGATCTGTGCAGCCCGCGAGGCATGAAAGGTGGTGCGGCTATGAGGGGTGGTCCGTCGATCAAGCACCTCGACGACGTTCCGGCCGAGGAGATGCTGCGGTACGAATTCGATGACGGTCGTACGGCGTCGATCTGGGAGAAGTGGATCGAGATGTCGCCGCGATATTTCGCGTTCTGGAACAAGTGGGATCCGGGAGCCATCTCACCTCGGCATGGTCATACCGGCGATCACAGCAACTTCATCCTGTCGGGTGAGCTTCGCTGCGGTGACGTGGTCTGCGGGCCGGGCACGCACATCATGCTCGAGTGGGGTGATGTGTTCGGCCCATGGGAGGCCGGCCCGGAAGGCTGTGAGTTGTACGGATTCATCGCCGGCGAGGGGCCGGCGTTCAACGGGGACACCGCGGCCTACGAAGCTCTGCTGAAGGAACGCGGCGCCCGGATCGTGCCGACGCCGATGCCAAAGCGGCTCCCACCGTGGATCGTTGCCAAGCTCGGAGGTAGCTTCACGTCCTCCGTGACAAGGTGGGATTCCGAGGTTTGACAACCGATCTGGGTCTGCGCTCCAGGTACGCGCCGACGCGCGACGCGGCTGGTTCTGTCGCGTCGCTCGAGCACTCCTAGAACGCGCATGACGTGGTTGGAACGGATCAGCGACGTCCATGCCGGCAGCGACAGGCTGGCCGTGGCCGACGCGTCCGGGGCCGTCACGGGCCGGGAGCTGATCGGCAAGGCGGTCGCTGCCGCAGAGTATTTGACCGCCCTGGACGTCGCAGACGGCTGTGCGGTGCCGGCACTACTCACCACCAACGCAGACGCGTTGGCGTTGTTGATCGGCGGTGCGGCCGCCAACATGCCATTGGCGCCGTTGGGCCCGAGGCTGACGGTGGGCGAACTTGCCGTGATGGTACGTGGCTCGGGCTCGGATGTACTGCTGACGGAACCGCCGTTCGTCGAAACGGCACAACGGGTTGCCGCAGCGACGGATGCGCGCGTGTTTGCGTTGCCGGCTTTGCCGGTGTCGCGGTCAGGCCTGTCGGCCACCGCGGAAGGTGTGGCCTTCTACCTCCACACCGCAGGCACCACGGGAGGACCGAAACGGGTTGCGTTCACGCAGGACGTGTTGTCCGCGCGCACCGAAGTGCTGAGCGCGCTAATCGGGTTCGGGCCGGACCATCGCTTCGCGACCGGTTCGCCGTTGCACCACCTCGGCGGACTGGGGAACACCCTCGTTGCGGTGTCGATGGGCGCGGCGGTGCTGCCGACGACGCGGTCAGCCTCGAATGGTGGCGCGGCCTGCGCCGGCTCGGCGCGACGCATTGCCTGCTGGTGCCCACGATGATCGAGATGCTGCTAGCCGAAAACCTGCTCGATGCCGTGGGATTGCGGACGCTGATCTACGGTGCCTCACCGATCACACCCGAGACCTTGCGCCGGTTGTTAACGCTGATGCCCGGCGTGCGGCTGTTCAACCTGTTCGGGCAAACTGAGGGCAGCCCTATCACATGCCTGGACGCCGATGATCACCGCCGTGCGGCCGCGGGAGAGCCTCATCTGCTGAACACGGTTGGGCGCCCGGTCCCGGGCCTGCGGTTGCGGTTGGACCAGCCGGATGCGTCGGGAGTCGGTGAGGTGCTCGCCGCTGCACCGCACCTTTCGGTACACGGCCCCGACGGTTGGCTGCACACCGGCGATCTGGGAACGATCGACGCCGACGGCTACCTCCACCTGGTGGGGCGGCGGCACGACATGGTCATCCGCGGCGGAGAAAACGTGTATCCGGTGGAGATCGAAAACGTTCTTGCCGCCCATCCCGGTGTCGCAGCCGTCGGCGTGGTCGGTGTGCCCGATCCCCACCTCGGTGAGAACCTGGCGGCCTTCGTCGTTCCGGCCGACCCATCGCATCCGCCGCAGGCGGCAGGACTGCGATCGTTTGCACGCGCGAGACTGGCCGGATTCAAAGTGCCGGCGCACTGGTACACGATTGATGCGCTGCCGCAGAACAGCGCCGGGAAAGTGGTGCGGAAAGCACTGTGCGATCTACATCTTCAGCTCAGGCTTCACCGCCTGAGAAGTTGAAAAAGCGATACGCGTCGTTTCCGACGGTTTCTATCCGCCACGCGATTGGCACGGGGCTACCGCCCCTTCCGATAGTCACTTCATGCTCTCCCGCGCCGGCGTTGTCTGCCGGTGAGTTCCCTTCAAGACCTACCGAATCGAATCCGTTGGGCGGTCGATACGGTTGCAATTGTTCGCTCGGGACAGTGACGGCGCCCGGCTCCGGCAAACGCGGCCCACGCCCGCACGGGCAATGGAATACTACGGGCGACCGCGTTGAAGGAGTCGCATGTCGATCATTCGGAAGACGACCATCGCCGCCGTGGGAGCCGTCGCGGCGGCCATCTATCTGGCCGCACCCGCGAGTGCCGATCCCAACGTCTCACCCTGCGGACTTGCCTTCGTTCCGTTCTGCGCGCTCATCCCTGTGTTGCCCGACCTCGACCACGACGTCGATCTGACGAAAGACCCCGGCGCTGTCAGTGGCGCCGGTGGTGACCTTCAGCCAGGCACCGGGTATAGCGGAGGTTAACAAGGCGCCCACGGCGCGGATGTGCTGATTAGCGGTCGACTATCGGACCGCGAATCCGGCGTCGAGCGGCCAGGCAGTGCCGGTGATGAAGTTCGCCTCGTCGGACACGAGGAAGGCGACCGCGCTGGCAATGTCCTCGGGCATCAGGACCGGAATGGGCAATGCGTTCTGCATCTGTTCGAGCGATCCGTCACTTTCCGCTATCAGCTTTTGCATGGCTTCGTTCATCACCATGCCTGTCGCGACCCCGGTGGGGTGGATCGTGTTGACCCGGATCGAGTGCTTGGCCAGGTCATTCGCCCACACCTGCATCAGGCCGACCAGCCCGCGCTTGGCCGCCGTGTAGGCCTGCCCGCCGGCCTTGTCCGTGCCGGTGCCCTTCAGCCCCGCGCTGGAGCTGGTGATGACGATCGATCCGCCGCGGCCACCGTCGATAAGCGCCGGAATGGCAGCCCGCACCGTGTTCCAGACGCCGATCAGGTTCACGTCGACGATGTCGCGGAAAACTTGCCGATCGTCACCGCCGTGAGAAAGACGAATGATGCCCGCATTGGCGATCACTATGTCCAGACGTCCAAACTCAGCCAGCCCTTCGGACAGGGTCTTCTCGACGGCATCGGCGTCCCGGGTGTCGGCCTGTCGCGCCACGATGCAGCCGCCGGCCCCCTCGACGAGTTTCGCCGTCTCTTCGAGATCCAACGGCGTGGCGTTGGGGTAATCCATCGAGGCGATGTCGGCGCAGATGTCCAGCGCGATGATGTCGGCACCATCGGATGCCAATCGGACCGCATGTGCACGGCCCTGCCCGCGAGCGGCTCCGGTGATGAACGCGACCCTGCCGTCCAGACGACCCATGTTGAACTCCTTATCCCCTTGGAAGCGCGTATTCGATACAGCAATGTGACAGTCTACTGCCAGTGCGGTGCCAGCCACGCGCGAGACGAAAAAAGCTGCCAGGCACCACGGCGCGCACCCGTAGTGGTCGGCGGCGATGGCGAATGTGAGCATAAGCGGATGTCATCGCTCGACCCGGCCGATCATTGACTATGACAGTTCACTGCCATAGAGTGTTTCGCCAGCCAGCTATCGTACGCAATGCTGCACCACGCGCCACGAAGAAATCCCACGTGTCTATCCGATCGTGCAGGTGTGGTCCGCATTCGGCCCGGCCCGCTGTAGCAAGCGCATTCCGTCCGCCCCGGGTTTAAGATGAGAATGTGGGAGTGGGCGGCGGCGATGCTCGCCGTACCGCTGTTCTTGAAGCGCGAAACCTCTGCAAGTCGTTTGGCCGCGGGGCCACCGTAACGCCGGTCCTCAAAAACATTTATTTGCAAATATTCCGGGGCGAGTTCGTGGCGTTGGTCGGACCTTCGGGTTCGGGCAAGTCGACATTGCTGAGCATTCTCGGATTGCTGGAGCCTCCGACGAGCGGCGATGTTCTGATCAACCACAAGAGTGTGGCCGAGCTGTCTGGCCGGCAGTTGGCCCGCGTCCGCAGTCGCACAACAGGGTACGTATTCCAGTCGTTCAATCTGCTCGCCGGGCTAACCGTTGCCGAGAATGTGATGCTTCCCAGTTTGCTAGCCGGTGAATCTGGCAGGGATCGGTATGACCGGGCACTCAGATTGTTGGATCAGTTCGGTGTCGTCGGGTTGGCCAACCGGGTGCCCGCGGAGTTGTCTGGTGGTGAGCAGCAGCGGGTGGCGATCGCGCGAGCGTTGTTCATGACGCCGGATGTGATACTCGCCGACGAACCCACAGGCAATTTAGACACCGAGAACGGTCGTAAGGTCATCGATGCCCTCGAAAGCCTCAATTCGTCAGGTCAAACGATCGTCCTCGTCACGCATGATCGGTCGATCGCCGCAAAAGCCCCTCGGCTCATTTCGCTTCTCGACGGTCGCATAGAATCAGACAGCAGCGCAATACAGGCAAGAAGCACAAGATGGCGATGGCGCCCCGGCGTTTAGCCGCGACTCTCAGCGTTCTGCGCATCATCAATCTCCGGGCTATCCGGCGGCATACACTGCGCGCGTTACTGGCCGCGCTTTCTCTCGGGGGTGGGGTGGCCGTTGCTGTCGCCGTGATGATCGAAACCACCAGCGTCCGCACCGCTATCGACGATGTCGGTTACCGAATTGCCGGCCCCGCGCCGTTGCGTATCGTTGGCGCGGCGACTCGGGGCGGCATCGAACCGGCGGTTATCAATACTGCCAGCCGTGTGCCGGGCGTGTCGGCGACAGTGCCCGTCATCCGTGCCGTGACGTTGGTACGCAACCGTGACCACGAAACATTCGTGCTGGCCCTGGGAATCGACTGTTCGGCCCAGTGGATCATCGATCCGAAGGTATGCCAACCCGGCCAACGAGAACCACCGATGTTGGCTACGTCGACCACGCTCGGCAGATCATTGAGCCCTTCCGCGACACTGGCGACGGACGTAGGGCAGCTGTCGATGCCTACGATTCAGCAAGTCCCACAACTGGATACCGTCAACAACGGGCGCGTTGTGGTGTTGCCACTCAGTACAGCAAAGGCACAATTCGCGCGATCTGACCGGGTCGACATCCTCTACGTGAGGGTGGCCGACAACTCGAGCGCATCGGCGGTGCGGGCACGCTTAGTCGACGCACTAGGGCCTGGATTCCACGTCCTCACTCGCCGGGACCCGGCCCGGGGATTCGACGTCAACACCGTACTTCTTCCGCTGCTAGGGATCTTCGCGCTCATCGCGGTCGGGGTAGGTGTCATCCTGATCGCCCAAATCACCCGCCTGTCCGTCGAGGAGCGGCGACGCGAGATCGCGATCGCCGCCGCCCTGGGCGCATCGCCGGTATCCGCTGTGACCGGATTCCTGGCTGAAGCTGCCCTGCTTGGAGCAGCCGGATCAGTCATCGGGATTCTCATCGGCATTGTCATCGCAAGGCCAGTCGTTGCGAGCGCCAGTGAGCTGACCCAATTGTTTGTTGGTGTCAATGTCCCGGTCGTGGTCGAACCGAGTGTCGTTGCGGTTGGACTGGGAACCGGGGTGCTCCTCGCGGTTCTTGCGGCGATAGTCCCCAGCCTGTCAGCGTCGAAAACCGCGATAGCGGGCGAACTCTCGGGCCGAGCCACCCACGAGTACACCAAATCACGAGGCATCTGGCCCAAAGCGGTGGCGATGCTCGCCATCGGTTTTGCCGGAGTTATCTCCGCGAGGCTGGCTACCACATCCGGCGGTCTCGAGCCTTGGCAGGCTGCGGTTACCAATGGCGGGGTCGTTATCGCCGTAATTGGATTGCTCTGGGCCGCAGCATATCTGAGCGCACTGGCGATCACCTCGATCCGGTCCCGACCTGACCGAGCGCACAGTGCAACGCTCACCGTAGCGCTGAGCGGACTCAGGGCCAACGGATCACGGACAACCGCGATTGCAGGCGCTGTCGCAGTACCCGTAGCCGCCGCGATACTGCTCTCTGGATTCCTTATCGCAATCAACCGCGGCGTCGGCGACGTGGCTCAATCACAGGCACACGGACGTCTGGTACTCACCACCACGCGATTTACCGACTTTGGGTCGATGGATGCCAAATTCTCCCGTGACACCGTAGCAAAGCTGGCGTCCTTACCGGGGGTTGACACCGTCGAGCGAATGGCAGAAATCGAGACCACGCTGGCGAATGGATCATTGGCTTTCGTACGAGCCGAGGATCGGCCGACCTTTCCTTTCCCAGTGCTCGCCGGGCAAGCCCCACAGGTCAGCATTGACGCAAATCGACTGGTCATCGGCAGCATACTCGCCCGCGAGAACGGTATTCGCATCGGCGACACGCTCCTTCTCGGAAGCGGACCAAAAGCTCGGAAAATGACCATCGGTACGATTCTGGCGACCCCTGAAGTGGGCGGGCGGAGGATTCAAATGCCATATCGCCTTGCCGACCAGCTTTTCGGTCCTGAGCCGGCGGATTTGGTTTTCCTCAAACCGAAGGCGGGATCTTCGCTTGAGCAGATTTCCGCAGAGATTAACTCCAGTCATTTCAACCAGCCTGTCAAGGTGGTGGACGCAGTGGGATATCGAACCGCCGTCGCCAGCGGCGAGGCTCGATTTCTCGCACCATTGAACACGCTCAAATACGGCCTCCTCGCTATCGCTTTCGTATCGGTGTCCGCAACCCTGGTGCTTGTCGGAATACGGCGTCGACGCGAGATAGCACTGATACAGGCGCTTGGGGCTACCCGATTCAAGGTCTTCGCCGTCACAACTTTCGAAGCCATCATCGCCAGCGCAGCGGGCGCCGTATTCAGCGCAGCGCTCTGCATTGCAATCATAGAAGCGGTTCGACGGGCTGCAATCGTCGATGTGGGTTCCGTTGCGCCGTTTATATTCCCATTTTTAGAAGCAATAAGATATGCCGCACTCGCCACGATGGCTGCGATACTCGCGGCGGTCATGCCCGCGTGGAGAAGCACGCAGGCAGCACCATCGACGGCACTGCGGGATGAGTAGTCCTTCCTCCGGCGGGCAAAGCGGATGGCATCAGAAGCGGAGCGGACGGCATCAGAAGCGGTACGTGGCGCAGCCGACCTGGACGCCTGAGCCGACGCTCACGATCAAGCCGACATCGCCAGAACTGACCCGTGTGTGCCGCCAGGCGTGCTCCAGCGCATACGGCAAGGAAGAGGTGAAAAGGTCGGCGTCGGCGGCGACATCGACGAACCGCGAGGTCGGGATGCCGATGCGCGCGGCCAGTTCCGCGCGGCCCGCGACCGACAGGTATGGGGGGAACACGACAGCGATCTGCGAGCGGTCCAGTCCCTCCAACTTCAACAGTTCCTCGACAGCAGCGGGGATCGTATCCCGGTAGTGGGCTTCCAGCTCTGGATCGCGATCGACCTGGAGCCAGCTCTGTCCATTTCGGTGCTGGACGTACGTGGACAGTGCCCGCCCGTACTCAGGATGGTGATGGAACACGAACTGGCCGAAGCCCGTTGTGCCATCGGAGTGGCCCAGGATCACAGCCGAGCCCGTCTCTCTGATGCCGAGCAAAGGATGGGCGCTTTCCGGGGTGTTGTTTTCCACCTCGGAAGCCACAACCATCGCGTGTTCGGCCTTTCCTGCGCTGATCATCTGAACGCCGACCTGGCAGGCGTTAAGGAATCCGACCGCGCCATTGAGTACGTCGAAGGCGAGAGTCTTGGGGTCGTCCGGAGACTCCAGGTCGTCGTTCACCCCTAACTCGCCGGCGACCAGCGCGGCGATGGCCGGTTCGCAGATGAAGTCGTCGCGGTACACCCCGGCGTGAATGATCAGACCGAGCGCCGCCCGGTCGAGATCACCGTGGTCGAGGCAAGCCGCGGCGGCCTGCACCGCGAGGTCGACCGCGCGTCGAGGACCGGACTGGTCGGCATGGGCGGTGCCGACCCCTTCGATGCGGACGCGGTGCGTAACTGGTCGCTGCGTGGAGCGTGAGCGTAAGCCTGTCGAGCGCCTGCCGCCGCGGTGGCCATTGGACCCCCGGCGCAGCCGGTCGGGCAAGTCGTCGAAGGTGTATAGCGCGGCGCCGACGGTTTGTCCGGAGCCGCTGATGCCGAAGACCACGTTGTCTCCGGACTGGATCCGGTTCCCCCGGATGTGGTCGCTGAGCGCCACGAAGTGTGTCGTGCTGGCGGTGTTTCCCCGCTCGGCCAGGTTGGAAATGATGTTGCCCGGATGGGCGACGGCGTGCCCAAACATCCGGTTCACCGCGAATACCGCGTCGTTGAGCGATGCTTCCGACGTCTGATGCATGACGATGTGATCGCAGTGCTCGGGCCGCCACCCGTGCCGACTCATCACCGCGGTGACGTATGGCACTGAACGCTTGACCGCCGCCGCCGTCGCGGCGATGGAGTCGCAGAGCATGATGGCGCCGCCGTGAGGCCCGTCGGTCGCCTTGGCCACGCACAGGTTGCTGTAACGGCCGAGGGTGGCCATATCGATGTCGTGGAAGCCGACGCGGCCGTTGGGACCGCGCTCCAGAATCACCGCGGCGCCGGCATCACCCAGGGTCAGGCACGCCAGACGCGCGTCCATCGGCCCCTCGATTTCCTTCTGCGCGGTCTCGGTGAGGTGGGTGATGTATTCGCCGCTGACCACCATGGCGCGCTGGACCAGCCCAGTCTGGAGGAATGCGTCGGCCACGGTGATGCCGGTGAACATCCCTGCGCACGCGTTGGTGATGTCGAAGGCAAGCGCGTTTGCCAGGCCGCATTGATCCCGTAACCGCGCCGCGGTGCTGGGCTCGAAGACGAATTTGTGCCCGGGCCCGTCGTAGCGGGAGATGTTGCAGGAGATGACCAGATCAATCTCCTCGGGCCCGTAGCTCGACCGGGCCAGGCAGTCAACCACCGCCTGCCGGGCGAGGTCGATCGAGAACTCGCCGTGCCCGGCCACCCGCCTGCGCTTGATGCCGGTCAGGCGTTCCAACGGTATGCCGATGTCGTTGACGCATCCGGCGAGGACGCTCTCGGTCGACATCACCTCTGCGGGCAGGTACGTGCCGATGCTTTCGATCACCGTGTTTCGCGTCTGCTGGCCGTTCGCATGCACGGGTACACCAGGACCGAGTGCGGCGAGGCAGTCCTCCGCTGCGCGCGATGTGATGACCTGACTTCCGTTCAAGTGTTTCGCAGTGTCTCCGAGATCCGGAGCGTCCTCGGCAGCCTGGTCGTATTCGGCGGCCTGGTCGTATTCGGCAGCCAGCTCGGCGACCGTGCCGAATAAGAACACCGACTCTGGTTTCAGCGGTAGGCCGGCTTCGTTCGCTTTTACCGCGACCTCCAGGCTGTGGGTCGAGCAGCCACCGAGTGCGAAGAAGTCGTCGTGAACGCCAACGCGTTCCACATCGAGCACCTCGCGCCAGATCTCGGCAAGGATCGTTTCGGCGCGCGTGCGCGGAGCGACGAAGGTCGGCTCCTGCACCGGCGCCGCTTCGTCCGCCGCCGCGAGAGCCCGGCGGTCCACCTTTCCGCTCGACGTGCGCGGCAGTGCCTCCGTCACACAGAAGACGGCCGGCACCATCGCTGCGGGAAGCCAGTCGAGGAGGAAGCGGCGCAGCTCAGCAGTGGTCGGCGCGGGTTCGCCCGCCGCCACGACATAGGCGACCAGACGGGTGTTCCCACGGCCGTCGTTCCCGGCGACCACCACGTTCTCCCGAACTCTGGGGTGTTTCTCCAGTGCAGCCTCGACCTCGCGCGGCTCGATCCGCACGCCGTGGATCTCCACCTGGTCGTCGAGGCGTCCCAGGTACTCGATGTTGCCGTCTGGCAGGTACCGAGCCAGGTCACCGGTGCGGTACAGCAGTTCGACGGGTTCGTCGGCGAACGGGTCGGCGATGAATCTGGCTGCCGTCGGGTCGGGTTGGTTGAGGTAGCCGCCGCCCACGCCGACCCCGCCGACGAAGAGCTCGCCCGGCACACCCACTGGCACCGGTTGGAGGTGGGCGTCCAGGAGATGGACGCGGACGTTGGCGATCGGTCGCCCGATCGGGACCGGGGGGTTGAAGGCACCAGCCTTGCAGTGAAAAGCGGTGGTGGTGATCGCGGTCTCAGCGGGGCCGTACTCGTTCCACAGCTCGGCATCCAGCGTGGCCAGGAAGCGCTGAGCGAGTTCGTACGGCAGCACTTCGCCGCCGCACGACACCCTGCGCAGCCCGACGCAGGCGGTCACGGCCGGCTCGGCAAGGAAGGAGCGCAGAATCGACGGCACGAAATGCACCACCTGGGTGACGGACTGCTCGGCGATGGTCCGAGCAAGGTAGGCGGGGTCCTTGTGGCCCTCAGGTTGTGCGATGACAAGCCGTGCCCCGACGATCAACGGCAAGAAGATCTCCGCCACCGAAGCGTCGAAGGTCACCGGCGTGTGGTGAAGCACCCGGTCGTCGACGGTGAGCTGGTAGGTTGCCTGCATCCACAGCAGGTAGTTGCGGAATCCCCCGTGGGTGTTGATCGCCGCCTTCGGGACACCAGTGGAGCCGGAGGTGTGGATGACATAGGCGGGGCTGGCCGATGTCGTGCCGGCGGGGGCCGGGATGGCGTGCTCGGCTTCCGACGTCGACGAGAGGTCGAGGCACAGCCGGTGACCAGTAAACCCTTGCAGCCGTTGCAGATGTCGCTGGTGCGTGACGCAGACGGGCACGCCGGCGTCGGTCATCATGGCGGAAATGCGGTTTGTCGGTTGCGCTGGGTCCAGCGGCATGACGGCGCCACCCGCCTTGAGCACGCCCAGGAAGGCCACGACCAGGTCTTCTGAGCGGTCGAGGAGGACAGCAACGATGCTGTCCGGCCCGACACCCAGGCGCTGCAGCCGATGTACCAGCGCACCCGTGCGCCGGTCGAGCTCCGCGTAGGTCATCTCGCGGTCGTCAAACCATACGGCGATCGCATCCGGGCGTCGTCGAGCCGTCGCCGCCACCATCTCATGAACGCAGTCGGGGGCCTCGTAACGGACCTGGCTTTCGTTCCACGCCGCCTGCTCACGGCGCTCCGTTTCGGTGAGCAGCGGCAGCTCCGACAAGCGCCTGTCAGGGTCGGCGACGATGCCGCCCAGCAGCGTCACGAAGTGCCTGGCCATACGCTCGATCGTCGCCTCATCGAAAAGGTCCGTGTTGTACTGCAACACGCAAGTGAACTGCCCGTCCGAATCGGCCACTTGCATCATCAAGTCCACGGGCGCACCGCCCTGGCCGATGTGTATCGTGTTCAGGTCCAGCCTCCCCGGACCTCCGGCCGCGGCCGTAGCGCCCGGCCCGTCCTGGAAGCGGCGCGGCTGTTCCCAGGCGAACGAGACCTGGAAGAGCGGTGTATGGCTCAGGTCACGGGCCGGCCGGAGCCGCTCGACGAGCAGCGCGAAGGGGTAGTCCGAGTGCGCGAGCGCCTCCAGAACCGTCTCCTTGACACGGCCCAGCAACGACGCGAACGTCGGGTCGCCGTGCAGGTCGGCGCGAAGAACTACCGGGTTGGCAAGGTAGCCGACTAGGCCCTCCAGCCCCGGCCGGTCGCGGCAGCCGAATGGTGAGCCGATGGGGAGGTCGTCCTGGCCGCTGTAGCGGTGCAGCAGCGTGGCGTAGGCCGCTAGGAACGTCATGTACGGCGTCGCGCCGGCCCTCCGGCCCACCTCCTTGACCCCAGTACCCAGCCGACCGTCGAGGATGAAGCCATGCACCGCCCCGCGATAGGTCTGAGCCGCCGGTCGTGGCCGGTCGATGGGTAACTGGACGTTCGGGATGTCGCCGGCCAACTGCCGGCGCCAGTAACCCCAGAGGCGTTCCCCCTCGGCACCCGAGAGCATCTGGATCTGCCAGTCCACGTAGTCGACGTAGCGCTCCGGGCAAGGCGGGGGCGGGTCTGAACCGTGTTCTGCGGCGTAAAGCAGGCGCAGCTCGTCGAGAATGACGTCGATAGACCAGAAGTCGACGGCGATGTGATGCACCACCAGGACCAGGACATGCTCGTTGGGTGTGCGCCGTAGCAGACTGAGCCGGAGCACCGGGCCCGTCTGCAGGTCGAACGGACGATTGGACTCCCGACGTAGCCATTCGTGGAGGTGCAGCTCGTCGGGGCCCAGGTCGTGTCGGGCGATCCGCACCGGCCCCTGCGGATGAACGACTTGAACCGGCTGGCCGTCGTGTACGGCGTACGTAGTGCGCAGTATCGGGTGCCGCTCGACAAGCGCCTGGGCGGCGCGTTCCAGCGCCGACACATCGACGTCACCCGTGATCCCCCCGGCATAGGTGATGGTGTAGGCCGGGCTGGCCGGCGCGAGTTTATGGAGGAACCACAGGGACCGTTGTCCGTACGACAACGGATGCACCAAGGCCGAAACATCCGCGACATCGGTCGCCGCCTGGGCCGGCGCCTCCCCCGGCGGCGTTCCGCGCGTGTCGGCTGCCGGGGTCGGATCGGGCCGGGCTGGACCGACGTCGGAAAGGCGGTCGCCAAGCCGGGTGGCGAGCTGCGTAATGGTTGGTCCATCCAGCAGCGTGACGACCGGCACGACGATGCCCAAGTCGCGCTCGATCTGGGTACGCAGCTCCGTCGCGATCAGCGAGTCGACGCCGAGATGGTTGAGGGGCAGTTCGATGTCCAGCCGCGACGGTGCCAGACCGAGTTTGCCGGCTGCTTGATCGCGCAGGTAGGACTCGAGCAGCCGCTGGCGCTCCGCCGGGCCCGTGCGGCGCACCTCGTCGTCGAGGTGAGCTCCTGGTGCACGCGTGCCGTCAAGGTGAGCTCCCGGTGCACGCGCGCCGCCCGTCGTCAGCTCGCCGTTCAACGACTCGGGACCGAGGTACGCGAGCAGGGGTCGATCCATGCCGGGGCGTAGCCCGGTGCGCCACTGGGCCCAGTTGACCCGCAGGACGGCAACCTGCGTGGCGGACACCCGAAGCAGGTGCGACAGCGCCTGGACGCCGTCAGCCGCCGGCATGGGCTCGACGCCGTGCTCGATGAGGTGACGCAGTTGTTCGGGCCGAGTGGCGAGACCGACCTCGGCCCATGGTCCCCAGTTGATGCTCAACGCCGGCCGATCCTCCGCCCGCCGATGCCACGCCAACGCATCCAGGAATGCGTTCGCCGCCGCGTAGTGCGCCTGACCCGGCGAACCCAGCACCGACGCGGCCGACGAGAAGAGCACGAAGAAGTCCAGTGCCGCGTCTCGGGTCAGCGCGTGCAGGTTCCAGGCGCCCTCAACCTTGGGCGCCATGACGTCGCGCAGGCGTCGCTCGTCGAGGCGCGCAAGGATACCGTCGTCGAGGATTCCCGCCGCGTGCACGACCCCACGCAGCGGCGGCATTGACGCGCGGATTGACTCGACCACGGCCGCGACCTGGTCCGCCCTGGCGACGTCCCCGCGCGCGACGATGACCTCACTGCCGGCCGCTCGCATCGCGTCGACCGTCACCTGCGCGGACTTCGAGGCGGGGCCACGCCCCATCAGCACCAGATGCCGGGCGCCCTGGTCGACCATCCACGTGGCGACGGCACGGCCAAGCCCGCCAAGGCCGCCGGTGATCAGATACGTGGCTTCGGCTTCGAACCCGACCGGGGGCTCGGCGGGGTGGGCAACTGGTGGCACGCCTTGGTCCAGCGACACGACGACCTTGCCGATTTGTTTGCCCTGCACCAGGCACCGAACGGCTGCGGCGGTCTCCCCAACTGGGAACGTACGCACGGGCGGCGGGCGCAATGCGCCCTGCTCGACGCACGCCACGATCCGGCGCAACAGGGCGCCGACATCATGGGGACGATCGACGACAAGTTGCGCCAGATCGATGACCATGTACGACGCGTTGTGCCGCAGCTGCCACAGGCGTAGCCGGCCGTGCCCGTAGAGGTCGCGCTTACCGATCTCCAGAAAGCGGCCAAACGGCCTCAGGACCGTCAGGCCCTTGGCGATCGCCTCGCCCGTCAACGAATTGAGCACGACATCGACGCCCTCGCCCCCGGTAGCGCTGAGTACCTCATCGGCGAACGCGAGGGAACGTGAGTCCGAGACGTGCTCGACGCCGAGTGCGTACAGGTGGTCTCGCTTCTCCGGGGTGCCAGCGGTTGCATACACCGTCGCGCCGAGCCAGCGGGCGACCTCGACCGCCGCAAGACCGACGCCGCCGGCCGCGGAATGGATGAGGACGCGCTCCCCGCGGCGCAGCCGTGCCTGTTCATGAAGGGCGTAGTAGGCCGTCAGGTATGCGATCGGTAGCGAGGCCGCTGCCTGGAAACTCAGCTGCGCCGGCATCACGGCCACCAGGCACGCACGGGTAGTCACGAACGAGCCGACGCCGTCCATCGCCAACGCGACGACGGCGTCCCCCACCCGAAACCCGTCAACGCCGTCGCCGACGGCGGTGACTGTGCCGGCGCATTCGATCCCCACCCGCACCGGCCCATCGACCTGACCGGGATACACGCCGAGGGCCCGCATCGCGTCCATGAAGTTGAGCCCCGCGGCATGCACACGGATCTCGACCTCATCCGACCCGGGCACCCGCCGGGTGGCGGCCTGGGCCCGAATATCGTCGAGCACGCCCGGCACCGCATACTCCATCCGGAACGCCACATCGGTACCGCGCGCGGGGGGCTGGTCCTGCGCATGGGGCTGGGCCGGCGCGGGAGGGCGTACCGGGTGACCCGCGTCGTCATGGCGGGCGAGCCGCGCGACGTAGCGCAGGCTGCCACGCAGGGCCACGTCATGCTCGGGGCCATCCGCCCACAACTCGTCGAACAGGGCCCGAAGCTCTTCGGGCCCTCCGTCCGCCGACAGGTCGACTCGCGAACAGCGCACCTCGGGGTGCTCGTGGTCGATGCTGCGGCCCATCCCCCACAACGGCGCCTGAGCGATCGACACGGGCGCGACGACGGCGTCGGCCACCTGCGCCCCCCGTGTCACCAGCCATAGGCGCGGAGTGTCCGGCCAGCCGACCAGCGTCAGTGCCTGCGCGAGATGCAGCACGCTCAACGTGCCCAGCACCCGCGCCGACTCCAGCGAGTCGGTCGACGTCTCCCCCGGCGTTGCGGACAGCAGGCTCCACAAGTGCGCTACGCCACGGCAGGGTGGCCGATTGGCCCCGAACGCTTCTTCTAAGAGTCGGCGAAAGTGCTGCGGCTGCGCCGGATCGAGGCGGTACCCGTCCGGTCCGACGCGCTCGAAGTCGACGCCCGGCTCAACCAGCACGCACGTCTGAGAATGCCACTCGAGGTGATCCCGCAGTGTGTCCGAGATGGCACTGCCGTCGCTGAAGATCAGCCAGCTTCCCGCTTCGACCGACCGGCTCTGAGCGTCTTCGACCGACCGGCTCGAAGCGTCGTCCGGCGGGGTTTGTGTCGCGAGCTGCCACCGCAGCTCGTAAATTCGGTCGTGCAGATCCGATGCTTCCTTCGCAGGCATGTCCCCCGCGACCCGCTGAAGACGCAGCCCACGGGCCGACAGCACCACCTGCCCGTCCTCGCGTAGCAAGAACACGTCACCTTCGACGGTATCCGGCTCGGGGTCGGGCGCCGGGCGCAGCAACGCATGGCACCACGCCCCGCCCTGGGAAGTCCCTTGACTTCGCAGTTCGGCCACACCCACCGGCAGGTACGTATCGCGCGCCGGCGGGTATGTATCGCGCGCCGGCCCGGCGGCGGCGATGCGTGCGGGAAGCGTCGCGGCCAGGACCTGGAAGCAGGCATCCAGGACTTGGGCGTCGAAGTCGTCATCGTCGGCTGTGGAGCCGCCCGCCACCGGTGGTGTCAGCCGGGCGATCGCCTCCCCGTCGCGGCGCCAGATCTCTTCCACCGCCTGGAAGCCTGGCCCGTACTGGAGGCCGTGTTCTGCCAGGAGGCGATAGAACGACGGCCCGGGGATCGCCTCTGGACAGTAGTTCAGGGTTTCCTCGGGGAGATGCCGTCCACCGTCGGCGGCGTCCGGCTCACCCGTATCGACGGTGCCGCTTGCGAGCAGCGACCACCCCGACGATCCCGGCGTGCCGATATCCAGGGCGTAGCACTCGAAGAAGACCGTGCCCAGCGGATCCCCCCGGAGTACGACCTGCACCGTGCGCTGCTGCGCGTCGGCGAGCGCGAGCGACCGGTGGAAGACGACGTCACGGAGCAGACGCCTCGCTGCACCGAAGGCCGCCGCGGCCCCGGACAACACAAACTTGAGGAGAGTCGCCGCCGGGAGGACTACTGAACCGTGGACCCGATGGTCCGTCAGCACCGGCATCAGCTCGGTGCTGATCTCGATTTCACAGAACACCGTCTGCGGGTCTACGGACGAGCGCAGCGGCCCACGCCAGGGCAGCTGGTCGGACACGGCCCGCCCTACCGGCGCATCGCTCGCGGTGGTCGCGTCCGGCCAGAACCGATGGCGCTGCCAGGGGTAGGTGGGCGCCGCCACGCATCGGCCACCCCAGGGATGCAGCTGCTCCCATGCAACGGGCTGCCCGCGGGTGTAGAGAGTGCCGAGCGACGCGAGCACGGTGGCGCGTCCCCCGTCATCACGGCGCATCGACGGCAGCACGGTGCAAGCGCGGCCACTGTCCTCCGCGTCCTCTCGCACCGCGCTCAGCAGGATCGGATGCGGGCTGACCTCCAGGAACGTGTCACGGCCCAGCTCGAGCAGCCGTCGCACCGCCACCGAAAAACGCACCGGCGAGCAGAGGTTCTCCACCCAGTAGGCGTCGTCGAGCGCCCCGTCGGCCAGCACGTCGCCGGTCACCGTCGAGTACATGGGTATCCCTGCAGCCGCAGGCCGCAGCCCGGCGAGCGCGTTTTTCAGATCGGCGCGCAGCGGGTCCATCTGCGGGCCATGGGAGGCCACGTCGACATTCACCCAGCGACAGAATCGGCCGCGCTGCTGCAGCACCGTGACGAGATCGGTCAACACCGCGGGATCGCCGGAAAGCACCATCGATCGATGGCTGTTGATCGCCGCGACGGCGACCCGATTCTGCCGGCCGGCGATGAGCTCCTGCGCTTCCGCAAGGGAGAGCTCCGCGGCCACCATGGCCCCGCGGCAAGACGGCCGCCGGAGCAGCCGAGCCCGCCCGCAGATGACCTGTGCCGCATCTTCCAAGCTCAGAGCGCCCGCGACGTGTGCCGCCGCCACCTCACCCAGGCTGTGGCCTACCACGGCCTCTGGCTCGACCCCCCATGACCGCCACAGTGCGGCCAGCGCAACCTGGACCGCGAAGATCGCGGGCTGGACCATGCCGATGTCGCTCAGCCAGGAATCGCCATGGTCGGCCAGAAGTTCGGTGAGTACGGATCCGTCCAGGTGCGGGCGCATGGCGCGGTCGCACATCGCCAGCGCATGCCGAAACACCGGCTCCTGCGCATACAACCGCTGTCCCATGCCGAACCACTGCGAGCCCTGGCCGGAGAAGACGAAGACCACGCCCGGTCGTGGGCCGGGACGGCAATGTCCGGAGGAGAGTCCGGGGTGAGGCACTCCCTGCCGGTACGCGGCGAGAGACTCTGACAACTCCGCGGGCGAGCCGCCGACCACGGCCAACCGATGATCGTGGTGGCCGCGCCGCGCGCCCGCTGTGTAACAAAGATCGGTAAGCGGCATCCCGGCCGCAAGCGCCTCCTCGTAGCGGCCCGCAAGTGCGGCCAAGGCCTCGGGGGACCGGGCGGACACCGGAAGGAGCTCCACGCGATCCTCCACCGTGTCGTCCGCCGGCTGCGTCAGCCGAACCGGCGGAGCCTCGGTCAGCACGACGTGTGCGTTGACGCCGCCGAAGCCGAACGCGCTGACTCCCGCGACCGCTCGGCCGCCGTTCTCCGGCCACGGAGTGAGGCTCTCCGCGACGCGCAATGGCAGGCTGTCGAATGGGATGTGCGGGTTGGGCACGGTGAAGTTCAGGCTCGGCGGAATCATCCGGTGGCGAAGCGCCAGCGCTACTTTGATGAGCCCGGCCACCCCGGCCGCCGCCTCCAGGTGGCCGATGTTGGTCTTGACCGAACCGACCAGGCACCGGCTGCCCGGCGCGCGGCCCTCCGCCAGAACCGTACCGAGCGCTTTCGCCTCGATCGTGTCGCCCAGGGACGTGCCCGAGCCGTGCGCTTCGACGTACTCGACCACACCTGGCGACAGATCCGCCCGCCGGTAGGCCTCGGCCAACACGGCCTCCTGCGACTGCCGGCTGGGGGCCATCAACCCGTTGGTCCGACCGTCTTGGTTGGTCGCGCTGCCACGGATCACCGCGTAGATCGGGTCACCGTCGGCCAACGCCTGACTCAACGGCTTAAGCACGACGATCGCGGCGCCTTCGCCCCGCACGTATCCGTCAGCCCGGGCGTCGAAAGTCTTGCAGCGGCCGTCGGCTGCCATCACCCCGGCCTTGCTGAAGTTTATAGACAGCGCCGGCGACAGGATGATGTTCGCGCCGCCAGCGAGGGCGAGCGTGCAGTCGCCCTCGCGCAGGCTGCGGCATGCCAGGTGGATGGCGAGCAACGACGACGAGCAGGCGGTGTCGATCGCCATACTTGGTCCGCGGAAGTCGAGGACGTATGAGAGCCGGTTGGCGGCGATGCTCAATGCGTTTCCGGTGCCGGTGTAGGCGTCGACAAGCGCAAGCCGGCCAAACTGGAGGGGCCCGTACTCGTTTGTGGAGATGCCGATGAACACCCCGGTCCGGCTGCCCTCGAGCCGCTTCGGCACCTGCCCGGCGTCTTCCAACGCCTCCCACGCCACCTCCAGCAGCAGACGTTGCTGCGGGTCCATTCGCACCGACTCTCTCGGCGAGATGCCGAAAAACTCCGGGTCGAACTGGTCCACCTGATCGAGGAACCCACCCCAACGCGTTGCCGTGGTGGTCACATCCGGGCGGTAGAAGGCGTCCGCGCCCCAGCGGTCCGGCGATATCTCGGTGATGGCGTCCACGCCGTTGGAAAGCAGCCGCCAGAAGGCCGCCGGCCCGTCGGCACCCGGAAACCGGCAGCCGATGCCAACGATGGCGATCGGCTCATCCGCGCTTTCGGCGCGCGCGTCGACGTTGATCCCGTTCGGTGCGGCGGTGCGTCCGTCGGCGGGTGCGTCCTCGGCCAAAAATTTGGAAATGAGGTCGATCGTCGGGTACTCGTACGCGAGTGTGGGCGAGAGCTCGCGTCCCAGCCAGCCTTGCAGCGCGGCGGTCAGCCGGATGGCATGGACCGAGTCAAGACCGTAATGGGCGAACGGCACGGTGGTCTCGATCTCCGTCGGTAAGAGGCCGAGCTCGGAAGAAAGCTGCGAGACGAACCAAGCCGCGATTTCCTCCGCGAGCTGCCCGGCGCGCCCCGGTGCCGCGTTGTCAGGCGGTGCGACCGGCTGGGAATCGCTTGCAGGAGGCTGGCGCCACTCGGCGAACAGCGCGAGGGCGCCGTCGAGGAACCGCTGCCGGCACCTGCTGCGCCGGATCTTGCCACTCGACGTGGTGGGGATCCGTAGCGGCTCCACCAAAAGGACGGCGTGCGCCTGGATCTCATGCTGCGCGGTGATCGCGGTCCGGATTGCGGCGATGACCTCGCTGACGTCGGCCTCAGCGATCCGACTGCGGTCAACCTCCTGCACGACGATCAGCTGTTCGGCGCCGCCCGATGCCGGCGTGACCGAGAAGGCCGCCCCGCGGCCGCGCAGCAGCGCCGGATGGCTGTCCTGCACCGTGGCCTCGATGTCTTCGGGGTAGTAGTTACGGCCACGGATGATGATGAGATCCTTCAGCCGTCCGGTGACGAACAATTCGTCTTCCAGTTGAAAACCCAGGTCCCCTGTGCGCAGGAACGGTCCGCGCCCGGTCTCTGAGAGGAACGCCGAGAATGTCTCCTCCGTCTCGGCCGGCCTGCGCCAATAGCCCCGCGCGACGCTTCCCCCGGCGAGCCAAATCTCCCCGACCTCGCCGGCCCGGCTCGGCCGCCGCGCCGCGGGGTCCACGATGACGATCTCCTGGCCGTGCTGTACCCGACCGCAGCCGACGAACGGCGTCGCGGCAGGGTGTTGGGGCGCAACCTCCAGCACGCGGTGCTCGCGCAGCGCGATGGCGTCCACGTGTCGCACCACCGGCACGGTGGAATCGGACCCACCCGACACCAGCAAGGTCGCCTCGGCCAGCCCATACACCGGATGGAACGTCTCCGGCCGAAAGCCAGCCACGGCGAAGGCGTTGGTGAACCGCTGGAGGGTCGCCACACGCACCGGCTCCGCGCCACACAAGGCCGTCGACCAGTTCGACAGATCGAGCGCCGCGCGTTCCTCCGCGCTGCTGTGTTCGATGCAAAGCTCGTAGGCGAAGTTCGGCGCGGCGGTGATCGTGGCGCCGTGTCGGGAAATAGCATCCAGCCAACGCATCGGGCGCTCGATGAAAGCCTCCGGCGGCATGAGGAAGGACGTGCCTCCCAGGTAAAGCGTTTCGAGGACACCACCGATGAGACCCATATCGTGATGGAGCGGCAGCCAGAACACGCCGATGTCGTGGTCGCTGCATGCCCCCCGGATGGCCTCCAGGTTGTGGAGTAGGTTGCCGTGCGTCACCACGACGCCTCTGGGCGAGCTCGTCGAGCCCGAGGTGTACTGCAAGAAGGCGGTTGCGCTCGGGTCGACGTCTGGCTCAACCCACTCCGCTGCGGCGGCTGGGAGGACGGCGTCCGCGGCACGCCACTGCAGGCGATCCCCACCGGGCAACTCGTCCACCACGGCCTTGAGCTCCGACTGCGACTCGGCGGTGGTCAGCGCAAAACGCGCTTGGGTATCCGCGACAATCGACGCGACGCGGCCGATTACCCGGCTGCGCACCGGCGGGTGCACCGGTACCGCGGTGGCTCCGGCATAGATACATCCGAAGAAGCCGGCGACAAAGTCCAGGCCCGAGGGGCAGAGGACCAGTACACGTTCGCCCGCAGCGCCCTGTCGTTGCAAAGTCGACGCGATTGCCCGAGCCTTGATGTCCAGTTCGTGATAGGTCAACCGGCTATGCTCTTCCCCGGCGGGGGAATAGCGACAATAGTCAAATGCAACCTTGTCTCGATAACGCTCTGCTCCGTGCCGCACAAGGTCCAGCAGAGTTCGTGCCGTGAACGCCGTGTCCTCTGGCATCTCGTCACCTGATCTTGAGCTGTGGGTTCTCGTCACTTTATCTTGACGCCAGCAGCAGCGCTTGGTTTATGCACCGCGTCTGGGATGCGAGCCGATACCCACGCTCGCCACAGAAATGCCGGCGAGCCTGATTCGCCACGACTCGCCAGGCTCACCATGACCGGGTTACTAGTGGCCTCCCATCCGGTGACCCAAAGAGGCGTTGCAGTTAACCGTTGTGCGAACCGCCACTACCTCTGGCACACCATTGCCCGGAAGGGCATTTCGGCCCTTGCCGCCCGGCCGGAGTGCCTGAATCGGGCGAAAATGGCAACCGGGGAGACTGGTGCGCTGCGCGAGGCAGCAGCTCGATTAGCTGAGCAACTTCACCTGGCGGCTCACCGGTTCAGTCGCGCGCGGTCAGCACGACTGGGGCCCCGCCAGCCGGCACCGGTAATGGGTGTTTGCGGCTAGAGCGACCGCCGCGGCGACCGTCGGCCGCGCGGAGCCGACGGTGCTGGAACAGGGTCCGCAACAGCACGCGCGCCTCGAACAGCGCGAACTCCGCGCCAAGGCAGTAGTGCGCACCGCCGCCGAACGGCACCCAGGTGTAGGCCTGCGGTCGCGAGCTCAGAAATCGTTCGGGCCGAAACGCGAGCGGGTCAGGATAAAGGTCGGCGCGCTCGTGCAGCGCCATGATCGCAATCATGATGAACGCGCCGCGGGGGACGAGCAGCCCGTTGAGGTTGAAGGCCGCTAGCGCGCGGCGGCCGGTGAACGGCAACGCCGGGCGCAGCCGCAACGTCTCAGCGATGGCCGCGTCGAGGTAACCCTCCTCGCCGCGGGCCAGGCTCTGCTCGAGTGCTGCGAGCGCGTCGGAGTGGTGGACAAGCAGGTCGGCAAACCAGCCGAGAGTGACCGTCGTGGCCGCGTAGCCGGCCAGCATCAGCCCGCGCATCGAGCGCGCCAGGAATGCGTCGTCGTGGGGCTCGTCCTCCTGCTCGTTGAGCTCCAGATAGATGGTCAGGCAGTCGTCGCTGCGTGATCCCGTACGCCGGCGCTCGGCGATCTCCTCGAGGACGATCGCGTCGACCGCGGCGGCGGTGCGCGCTAACCGCGGGATGGCCGCCCAGCGGCCGCGTAGCGCCGTCGACAGCATGCCGACGCCGAGGAAGCTTGGGCTCTCCGCAACCGCGCCGTAGGCGAGCATCGCGCGCTCCAAGCGCCGCATCCGCTCGGGCTTCGAGACGCCGAAGATCACCGTCATCATGACGTCGAGCGCGAGCTGTCCGCCGATGGTGCTGAACCTGACAGGCTTGCCGAGCGGATAGTCCGGCAACCTCCGGAGCACGATGTCAACCATCGCGCGCTCGTAAGACTTGAGCACCTTGCCGTGTAACGGCGGCGCGATCTTGCGGCGCTCCGTCAGGTGAGCCTCGCCCTCACGGAAGATGTACGCGTCGCTGCCGAACAGCGGCTCATGGGGCGTAAAGCGGCGCAGCATCTCGCCGAAAGAGAGCGCGCCGTCCCGGTCGGCGAAGACCGCTTTGGCGTCCTGAGGGGACGAGGTGATGACTACCTTCGGACCCATATGAACATCGATCAGGAAGCGGTCGCCCAGGCCCCACAATGGCGAGCGTTGCCTCCCAGGCCGGAAGAACCGGCCGTGGTCACGCGCCAAGTCCCGGATTCCAACCCTGGGCAACGTATCCAGGGAGGACAGCCGACGCTCGGGAGCTGTGTGGGTTTCACGGTTGCCCCCCGTGCTGGCGGTCATCACGTGCCTCCAAGTTCAAAAGTCACAGGCCCGCTGCGCATGTCAAGTCCTGAGCTCAGTGTCGCCGGCCCGGCAAACCGCCCAACCTGGCGAAGCCCTGCCGTTCATCCAACGCTAACGGTTATCCGTGAGGTGAATGATGAAATTCAGTCAGTTTTTGGCACCGGCCGGCGCGGCCCCAATACGGCCGGGTGCGAGGCAGCTCCAGCAGCACCGCCTCCCTTATGGAATGAGCGTCAAGGATCAGCCGAAGTAACTGTCAAGAATCAGCCGAGCTCATACAGCGAGGCCGCTCGGGCGGGCAGGGCTCGAACCCGCGACCAACGGATTTGCTACTGGCCTTTCCCGACGATGCCCGATTGTACCCGTCTTCGCCTGCGTAACAATACTTTTCGGCCGCCAACGTATCCGGCGAGGGCCCGTCCATTCCGGTCGATTCCCGGTCATTGGCGGCGAATAAACGGCGACGGATGCCTCCACTGACTGAGACGGGTCACCGCAGAGTGCACTCAGCCAATGGGCACGCGGTCCTTTTGGGCTACCTGGCCCAGCTTCCGGCGAATCGACGACGGACGATCGTGCCGAACTAGTAGCCGCACATGCGTCACTGTGACGTATGAGGCAGCACCTCAACGCCGGCCCGGTTGGGTCGGTCGTCGTAGCTACGCTGAGACGGTGACGGAATTCGAGTACCAGCCAGAAGACGGCGTTCTTATCCTCTGGGTACTCACTGTCTCCGGTTACGACGACCAGATCGATGGTGATTGGGGCGAGGCACTGGACACGCTGAGCGATGTCGAGCACGTGATCGAGAACCTCGAGGATGAGTACCGAGACGAAACAGGCGCGGCACTTGTACGGGTTCACGGAGCGCACGGCTGGCGAGAGTTCGAGTGGGACAACAGCGCGCTGCATCCGTACGAATGGAACCACGCCCTGCTGGACATGCGATGCAGCCGCTGCAAAAGCCCCGACAACGATCTGTATATGGTCACCGACGAAATATGGGCGAGTTCCGGTTTCGGTTCCGGCATCGATGGAAGGGTGTGCTTTCGGTGCCTCGAAAAAGCCATCGGAAGGCTGCTGGTACCCTCCGACTTCAAGCCGGGACTACCTGCCAACGACGGTCACCATCACGGTCCCGAGCTGCGGCAACGGATGGGTTACACCTGACATTGGCCACCGAGCCAGTGGTCGCGAACGCGCTGGCTGCTCTAGCTCCCATCTCAGATCCAGGGGTCGTGCCGCGTTCAAACAACGTTGGCGTTCGCTTGACTCAACTGCCTTCCTGCGCTAGCAGACTACGTAGACGGGCCTCTAACCGGACCAGCGCGGATTCGACCTCGTGCCACTCCTGTTGCCATCGACGGTCGAACCGCACTTCGCTGCGACAAGTGCCGAGAACTGTCCAATAACTCGTTGGTCAGCTCGGCAAATAGCTCTCAGCGCCGGGTCGGCGTTCCAACTTGATTATCAGATGCTCCTATGTTGCGGCAATGGTTTTAGGGGTTGTTGGTGGTGGTAGCTCGGTCACGTCCGTTTGTCCCTCGGCCATGGTCAGGGGCGTGCGGATCACGCCGGCCGAGACCGTGTCGATCCGGATCCCGTGCTGGGCGTAATCCGATACCGTCGCCTTGGTGTCAGGCCGAGCAGCGCGTGCTTGGAAGCGGTGTGGACGGGGTTCTGCTTGAGGATTGTGTGCGCCTCGACCGGCGCGATGTTGATAGCATCGGCTGCACACCCCGTCGTCAGCGGGGTGTGAGACCCAACCAGTGGGGATACCAGATGGCCGAGCTCCCACCGCCCCCAGAGGGAATTGTGCTGGCCCACTTCATCGTCTCGGACGATGTCGAGCGTTCTCGGCGCTTCTATACCGAAGTACTCGGCGGCAGGGTGGTCTTCTCCGGCGAGGGGGGTGACGCGGTGACATACGTCGCACTAGCCAACAGCTTTATCATCATCAATGTCGGTGGAGGCCCGACCGATGACAAGCCGTCGGTCAGCCTGGAGACGCCCCGCGATCCCGACCGGGTCAGCAGCTTCCTCAATATCCGAGTCGCAGACATCGAGGCCGTGTACGCCGAATGGAGCGCCCGGGGTGCTCAATTCCTGACGCCGCCGAAACAGCACCAGTACGAGATCCGTTGCTACATTCGCGATCCCGACGGTCATCTGATCGAGGTGGGGCAAACCACGGACCCAGAGGGGGACTGGTCGCCCGCTCACTGGCCATCGACTACGCTCGCCGAGCAGACCGAGTGAATGCCGAGATCACCGGCGAAATCCTTCACATCGACGGT
>NZ_DATFZD010000105.1:0-11120 GCF_035314665.1 Mycobacterium sp. | reverse complement strand
TGCTGTTAGCTGGGCTTTCCGCCCGTCTGCGTGTCGTACCGATCTTTCAGGCGTGACCGGGCTATGTTAGGTGCTGCCTAAATGGTTTAGGTGGGAAGAAGGTGTGCCGGTGGCGAGCGGGCTGCGACTGATTCCCGGTGGGGCTGTGCCGGTCGGACCGGTCGCTTCGGATCTGGCTGTGTTCCAACGGGAGTGCGTGGACGCGTTCATCGCGTCGTGGCGGGCTGGGGGTTTCAGCCAGGTCACAATCGACAATGACATCGGGCTGCTGGAGCGGACGCTGGCGGCGTTGGGGCGCCCAGCGTGGGAGGTCACCGCCGAGGACGTCGACCGAGCCGTCGGCGACCTGGCCGTCGCGGGTCGGGCGGCGTCGACGCGGCGGCCGTATGTCCAGATCTTCAAGGGGTTCCATCGGTTTCTGCAGGTCCGCAAGGCAGCCGAGATCGAGGTGTCGTTCGGGGTTCGGTTGGTGTGTCCGGTCGACGAGTTCAACGCCTCCCGTCACGTCGGCGACGATTCACCGGCGTTGCTGCCGCCGCCGACGCCGGAGCGGGTGGCGGAGTTCTTCGAGTTCATGAAGTCCCGGATCGCGACGGCGCGGAAGTACGCTCCGGCGGCACGCGATTACGCCTTGTTCCGGGCGCTGTATCACGGCGGGTTGCGGTCCGAGGAGGCCGCGCTGCTGGAGGTCCCCGACGTGCATTTCGGGCGCGGCCCGTTCGGCAAGCTGCATGTGCGGTTCGGTAAGGGAGCTCACACCTCTGGCCCGCGCCCGCGGTGGGTGCCGATGCTCGATGGCTTGGACTTGGTGCTGCGCTGGTTTCTCACCGATGTCCGTCCGAAGTTCCCGGACTCGCCGGTGCTGTTCGCCGACGAGTCCGGCGGCGCGCTGCATCGTGGGACTATCCGTAACCGGCTGCGGTATCTGATGCAGTTGGAAGGCCGCCCGGTGACCGAGCGGTTCAGTCCCCATGCCCTGCGGCGGGCCTGCGCGACCCACAACTATGAGCGAGGAGTGGATCTTGTTGCCATTCAACAGCTTCTGGGGCATTGGACGGTCAGTTCGACAATGCGGTATGTGCGTCCGTCCGCGACGTTCATCGAGGACGCCTATCGCCGAGCGGTCACTTCGACGCTGGTGGAGCTGAGCGGAGAGGACGGTTTGGCATGAAGATTCGTTGGCGGCTGCGGATGGCCGCGGCGCAGCGGGAAGTGTGGACCGGCAGCGAGCTGCGCCGGTTGCTGGCCGAGAAAGCGGGGGTGGAGATGTCGGCGGCGTCGGTGTCGGCGTTGTTGACCAAGGAGCCCAGCCAAGTCAAGCTCACGACGCTGATCGCGTTGTGCACCGCCCTGGAATGCACCCCCAACGACCTGCTCGAGGTCGACACCACACCGGTCGAGCAGCCCCTCACACCGTCTCGACCGGTGCCAGTCGAGACGAAGAAGACCGCGAACCAGCGGGGCCGGTCGATGCCGCCGATGTAGCCGGCGAGCCCGAAAGCGGTTGAACCCGATGGGGAAACGGCAACGCGACTGCACGGCGTGTGGGGCGCCGGTTGGCATCATCGGCCGTGAGCTGTGTTGCCGCTGTGTGCAGCGGCAGCGTGAGCGCGATGCCAAGCAGCCTTGCCCGGACTGCGGCCGCGATCGGATGCTGGTGGCTGAGACCGGTCGATGCGTGCTGTGTTCCCGGCGATGCTTCGAATGCGGTCATCCCGTCCGCCGGGCCAATTCCACGTTGTGCAAGACGTGCCGTCGCCGAGCCGATCTGCTCGCCCGGCAGCAGTGCTGCCCGCATTGCGGCAGACCCGGCTATCTGCGTGCCGAGACCGGATGGTGCGGGTCGTGTTCACACCCGGGCCCACCGAAGGATCCACCGAGAATCTGCCAGGTGTGCGGCGAGCTGCGCCGCCACGAGGGCCGCGGCATGTGCTCGCGATGCTGGCAGCGGCATCCGCAGCGGCCGTTCGTGCAGGGCGAGCACCTCGCCGCACGGCTCGAAGACCCACCGGCCTGGTTGGACGAATTCATCGCCCATGTAGCCGAGGTGTATTCGCCGGGGCGAGCGTGCAACGTGATCACGACTCTGGGCCGGCTGCTCATCGACGAGCAACCCAATCATCCGCCGGCACTGCTCGACCGCGCCCGCAGGCCTGGCCGCTCGTTGGGCCCCCTGGCCAGGTCGCTGGAGTCGTTCTTCACCGAGCGGGGCCTAGCCATGGCCACCGATCACGCCGAGCAACTCGCCGCGGGGCGGCGCAAGCGCCGCATTGACGCCGTCCCTGCGACGCTGCGGCCGGCGGTGGCCTCGTTCGCCGAATCGCTGTTGACCGCCCGAGCGCGGGCTCGCAGGGCCGGAACGCTGCCGCGTAGCGACCGAACCATCGACGTCGCGTTGGCCACCCTGCGTGATCTCGCGCTGTTTCTCAAACACGAACGAGGAAAACGGGATTGGTCGACATTCGATGTCGGTGACATCGAGGAATTCCTTAACCTCCAACCCAACAACCGCCCGCGCCGACTAACGGTATTGCGTCAGTTCTTCCGGTTCGCCCGCACCCGCCGTCTCGTGCTCATCGACCCGACCCGCAGCCTGGACCGCAAGCAGCCCAAGGGATTTCGCGGCAGAACGCTCACCAAAGACCAGCAACGCCTACTGTTTCGCCGCTGGACCACCGATCCCACGGTCCATCCCCATGAAGCGCTCGTCGGGATCCTCGCGCTTCTGCATGGCGCCTCCAGCCGGGAACTGCAGCTGCTGCGCTGCGACACCATCGACCACCGGGAATGCACCATCCGCCTCGACGGTCGTCCTCACACGGTGCCGTTGGACCCCGCCAGTTGGGCGGTCTTGACGAGATGCCTGGCGCACCGCCAATCCCAGCACACGCGCAATCCGCACGTCATCGTCACCAAAGTCACCAAGACCGGACGCGAACCTGCGTCTGCGGCCTACCTTTCCCACGTCCTCGACGCCTGCGGCCTTACGCCGCGAACGGTTCGCAGCACCCGCCTGGTCGACCTGACCCGCCTGCCCAACCGGATATCGTTCTCGCCCACTGCAAATCGTGGTAGCGAGCGTGTCTGGGGTGGACCTTCGGGCTGATCGCGCCCAGGGCTCACGCAGACCACCTTGAAGGCGGCTTCAGGCGAGGCCCGGCTTCACGCGGAACAGGTAGAAGGCCGGCCGCGAGGCTACCTGCATATAGGCCAGTCTGAGCAGACGCAGGGCGAGAGATCTCGGCGGCGTGCGCTTCACCTCCAAAAGCTCCAGCCCGTGCACGGCGGCGAGCTTCTCCAGCCGCTTGCGGTACCACAGGGGAAATATGAGGAGGAGACGCCCACCGTCGACCAGGTGGTCGCCCACCTGGCTGAAAAGGGCGGGCAGGAAGCGAACCGAGGTGGCCCACTGCTGCTCCTCGCTCTCGAGCTCCAGGGAAATATAAGGCGGGTTGGTGAGGACGATATCGAACTTGCCGTCCACGTTGGAGAACATGTCGCTCCGCTTGACCGTGACGTTGGTCAGGCCAAGGCGGCGGCAGTTCTCCATGGTGTCCTCGATCGCAGGAGGACTGATGTCGACCGCCACCACCTCACGCGCCTTGTCTGCGGCGAACACGGCGAGCACGCCGCTGCCGCAGCCGAGGTCGAGCACCCGGTCGCCGGGACGGCAGTAGTCGGCGACGGCGTACTCGTTCTCCAGTGGCTTGCAGACGTGGGGCGAGACAGCCAGGCGCTTTCCTTCGATGGTGATCGAGGGACGAGCCGAATTGAGCATCCCCACGTAGGCATACCAGAACTTCATGACGGTACGCTTCGCCAGCGGCGAGGCCATCCAAAAACCGTACATCGCATTCTTCACCTACATCGGACGTATTGGCAAACAATGACCAGACCGGACTGGAACCTGACCCTAGATCCGGCTGTGCCGTCCGATTCTGGATAGCGCGGCACCCGCTCTGATTCGACCGACCGGCGTGCGTACAGGATGGTGGCTTTCCGACCCCTGAGAGCGCGCTAGAGCGAAGTTCAGCGCCGCCGGTACTGACGAGCGCATCGTCCTCGGTGTGCTCAATGAGCAGCGCGGCGAGATCGAGGCCGTCGAAGCCGAGGATCGCCCCGGCGCTTTCGGTGTGTTCGCCGGTCTCATGGAATGGCCGAATGGCATGCGAAAGCCGAATCTGGCACCCGCATGCAAAAACCACATGCGAGTCACCGAGCCAGGCGGGATGCCGCACTGTGGAGGTAGCGACGACCATCCTGGGAAGGTATTCTGCGGCACTGCCGGATGGCTGTGACCGACAACTGGACCGCCGAGCTGGTCGACCCGGCGACGGCCCGGGTCTACGCCAGCCATCTTGCATTCGAGCCGCTCGATCAGGCGAAGGTTCAGCGGATGGCGAAGGCGATGTCCGAAAACCGTTGGTAATTCGACCATCAGCGCCCGCACAGCCCGCTCATCTTCAGTTGGGGCGCTCTGGTAGAGGGGCACCACCGCATGGCGGCTGTTCCCCGCTGTGATGATCGCTCTCATCTGTTTACCTCCCGCGTTGCTCCCATTACTGGGATGCTACGACGCGCCTATGTCTCGGGGCCGATCCCTTGCAACCAATACCTGAAATCTTGTGCAAATCAGCTTTTGAATTCAACGTCACCTGTCAATACTGAATCCCGCATCCGCTTCTTTAGCGTCAACCAGGTAGGCTCGTCGCGCGCAAACTTGTACTCGGTTTCATGGGTGGTTCACCCCCAGCCGTGGGTGCTGGAAAAGGAGTTGATCGACACCCTCTACTTACCGCTCAATCTGCAGGACAACAAGCACAACGCTTTCCACGCCGACCTGACAAGGCGTAGAGCCGAAGCTGAGAAGAAGGCCCGCGACCTCCCTGTGCTGCACGAGAGCTAAAGGGACGTACCAGCAAAAGCTCGGCACCGGCCAGCCGGGCGACAACGGGTGACAGCGAATGCCAGAGGATAGGGACCGGATAGGGCCAAGCCTGCCTGAACCGGCCCCGAAACATGCTCTGACCAGGCATTTCTTGAGTGCCCCCGGCAGGATTCGAACCTGCGACACCGGCTTTAGGAGAGCCGTGCTCTATCCCCTGAGCTACGAGGGCCGACGAAATATTTGACTATCCGGCTAAACCTAGCCGTTCCGCAACACCTAGTCTCGTGCGACTCCCGACAGGAGCTCAAATCCACACGTGCAGAAGGGGTTTGGCGGGGCCGTCGGGCGCCTGGTCGCGCGGAAAGGAGACTGGCGTTTCGACTCCGGCGATTGTCACGTTGATCGCCGTCGAATCCGCGGCTACAGAGACGACCGTGCCGATAAGGTACTTCTGCTCGTCCCACCGGATGCTGGCGTGATGCCCGAGATGGTGCACCGAAAGATCCTCGGGCGCAAGCTCGGTCGGCCGCGGAGGCGACGCGGTCGCTGAGGCATCCAGCTGGTCAACTGCCGGCGATCGTCCGGAGTCCTCGGACCACGCGCGGTCATCGCCGAAGTACTCCACGTCGTCGCCGGTGCGTTCGAGTCGGCTCAGCGCAGCCTTCGCTCCCTGGGCGTCCGGGGCATCTTCTTCGACCCAGAGTCGCCAGCCTGTCGGAGGCGGCGGCCATGCTGGATCCGGCGACCAGCCAGGTGGCGGCACCCAACCCTCAGGGGGCTTAGGCCAGTTCGGCGGAGGGTTGTAATGCATCGACAGCCACCGCTCTGAATTGAGAGTCCGAATTCAACTCACCATATCGGAATTCGGCCGCAGCGCGGCTGGCCAGCATCCGCACGGATGACGGCGAGTGTCCTACGTCTCACCCGCTCACGCCCCGCGGCGATCGGATTCCATGGTGGCGCGGGCTTGTTTCGGCGCTCGTAACGGCGGTTACGCCGGCATCAACTCGGCCTATCACCGCGTCCAGGGCCGCGGCGAGGTCGTGAAATGGTATTTCACGGCTGTGAAGCGGCCCGAACTTCGCTTAACGCTTCGAGAACACCACGCAGTCGTGCAGGCAGCCCTTCGCGGACCCGGGTGTGTTCGGGTCGGCATTGCGGTGCAGCAGTGCGCGTGTCGGCACCACCCGCAGCGCAGCGGTGTCGTCATCGGCGTCGGCCGCTTCGGCCACTTCGGCGCGGCCATCAACGATGAGCGAATAGCCTGCCGGCTCGCTCGGTGGCCACAACAGCGTTACCGCGCTGCGGCTTTCGACGTTTTTTCGGGTTCGGCCACCGATCAGCCCGACGTCCAGCACGCCATCGTGTAGCTCGGGTTCGACGGTCACGGTGTGCACACGGTAGTCGTCATCGACGGTGACGAGGTAAGCAAATCGGTACTCGCCCAATGCGGCGGCCAGGCGTTCGAAGTCGACTTGTTTCGCGGCCTTGGTTCCCATCCCCAAAGCGTAGGCGCCGGACGGCCGGGTCGATGTGGGCGACCGGCGCGATACCTGCGACTACGGGTTTACAGCTGATTCCCAGGAGTTAATGCGGTCAAGAACCGTAAATATTTCCGCGTCTGCGGTTCCGCTTGGCCTAGATTGCTGACATGCGATCCGCTTGGCAGCGGATGCATTCCGAGTTGATGACGCAGCTGCTCGAGCTCCGCCCGGCCCACGACCCGTCCAAGGCGTTCGGGTTTGTGAGAGTGGTGATCAGCCTCGAGGATCTATCGGGTGCATCACCTAAACGGTGATGCCGCGACCGGAGGACGCTGGAGTCATGGGAGAAGGCGAGAACTCGATCGCTCGATGGCTAACCGTGAACGGGCACCGGCGCGAGGTTCGCGCCGCGGACGACACCCCGCTGCTGTACGTATTGCGAAACGACCTGGATTTGAAGGCGACGCGCTTCGGCTGTGGGTTGGGTTTGTGCGGAGCGTGTTTCGTGCTTGCCGACGGCCGTCCCATCTACTCCTGCGATGCTCCGTTGTGGTCGGTAGCCGACAAGTCGATTCGCACCGTTGAGGGATTGGGCACCGACGGAGAGCCCCACCCCGTGGCGCGCGCTCTCATCGCCGGCCAAGCAGCCCAATGCGGGTATTGCATGTCGGGCATCGTGGTGGCGGCCGCGGCACTGTTGGCTGACAACCCTGAGCCGACGGAAGCCGAGGTCCGCACCGCCCTGGATCCCAACCTATGTCGTTGCGGTTCGCATAACCGTGTGGTTCGAGCAGTGCTAAGCGCTGCGGCAGAGTTGGCGAGGTCAGCCGATGGCCAGCGCTGACTTGCCGCTGTCGCTGGCTGCCAATCCGGTCCTGGGCCACTGGATTCGGATCAGGTCAGACGGCATCGTCGAGGTCCGCTCGGGCAAGGTCGAGCTGGGCCAGGGCGTGTTGACGGCACTGGCGCAGATCGTCGCAGAGGAACTTGATGTGAACGTCACGCGCGTGCAGATGATTGCCGCGGCGACCGACCTTAGCCCTGACGAAGGCTTCACCGCCGGCAGCTTGTCGATTCAGAACTCAGGCGCGGCGCTGCGACAGGTGTGCGCCGAAGCACGGGCGCTCTATCTTGCCGTCGCCGCAGCCAAGCTCGCCGCGACGACCGACGAGTTGGAAGTTGCGGACGGTCAGATAAACGGTCCGGACGATTCAGCCACGAGCTATTGGGAATTGGCCGATGACTCGCTGCTGAATCGGCCGGCCACCGGCGACGCGCCATCCAAGGCAGAGTCGGACTACCAGGTCGTCGGTACCAACGTTGCCCGGCTGGACCTACCCGACAAACTGACCGGGCGACCGCGCTACCTGCACGACTTCGTCCTGGATGGGCAGGTGTACGGGCGGATCGTTCGCCCGCCCTCGCGCGGCGCGAGGCTGCGCGACTTCGATACCGGACCGACCCAAGCGCTGCCAGGTGTGATCACTGTCGTGCGTGACGGCGATTTCCTCGGAGTAGTGGCCGAGCGCGAAGAAGTCGCGCTACGCGCCGCTGAGCGGCTACGCGGCGACGCCAGCTGGGACGAGCGGCCGACCCTGCCGGACGAGAACGACCTTCCCGGATTTCTTGTGTCGGCCGAAGCCGACACCTCGGTACTCGCCTCCAAAGAAAAGTCGACGCCTACCCAGGCGACGCGGTCGCACTCGGCGCGATACCACCGGCCCTATTTGGCGCATGCCTCGATCGGTCCGTCGGCCGCGGCCGCGCTGGCGCACGGGGACGGCCGCCTCGAAGTGTGGTCTCACAGCCAAGGCGTCCATGTGCTGCGGCGTGAATTGGCCGCAGCACTTGACGTCGCGCACGATCGGGTATTGGTGCGCCACGTCGAGGGAGCGGGATGCTATGGGCACAACGGCGCCGACGATGCCGCCATGGATGCCGCGCTGCTGGCGCAAGCCGTGCCCGGACGCCCTGTACAGGTGGTCTGGTCACGCGCTGACGAATTGGCATGGGCGCCGTTCGGCCCCGCGGCGGTGGTCGAGATAGCCGCCGACTCCACTGAAGACGGCAGCGTGCTGTCCTGGCGCCATGAGATATGGAGCGGCAGCTATATGGGCCGCCCCGGGACAACACCGACGAATGCGTTGTTGGCGGCAAGCCACCGCTCCGGTGGCGAGCCGATCCGTTCAGGCGGCGAGCCGCCGCTCGAACGAGGTGGTGGTGCCGGGCGAAATGCCCTGCCGTCCTATGACTTTCCCGCCTACTTGGTCACCAACCACCTGTTGACTGAGATGCCGCTGCGGACCTCGGCGCTGCGTTCGCTGGGCGCCTTTCTCAATGTCTTTGCAGCTGAGTCGTTCATGGACGAACTCGCCTCGGCCGCGGACCGCGATCCCCTCGAATTCCGTTTGGCCCATTTGTCGGACCCGCGCGCGCAGGCAGTCCTGCAGACCGCGGCGTCGGGGGCCGCTTGGGCGGAATGGACGTCACGGGAAGCGGTTGGACACGGGATCGGCTATGCGCGATACAAGAACTCATCCGCCTACTGCGCTGTCGTCGCCGAGGTCGAGGCGATCAACGAGGTCCAGGTGCGACGGCTCGTCGTCGCTGTGGACGCCGGTCTGGTCATCAATCCCAATGGTGCGGTCAATCAGATCGAGGGCGGTGCCATCCAGGCCACCAGTTGGGCGCTCAAGGAGCGGGTGCGCTTCGATCGATTGAATGTCACGAGCGACACCTGGGAGACCTACCCGATCCTGCGGTTCTCCGAGGTGCCCGCAATCGAGGTCGAATTCGTTGCCGGACAAGGCAATCCACCGCTGGGAGTCGGCGAGTGCGCACAAGGCCCGACGGCCGCCGCGATCGCCAACGCGGTTTACGACGCGCTCGGCGTCCGGGTGCGCTCGATGCCCCTCACCGCCGAACAGCTCATCGCCGCGATGCGCGACTAGCCAGGGCCACAAACAGCTGGCGCAGGCCGGTCAGCGAGTGCGCCGGCAGGAACAGATCGCAATAAGGCAGGGCCGCCGCCATCGAACCGGCAAGTGGCTGGAATTCATCGTGCGCGGCGCGCGGGTTGAGCCAGACCAGCAACTCGGCGCGCCGCCGCACCCTGGCCAGCGCATGCTCGAGCACGTGGGGCGGATCGCTGTCCCAGCCGTCTGACGCGATGATCACCACCGCGCCGCGCAACACGCTGCCGTGCGGCGGGGCCAGCAGGGCAGCGATGCTGCGGCCGATGAACGTGCCGCCGTACCGGTCGGTGACCTTCTCGTTGGCCCGTTCCAGCGCCACCTCGGCCGAGCGGTGGGATAGCACCGGGGTGAGCCGGGTCAGCGACGTCGAGAACGCGAACACCTCGGGGCGAACACCGGCCCGGCGCAGCACCGTCGCCCGCATCAAATGCAGATAGATCGCGGCGTATGGCTGCATGGAGCGGCTGACGTCGCAGACCAGGACGACCCGCCGGGGCCGGCGCCGCGGCCGCGTTCGCGCCAGCGTTACCGTTTCCCAGCCGGTCCTGCGTGACGCGTTCATCGTCGCCCGCAGGTCGATCCTCTTGCCGTGCGGGCTGGATTCGAGTCGCAGGCTGCGGCGCCGGGGCCAAGCCTGAACCGACGCCTCCAGCCACGAACCGATCAGGCGCAGATCTTCGGGGTCGAACTGGTCGAACGGTTCGTCGGCCAATGCGGCGATGCGGCTGGGCAGCAGGTCTGGCAGGAGGATGCCTCCATCCGCTCCGCCGTCCCGGTCGGGCGCGGTCCGGGTGACCCACGGCAGTTTTGCGACGCGCGCATCGGCAGATTGGCTGGCCGCGGGCTGCACGATCCCCGCGGCGGGCGCTGCGGGTGTCTTGGGCCCGGCGATTGGCAGGACTGACTCCGGGCTTCGTGTGTCGCCGGGTTGAACACTCCCGAAGACCTCTCGTAGCACCGCGTCGAAGGCACCGAGGTCTTCCATCCGGTTGACGAGGGTGAGCCTGGCGGCCCAGTACAGCGCCACCGTGGTTTGCGGTGCCAAGTGCTGGAGCGCCTGCACGAAACCGCCTTGGCCGCTGGCGGACACCGAGACTCCCGCGTTCCGCAGGCGCGCTGCCAACGCCGCCGCGAACGCCGCCAGATCGACGCCACGCAACAGCAACGGGGTGCTCACGAGCGGCTAACCTCTCCGACGCAGCACCCAGATCAGCACCAGCCCGGCGAGCAGCGCCACCGCCGCCGAGCCGTACTTCATGAGCTGGCCGCTACCTGCGAGCTGCAGCAGATCGATGGGCTCCGGCTCGGGAGCGGCGTCTTGGCGGGTGCCCGGGACCGGATTTGCCGGCCAGGCCGGGATCGACTCCTCGGCGCTGGCTCCCTCGGCCCCGTCGGTCGAACCCTGTGTGCTGCCGGCATTCTCGGCGGTCAGTTTGGCTTCCAGGGATTCCACGAACTGGCCCAGCAGCTTCTCCGACACCTGTTGCAGCATTGCGCTGCCGAACTGAGCAAGCTTGCCGACGATCTTCAGGTCGGTGTCGACGCTGACATTCGTGCGACCCGCGTCCTCGTGCAGCTGGGCGGTCACCGTGGCGGCCGCGTTGCCGGTCCCGCGCGCCTCCTTGCCCTTGCCGTCGATGACTGCGCGGTGCTGGTCGCGGTCTTGCTCGACGAAACGCACCTTGCCGCTGAATTCACTGGTGACGGGCCCGACCTTGATTTTGACTTTGCCGAGGTATTCGTCGCCTTCATGGCCGATCAGCGCCGCACCAG
>NZ_DATFZD010000104.1:0-3774 GCF_035314665.1 Mycobacterium sp. | reverse complement strand
GTCGGAGGCTTGGTCGACGTGCTCACCCGCCAAGGGGTCCGTAGCGCGCACGCCAACGCCGAGGCGCGCAACCTCGCCCGGCTCGCCGCCGGTGCCATGACTTCACCTCGCGACCTCAGCGAGGCCGTCGATTCGATCCGGCGAACCTTCGACCTCGACGCCGTCGCGGTGCTGTGTGACACCGGCACCGGCTGGAACGTGGAGACTGCCGTCGGCGCGACCCAACTACAGCACCCCGACCAGGCCGACTACCAGGTCCAGATTGGGACCGGACGCGCTCTGGCCATCGTCGACGCACGACGCACCGCTCGCGACACCGCGCCGCTACAAGCGTTCCTCACCGAACTACGACTCACCAGGGAACGTGCCCTGCTGCAAGCTCTTAAATCCAACGGCAAAAGTTCTCAGACGTTCGAGCCGTGAGATCACTGGTCGCCGTCCCCACGGCTTGATCGCCTCGTAAGGTGACCGCATGCGGACAGCTCGAATCATCGACGTCATCCGGCAAATAGGGTCGTTGGCAGTAACGGCAGTGACCGCCGCTTCCACGCTCAACGCCTATCGGCCGTTGGCGCGCAACGGATACCCCTCGCTGTTTTCGTGGGCGTTCGGCCTGGTTGTCACCGAGTTGCCCCTGCAGACACTGATCAGCCAGCTCGGCGGCCTGGCGTTGACAGCCCGCCGACTGACCCGACCAGTGCGGGCGGTCGCATGGCTGGTAGCGGGCATCTCGGCGCTGGGCTTGCTGAACTTCAGTCGCGCGGGCCACCAGGCCAATGTCCCGCTGGCTGCGGCTTTGGACAGCGGCCTGGGAACCTCTCGCAACACCGACGCCGCGGGTCTGTGGCGCCGGCCGGCCGGCGGTGGCACCGCCAAAACGCCGGGACCGCTGCGAATGCTGCGGATCTACCGCGACTACGCCCACGACTCGAACATCAGCTACGGCGACTACGGCAGCGCTAACCACCTAGATATCTGGCGGCGTCGCGATCTGGATCCGACCGGAAAGGCGCCGGTGCTCTTCCAGATCCCCGGCGGTGCCTGGACGACGGGAAACAAACGCGGACAGGCCCATCCGTTGATGAGCCACCTCGCGGAGCTGGGCTGGATCTGCGTGGCGATCAACTACCGGCATAGCCCGCGCAACACCTGGCCCGATCACATTATCGACGTCAAGCGCGCCCTCGCGTGGGTCAAGGCGCACATCCCCGGGTACGGCGGCGATCCCGACTTCATCGCCATTACCGGTGGTTCGGCCGGCGGCCACCTGTCGTCGCTGGCGGCGCTGACGCCCAATAATCCGCAGTTCCAGCCGGGATTCGAAGACGCCGACACCCGGGTACAGGCGGCCGTGCCGTTCTACGGCGTCTATGACTTCACCCGTTTCGAGGACGCGATGCATCCGATGATGCTGCCGCTGCTCGAGCGACTGGTTGTCAAACAACCGCACTTGACGAACCTGCAGTCATATATCGCCGCGTCACCAGTGAACCACGTATCCACCGACGCTCCCCCCTTCTTCGTATTGCACGGACGCAACGACTCGCTGGTTCCCGTCGAGCAGGCGCGTGGCTTCGTCGCGCGCCTGCGGCAAGTCAGCAGGCAGCCCGTCGTGTACGCCGAACTGCCGTTTGCCCAGCACGCTTTCGACATCCTCGGCTCGGCCCGCGCGGCGCACGCCGCAGTCGCCGTCGAGCAATTCCTGGCCGAGATCTACGCGACACGATTGTCGAAGATCTCTCAGGCCGACGCGGAGTAGCCTCTGAACCGCTTGAGGTAAGACAACAGTCGATACGCTGGCACAGGCCTCGGCCAATCGTCAGCGCGGAAGTAGACGTCCGACCCACCATCGACGAAAACGACGCTCCCACATAAGAAGTCCGCCGCGTCCGAAAGCATGAACAGCACCCAGTCGGCCAGCTGCGCAGCGTCGCCGAACCCGCCGATCGGGATCTGAAATGTCATCCGTGCAACCAACATTTGGACGCTAAGATCGTCTGTCGGCCGGGGCGTCGAACGCACTGCCCGCTGTTAAGGCGGCCGGGGCCGACCTCGCTCACGTGATCGTCGTCGACGCCGACGTCGACGGTTGCCTCACCCTCGAACACCTTGAATCTTTGGGAGCATCTACGCCGGCTTCGCCGGCGGGTTGGTGCACCCACGCGACCAGGTCACCCGGCTCTGGGAGCACTGGGGCAGACCCGAGATCCGCTGGTATCAGGGCGGCCACACCGGGTTCTTCAGCTCGCGGCCGGTGCAGCGATTCATCGACGATGCGCTGGTGCAGTCGGGGCTTGCCTCACGGGTACGACGCAAACGCTGATACGGCCGCCAAGCGTCACTTTCCGATCGTCGGTTGACGCGGGCGTCAGGTGCTCGACGTTTCGGCGATCCTCGCGAGCCTGGTCGCCTACTCTTTTCCGAGAACAGATGAAACCCAGCAACCCTCTCCGACACCCCTTCCGCGTACCGCGCGTCGAAAAGCCGCGCGCGGAAGGCCGTTTCTACCTCCCCGAGGGTCGCCGGATTGGCTACGCCGAGTACGGCGACCCCTCAGGCGCGGTGGTGCTGTGGTTCCACGGCACGCCGGGCGCCCGGCGCCAATTCCCGCTGCTCGGTCGGCGCGCCGCCAACAAGCTCGGCCTGCGCGTTGTCGTGGTGGAGCGGCCGGGCTCGGGTCTGTCCGATCCTCACCCCTACGCCGCGGTGACCGACTGGGCCACCGACATGGCACATGTGGCCGACGCGCTGGGCGCCCAGCGGCTGGGCGTCGTGGGCCTTTCCGGCGGCGGCCCCTACGCCCTGGCCTGCGGCGCGGTGCCCCCGCTGGCCGCTCGCGTGGCCGGAGTGGCCGTGCTTGGCGGCACCGTCCCGTCGGTCGGCCCCGAGACCATCGCCGGCAGCATCGCCGACCTTGCCCGCCGCTTCGCCCCGATGCTGTCGGAGCTGCGTCGGCCATTGGCGGCGCTGAGCACCGGGCTGCTGGCGCCCCTCATCCCCTTCGCGCATTACGGCTATCGGGCCTACTCCGGCATTTCGCCCGAGGGCGACCAACGGGTCTTCGCCGACCCGGAAATCGAGGGCATGTTCGTCGATGACATCGTTCTCGCCATCAGGGGCCGCTGCCAGGCCATGATCGACGATGCCCGGCTGTTCGGGCGGGACTGGGGTTTCCGGTTGGCCGACGTGAAGGTGCCGGTGCGGTGGTGGCACGGTGACGCCGACCCTCTGGTGCCCCTGGCCGCCGCGCAAGAGGCGGTCTCGCGCCTACCGGACGCCGAGCTCATCTTGCTTCCGGGCCAGAGTCACCTCGGCGGCTTCGCCCAAGCCGACGAGGTCCTGGAGTTCATCCGCTCATTCCTCTGAACCGCGACGACTTCGCCGTTTCTTGACCGAGGCTGCGCAACGATCAGCTTCCGGCCGGACAACCGTATCCGAGCGCGCGAAGCGGCAGTGAACTCTGCTCGGCGGTGTCTGCGCCCGAGGCGGCGTGCTTGCTGGGTGTCAGCAGTATCGACGTCATGGAGCGCGCCGGATCGTTCTCACCGAAAGATGGTCGCGCTGGCGTCCGTTCGCTGGTTCATTCTGCGGGGGCGGGCTGACTTGGTGTGTGTCCAGGGCGCTCGAGAGCCTCGATTTGGCGGGCGACCTCGACCGCGTGATCGCCGAGTCGCTCCAGCAGCCGGGCGATCAGCCCCATCTCCAGCAGCACCGGAGAGCGCAGGTCAGCGGCAGCGAGCTCGGCGCTAAGACTGGCGTGCAGCTCGTCGAGCG
>NZ_DATFZD010000103.1:0-12714 GCF_035314665.1 Mycobacterium sp. | reverse complement strand
GCACGCAGATCCTGACGGCCCAGCAGCGCCCAACTGTCCAACAGCAGCGCCGCCCCGTACCCGCCAGAAGCGGGCGGTTCCGCGCCGGGCGTGGCGACCACCAGCGCCGGGCGACCGTCGACCTCGGACACCACGGCTTCGCCGGCCGAGGTGATGACCGTCGTCCCCGGAAACGCCCGGCCCAGCTCTTCGGCGGTGCGCCGCGCCCCTACGACGACAGCGCGCACCGCATCCGACCCGCAGCGGGCACACCGCAGCGCGGCGTCCGAACGGCCGCACCACCGGCACACCGGACCCGACCCGTCGCGGTCGTCCAAGGACAGCGGGCCGGTGCATTGCCGGCAGCGGGCGATCGCCCGGCAGCGCCCGCAGGCCAGCGACGGGACGTAACCGCGCCGCGGCACCTGCACCAGCACCGGCGCGCCCGCCTCTAACGCCGAGCGCGCGGCGCGCAGCGCGACGGACGGCAGCCGCGCGGAGCGGGCTGCCGGATCCCGCTCCTGGGCATATCCACCGTCGTCGAGCGCCACCACCCGTGGGCTGCGGGCACGCACCACCGGCCGCGCGGCGACGATGTCCTGCGCCCATCCGCTGCGCGCCAGCGCGTGAGCTTCGGCGGTGCGGGCGTAGCCGCCGATCAGCGCCGCACACCGCATCTGGTGGGCGCGCAGCATCGCCACCTACCGGGCATGCGGATACGGTGCCCGCGGCTCGGCCAGCGTGTCGTCGCCGTCGTCCCACACCATCACCAGCCCCAGATCGCTCACCGGCGCGAACACCGCGCTGCGGGTGCCGATCACCAGCCGTGCGCTGCCCCGCAGCGCGGCCAGCCAGCGCCGGTATCGCGCGGATGGGCCCAGACCTGCCGACAACGCCACCACCGCGGACTCGTCGAGCAGCGTCGTCGCGGCGCGCCTCATCGCGTCCACGTCCCGCTGATCCGGCACGATCGCCAACACCCCGCGACCCGTCCGCACCGCCTGCGCGGCGGCCTCAGCGAATCGGTCCGCCCATACGTCACCCGGCAGCACCTGCCATACCGCGCGAGCGGCCCGCGACTCGCCCAGCGCGGTCAGGAACTGTCCGCCGCGACCGTATATCTCCCAGCCCGCCCGGTCGACGTCGGCGACGACGGGAAGCTTTGGCGGCGTTGAGGTTTCGCGTTCCACCTTGGCGTGCCGCGGCGGCACCGCCAGCCGCAGCACGTCGGCGCGGGTGCCGGCGTAGCGCGCCGCCACGGCATCGACCAGCCGCCGGATCTCCGGGGTGAGCACCGCTTCGGCGGACACGACGCGGTCGAGCCAGGCCAGCTTGCCGACGTGATCGGTGTCGGTGCGGCGCTCCAGGATGAAACCGTCAACCAGCCTGCCGTGGAATCGGAGCCGCACCCGCACCCCGGGCTGGGCGTCGTCGGATTGCTCCGCGGCCACCAGATAGTCGAATTCGCGATCCAGATGCGGCACCGACAACATCGGCAGCACCCGCGCAATCGGTTCGAATGCGGCGGCCTGCCTGGTCCGCGTGGTCACTCGCCAGGTGTAGCAGAGTTCGCCGACACCCGACCGAAGAAGAAGCCGGCGGTGATCAAGATCTGCGCCGCCGCGTAGGCCCACCAGATCGGCACCGCCAGCACCTCGCTGCCCAGCACGAACCGGCCGATTCCGATCATCGCGTCCGACCCCGCGAAGCACACCGCGCCGACCGCGGTCCAGATCGTGGGCAGGCGCGCCAGCAGCGCCGCACACACCATGGCGCCCAGCACGACCATGTAGAGGGTGACGGGAATGGTCAACCCGTCGTGCCCCAGGTTTGGCCAGAACCACACCAGCAGGGCCGTGCACGCCAGGCAGATCGCAGCGACGGCGACCAGGCGCGGCCGCGACCGAGCCGACGTCCTCGCCAGTGGGACCAGCGCACCAAGAAAGCACAGGTGCGCCAGCAGAAAGGCCCCCAGTCCGAGCACGAAGGACGGCGTCCACGATGGGATGGCCAGCAGCGCGTCGCCGGCTGCGGAGAAAACCAACGCCGGCATCAGCCAGCGCCGCTCACGGACAATCGGATGCGCCGCCGCCGCGAACGCCAACAGCAGAGCCATCGATGCCTTGAACGCGGGCTGGATTGCCCATTGTCCGGTCAGCTCAGCACCGGGCGGTGAACGCAAGGCGGTCACGGTCAGAAACACCCCGTAGGCGACGCCGGCCCAACCGGCGGCCACCCAGGCACCGACTACGATCCGGGGTGCGTACGGTGTCTCCATGCCCACCGTCGACGACCCTGGTCCCGCCATCGACCCCATTCTGCAGAAGGTACTGGATGCGGTGCCATTCCGGTTATCCGCTGCCGAAGGAGTCGACGCGGCTCGCCGGCGGCTGCGGGATCTGCCGCGGCGCGAGTTCTATCCGGAACTGCGCGTCGAGAAACGCAGCATCGACGGGCCGGCTGGCCCGATCAACATCCGAATCTATTGGCCGCCAACCGATCACGTCGCCCCGCCGGTGGTGGTATTTTTCCACGGCGGCGGCTTCATCGCCGGCGACCTCGACACCCATGACGGCATCTGCCGCCAGCACGCGGTCGGCGCCGATGCCGTGGTGGTGTCCGTCGAATACCGGTTGGCGCCCGAGCACCCCTACCCCGCTGCGGTCGACGATGCTTGGGCCGCAACGCAATGGGTGGCCGAGCAGGGCAGCGAGCTCGACGCCGACGGCGGACGGCTGGCGGTGGCCGGCGACTCGGCAGGCGGCACCATCTCCGCGGTGATCGCGCAGCGCGCCCGCGACAACGTCGGGCCACCGATTCGCTTCCAGCTGTTGTGGTATCCCTCCACCATGTGGGATCCGTCGTTGCCGTCGTTCACCGAGAACGCCGACGCGGCCGTCCTCGGCCGCGATGCGATCGCCGCGTTTTCCCGTTGGTACGCAGGCGAAATCGACCTATCCGATCCCCCACCCGGGATGGCGCCGGGACGGGCCGAGAGCCTGGCCGGGCTGCCGGCCGCCTACATCGCCGTCGCCGGACACGACCCGCTGCGCGACGACGGGATTCGCTACGGCGAACTACTCGCCGCGGCTGGCGTTCCCGTCGAGGTGGACAACGCCGAGACGCTGGTGCACGGCTACGTCGGCTACGCCGGGGTGGTGCCCGCAGCGACGGCCGGGCTCGACCGCGGGCTGGCAGCACTGCGTGCCGCCTTGCATTAACCGGTACGTAAGGTGGGCTCATGACGGAGCCGACCACCGCCCGACCGCAGATCGACTCGACGCTGAGGGTAATTCTCGACGCGTTCCCGCTGACGTTCACCGCCGACGACGGCGTCGAGGTGGCACGCGCGAAACTGCGCCAGCTGAAGGCGCCCCCGGAAATGCTGCCCGACCTGCGCATCGAGAACCTGATCATCAGCCACGGCGACCACGCCGACATCCCCGTCCGGATCTACTGGCCGCCAGGCGACCAGCAGACCGACCTCCCGGTCGTCGTCTTCTACCACGGCGGGGGTTTCGCGCTCGGCGATCTGGACACCCACGACCCGGTCGCTCGCGCGCACGCCGTCGGCGCCGAGGCGATCGTGGTGTCCGTCGACTACCGGCTCGCCCCGGAACACCCGTTCCCGGCCGGGGTGGACGACTGTTGGGCGGCCCTGCACTGGGCCGCCGAGCACGCCGCCGCGCTCGGCGGCGACCCGAATCGGATTGCCGTTGCCGGTGATTCGGCCGGCGCCAACCTGGCGGCGGTCATGGCGCACCTAGCGCGCGATAACGGCGGACCCAGGCTGGCTTTCCAGCTGCTGTGGTATCCGACCACCGCCGCGAACCTGTCGCTGCCGTCGTTCACCGAGAACGCGGACGCGCCGATCCTGAACCGCGACGTCATCGACGCGTTCCTGACCTGGTACATCCCGGGCGTCGACATCACCGACCCGACCGCGCTGCCGGCCACCATGGCCCCGGCCAACGCGAGCGACTTCAGCGGCCTGGCGCCGGCCTTTATCGGCACCGCCGAGCATGATCCGCTGCGCGACGAGGGTTCGCACTACGCCGAACTGCTCAACGCCGCGGGTGTGCCCGCCGAACTGAGCAACGAGGCCACCATGGTGCACGGCTACGTCAGCTTCGCGTTGCTCATACCGGCGGCCGCCGAGGCGACGAACCGTGGGCTCGCGGCCCTGAAGGCGGCCCTGCATCAGTAAGCCCGGCGCGATACCGTCTGCACCGTGAACGGCGATTCTCCCGACCACCACACCCTCATCGTGGGCGCCGGGTTCTCGGGCATCGGTGCCGGCATCAAGCTCGATGAAGCAGGATTCGACGACTACCTGATCGTCGAGGCCGGCGACGACGTCGGCGGCACGTGGTACTGGAACACCTATCCCGGTATCGCCGTGGACATTCCGTCGTTTTCTTACCAGTTCTCCTTCGAGCAGCGGCCGGACTGGTCGCGGACCTACGCGCGGGGCAACGAGTTGAAGGCCTACGCCGACTACTGCGCCAACAAGTACGGGATCCGGCCGAAGATTCGGTTCAACACCAACGTTCTCGCCGTGGAGTTCGACGACGAGCGGTCGCTGTGGCGGGTGCACACCGATCCGGGCGGAGAGGTCACCGCGCGATTCCTGATCAACGCCAGCGGTGTGCTCACCGTGCCCAAGCTGCCCGACATCGACGGCGTCGACTCCTTCGGCGGTGTCGTGATGCACACCGCCCGCTGGGATCACAACCAGGATCTGTCCGGCAAGCGGGTCGCCGTGATCGGCACCGGCGCCTCGGCCGTGCAGCTGATCCCCGAGATCGCGCCGATTGTCAAAGAGCTCAAGGTATTTCAGCGCACACCGATCTGGTGTTTCCCGAAGTTCGACGTGCCGCTGCCCAAACTGGCGCACTGGGCGATGCGCCTACCCGGCACGAAGACACTGCAGCGGCTGATCAGCCAGACCTACGTCGAGGTGACCTTTCCCCTTCCGGCGCAGTACTTCACGGTGTACCCGCTGGCTCGGTGGATGGAGTGGGTCGGCCGGGCCTATCTGCGCCGCCAGGTCCGCGATCCCGCGGTGCGCAAGCAATTGACCCCGCAGTACGCAATCGGCTGCAAGCGGCCCGGCTTCCACAACACGTATCTGTCGACGTTCAATCGCGACAACGTGGAGCTGGCGACCGCGCCGATCGAAAAAGTCACGCCGTCGGCGGTGGCCAGCACTGACGGCATCAGCCATGACATCGATGTGCTGGTGCTGGCCACCGGTTTCCACGTGTTGGACTCCGACAGCATGCCGACCTTTGCGGTCACCGGCAGTGGCGGCCTGCTGCTGACCAAGTTCTGGGATGCGCACCGGATTCAGGCCTATCAGGGCGTCAGCGTTCCCGGCTTTCCCAATCTGTTCAGCGTGATGGGCCCGTACGGCTACGTCGGGTCGTCGTACTTCGCGCTGATCGAGGCGCAGACGCACCACATGCTGCGCTGCCTGAAGCGGGCCCGTCAGCGCAACTCCACCCGCGTTGAGGTCACCGAGGAGGCCAACGCTCGCTACTTCGCCGAGGTCATGAGCCGCCGGCACCGCCAGGTGTTCTGGCAGGACAGCTGCCAGCGGGCCAACAGCTACTACTTCGACAAGAACGGGGATGCGGGGCTGCGGCCCGCAACCACGTTTGAGGCGTACTGGCGTAGCCGGCGTTTCGACCTCGACGACTACCGGTTCACCGGCTAGTGAAACCCTTCGACAGCTTCGGTTGGCTGGCCACCCGAAACCTGCTGTAGGGCGCGCAGGTGACGGCGGTAGGCCGCGCGGCCGACCGCGGTAAAGCCGTACCACCAGCGGCCATTGTGGTGATGCACGTTAATATATTGTGCCGCAACAAGTTCAGCTGTCTGTCGGCGGAATTCCTGATCGGTGAGCCGCAACGTCTTGGCGAAGAATCCGGCCTCGATCGAGTCGACGCCGGCCAGCATCGCGCACACCATGATCTGCTGCCTGGGCTCGATCACCGGGTCTACCGCCGCCGGTTGGTCGGGCGTTTTCCGCATCGAACGGGCATCGATGCCGTACGGCTCGACGTGCCAGGGCAGCATCACCACGGCCAGCACCGGCACGATGAACACGACGAAAGGCACCAAGTAGGCCATCGGGGTTCCGCGGTGCGCGATTACGGGGAGCCAGGCCCAGTGATGCAACAGCGCCACCACGAGCAAGCCGGCCGTCGCCAACACGGCGACCACGCCTAACACGCTGAGCATGCTGGTGAAAAAGAAAACGCGACGCGAGAAAAGGCGAACTCGGCGCGGGCAGATGAACCGCGTCCGGCGAGATTGCCACCACGTCGCCGCCAGCGACGCGGCCGGAAGAGCGGCTGCGCCGACCAGCATTACCAGTAACGACTTCGACCCACAGCAGAAGGCGAAGCCGGCCGCCCACGCCACATAGAGCAGTAGCGAAGGCTCAAACCTGGCGTAAAACAGCCGCCGGGCTGCACGCACATCCGCCAACGAGCCGCTGTGAGACGTGACAACCATGCTTGTCAATGTATCGCGATCCAGATGCGCCAGCGGACGCAAAAGCCCCAATTCCGGTAGCAGGCTTTTGCGTCCGGTCGCCCGAAACGAAAACTAGATGGCGCGTTTGAGGTCGTCGACCTTGTCGAGCTGCTCCCAGGGCAGGTCGATGTCGGTGCGACCGAAGTGCCCGTAAGCGGCGGTCTGCGCGTAAATCGGACGCAGCAGATCCAGGTCGCGGATGATCGCGCCGGGCCGCAGATCGAACACCTCAGGCACAATTTTCTCGATCTTGACCGGATCGACGGTCGCGGTGCCGAAGGTCTCGATGAACAGGCCCACCGGGGCGGCCTTGCCGATCGCGTAGGCCACCTGCACCTCGACCCGCTCCGCCAGCCCGGCGGCGACGATGTTCTTGGCCACCCAGCGCATCGCGTACGCCGCGGAACGGTCCACCTTGGACGGATCCTTGCCGGAGAAGGCGCCGCCGCCGTGGCGGGCCCAGCCGCCGTAGGTGTCGACGATGATCTTGCGGCCGGTCAGCCCCGCGTCTCCCATCGGACCGCCGAGGACGAACTTGCCGGTTGGGTTCACCAGCACCCGGGTCGACGACGAGTCCAGCGTGTCGTGCGCCAGGTCCGCGAGCACCGTCTTGAGCACGTGTTCCCTGATGTCGGGATCCAGCGTCTTATCCAAGTCGATGTCCGCCGCGTGCTGGGTGGACACAACCACGGTGTCCAGCCGGACCGGGACGTCGTCCTCGTACTCGATGGTGACCTGCGTCTTGCCGTCCGGACGCAGGTAGGGCAGCACGCCGTTCTTGCGGACCTCGGTCAACCGCCGCGCCAGCCGGTGCGCCAGCGCGATCGGCAGCGGCATCAGCTCGGGGGTGTCGTTGATCGCGTAGCCGAACATCAGACCCTGGTCGCCGGCCCCCTGCGAGTCCAGCGGATCCGCGGCACCCTCGACGCGCGCCTCGTGGGCGGTGTCGACGCCCATAGCGATGTCGGGCGACTGGGCGCCGATGCCGATGTTCACCCCGCACGAGGCGCCATCGAAGCCCTTGTCCGACGAGTCGTAGCCGATGTCGAGGATGCGCGCGCGAACCGTGTTGGTGATGTCGGCGAACGCCTCTTTCGCGGTCGTCGTCACCTCGCCCACCACATGCACCTGTCCGGTGGTCACCAGCGTCTCGACCGCGACACGTGAGTGCGGGTCATCCGCCAGCAGCGCGTCGAGGACCGAGTCGCTGATCGCGTCACAGATCTTGTCGGGATGCCCCTCGGTGACCGATTCGCTGGTGAACAAACGACCGTTTTCGCTCACGCCCTCGTCCTTCCAAATCACAGTTGGATTGTTAGTTAGGCAAATTATATCTTTAGCCGCCCGCCCCTTTCGGCCAGCCTTGGATGTTACGGGTGCGAGGTGGCGGAGCCACCGCCCCCGTGCAGGAACGCAACGATTGCATCCACGATACGACTGGCCATCAGCGTCTTCGAGCCGTGCTGCAGCGCTGACTCGGTACCGTCGGCTGCCAGCAACCAGCCGTCGTTGTGGTCCACCTCGAAGGCCTTGCCCTCACCGACGGCGTTCACCACCAGCAGGTCGCAGCCCTTGCTGCGCAGCTTGGCGCGAGCATGGAACAGCACGTCGCCGTTGGCGTCGCCGGTCTCGGCTGCAAAGCCGACGATGGCCCGCATGTTGGGCAGCTGGCCGGCGGCCCTTGCCTGCACCGCCCCGGCCAACACGTCGTCGTTGCGGACCAACTCGATCGTCGGCGGTTCCTGAGCGCCTTTTTTGATCTTGGCCGTCGCCACCTGTGCCGGCCGGAAGTCCGCGACTGCGGCAGCCATCACCAGGACATCGGAGTCGGGTGCGTGCTTGGATACCGCGTCGTCGAGCTGTTGGGCCGAGCTTATCCGCACCACCTCGACACCGGCCGGATCGATCAGCCCGGCGGTATGCCCGGCTATCAGGGTGACCTCGGCGCCGCGCTGGGCGGCGACCCGCGCCACCGCGTAGCCCTGCTTGCCCGAGCTGCGGTTGCCGATGAAGCGGACCGGGTCGATCGGCTCGCGGGTGCCACCGGCGGTCACCAGTACCTTGACCCCGGCCAGGTCGTAGGGCATCGCGTCATGCCGTTCCAGCAGCAGCTGGGCAAACGTGACGATCTCCTCCGCCTCGGGTAGCCGGCCCGCGCCGCTGTCCGCACCGGTCAGCCGCCCAGATGCGGGTTCCAGCACCACAGCGCCGCGGCGTCGCAGCGTGGTCACGTTGTCGACGGTGGCCGGATGCTGCCACATCTCGGTGTGCATCGCCGGTGCGAACAGGACCGGGCATCGCGCGGTGAGCAGCGTCGCGGTCAGCAGATCGTCAGCGCGACCGTGCACCGCCCGGGCCAGCAAGTCGGCGGTGGCAGGCGCGACAACGACGAGATCGGCCCCCTGGCCGATGGCAACGTGGGGCACCTGCGGAACGTCTTCGAAGACACCGGTCTGGACCGGCTCACCGGACAGCGCCTCGAAGGTGGCGGCGCCGACGAAGCGCAACGCGGATTCGGTGGGGATGACGCGGACCTGATGACCCGCCTCGGCGAGTTGGCGAACAACGGTGCAGGCCTTATAGGCGGCGATACCCCCGGAGACGCCGACGATGATCCGCTTGGCGTCCATCCGCTTCTCACCCGAGAGGCTCATGACAAGCCCGCCGCGATCCGGCTACTCGCCTTCGGTGTGCTCGAGCAGGTCGCCGTGGATCTCACGCATGGCGATCGACAGTGGCTTCTCCTGAAGCCCCGGCTCGACCAACGGGCCGACGTATTCGAGGATCCCTTCGCCGAGCTGGTTGTAGTAATCGTTGATCTGCCGAGCGCGCTTCGCCGCGTAGATCACCAGGGCGTACTTGCTGGAAACGCGCTCGAGCAACTCGTCGATGGGCGGGTTGGTGATGCCCAACGGCGTGTCATAGGCGCCTATCCCACCCGATGCCGGATCGAACTGGTCGGGGACGGCGGCTAGTGACCCGTCGGTATGCGAGGTACTCACGTAAGACTTTCTCCTGGTGGCGTAGAACGGTCTGCGACTAATGATGAATCGAGTCTGATGGCGGATCACGCCGTACCCGGCGCTTGTTCCACCAGCAAGGATACCAATTCTGCGCACGCAGACTCCAATTGACTGTTCACGACTACCTCGTCGAAGTCGTCCTGAGCCGCCAATTCCGTACGGGCGGTGGCGAGACGGCGTTCAATCACCTCGGGTGTCTCGGTCCCCCGGCCGATCAGTCGGGCCTCCAAGGCTTCCCAGCTCGGCGGCGCCAGGAACACGCTGATGGCTTCCGGCATCGCCTGCTTGACGGCTCGGGCGCCGGCCAAATCGACCTCGATGAGCACCGGGTGCCCGGCGGCCGTGGCGTCGCGGACTGGCCCGGCCAGGGTGCCGGACCGGTGCAGGCCGCTGTGAATCTCAGCCCATTCCAGCAGGGCGCCTTCGTCGATCAGTTGTTGGAAGCGGGCCGGGGTGACGAAGTAGTAGTCGACGCCGTCGACTTCGCCCGGACGCGGTGCCCGGGTCGTCGCCGAAACGCTGAAATGCAGATCGGGAATCCGCTCCCGCAGGCAACGGACCAGCGTCGACTTTCCTACCGCGGATGGACCGGACAGCACCACCACGCGTCCTGCGGCTTGTGCCTCAAGACGTGCGTCGCGGCCACCGTCCGGTCCCCCGTCGGCGCTCACCGACTCTCCTGGCGCTGCCTAGGAGAAGTCGAACTTTTCCAGCAATGCCTTGCGCTGACGATCGCCAAGCCCACGCAGCCGGCGGGTCGGGGCGATTTCGAGCTCAGTCATGATCTCCTGCGCCTTGACTTTGCCAACCTTCGGCAACGCCTCCAGTAGCGCAGAAACCTTCATCTTGCCCAAGACCTCGTCGGTCTCAGCGTCCTTCAGCACCTGCTTGAGATTGGTGCCGCCGCGCTTCAGCCGATCCTTGAGCTCGGCTCGCGCTCGACGTGCGGCGGCAGCCTTCTCCAACGCGGCCGCGCGCTGCTCGTCGGTCAACTGGGGAAGAGCCACGATTCCTCCGTCTCAATCACTTATCGACAGCTATCGATCTTTGTTTGTCTCGGCTGGGTAGTCCAGCCAGCGCAGACGACCGTACCCACGCTGCCTGACGAAATCTAACCCGCCCCCCTGGTTGAGGCCATAAAGGCCCAGCGTGTGGCGTCGTGGAGGGGTATCTCAAGTCGCTGTCGGCGGGGGCCAAGCCGCTGTCCCGGACGGACCGGTTCGCGCTCAAGAAAGCGGCTCTCACCAGCAGTTTCTCTCCGCTCCGGCCGGATCGTGGTTTGTCCAGGACGCGTCGCGCCGGCCACCCGGGCACCGCTCGGAAAGCAGAAACTGCGCCGATTACGTATGTCGCGGCGTGTCGCGCGTGTCGCCGGGCAGGCGCAGCACTGTTCGCAGCGGGTGGTCGACCGGTTTTCGTGTCATTTCGGCCGCCAAAACACCATGAACTACACCGAGTAGTAGTTGCGCTGCGCCCCCATAGCGGCTCTTCGATCGCCGCTAGCCGGCTAGGTAGGCGACCGCGTCCCGCATCCGCTCACCGGCCGTCCGCAGCGCCGAGACGTCGGGACCCGCCCGCAACACCTCGCGCGACACCGCGGGCAGTAGCTGACCGGGAACCGCCCCACCCAGACCGCTCAGCGCACTGGGCCGCCCGCCCTGGGCGCCGATACCGGGCACCAGCACCGGTCCGCCCAGCGCGCTGACATCGGGCGGCTGGAAGACCGTCGCTCCGATGACCACGCCGACCGATCCGGGCTCTCCCGGATGTATCTGGTCATTGGTCCGGTTGATGACAGCTGCCTGGTCGACGATCTGCTGGGCCACCGTGCGGTCATCGAAGCGGGCACGCTGCACAGTCGCGCCCTCCGGGTTGGAGGTTGCCGCCAGCACGAACACCCCTCGGTCGTGCGCGGCCGCGGTCTCCAGCAGCGGCCGCAGCGAACCGAAACCCAAATAGGGCGAGGCCGTTACGGCGTCGGCAGCGAGCGGCGAGTCGCCCGCCCAGGCAGCCGCGTAGGCGGCCATCGTCGATCCGATGTCGCCTCGTTTGGCATCGGCCAGCACCAGCACGCCGGCATCGCGCAGCGCGGCGATGGTGCGCTCCAACACCGCATATCCCGCCGCGCCGTAGGCCTCGAAGAACGCGACCTGAGGTTTGACGACGGCGAAGTCGGCGTAGGCCTGCACGCAGGTGTCGCAGAATGCGGCCAGGCCGTCGGCGCCGACTGGCAGATCCCATGCCCGTAGCAGTTCTGGATGCGGGTCGATGCCCAGACACAGCGGGCCTCGACGCGATACCGCGTCGGCCAGCCGGGCGCCGAACCCGGATGTCATTAGTGGCCGCCGTTGTTCAGCGTGCTGTGCAACTCCTGCAGCGAGCGCACACCAATGACGCCACGGATACCGGCCTCGATGCCCTGGACGGCCGCGGAGGCGCCCTGCACCGTCGTCACGCAGGGGATGTTCACTCCCACTGCCGCCGAACGGATCTCGTATCCGTCGATGCGGGGGCCCGAGTTGCCGTAGGGGGTGTTGATCACCATGTCGACCTCACCGGCGCGGATGGCGTCGACCGCGGACATCGCGGGCCGGCCCGGCTGCGGCGGTTCGAAATGCTTGCGAACCTCATCGCAGGGAATCCCGTTGCGGCGCAGCATCTCCGCGGTCCCCTCGGTGGCGAGCACCCGAAAGCCCAGATCCGCCAAACGCTTGACCGGGAACACCAGCGACCGCTTGTCGCGGTTGGCCACCGACACGAAGATGGTGCCCTCGGCCGGCAACGACCCATAGGCGGCGGTTTGGCTCTTGGCGAAGGCGCTGCCGAAGTCGCGGTCGATTCCCATCACCTCGCCGGTGGATTTCATCTCCGGACCCAGCAGTGAATCGATGGCGGCCCCGTCCGCACGGCGGAAGCGGTGGAATGGCAGCACGGCTTCCTTGACGGCGATCGGGGCGTTCTCCGCCGCGTGGCCACCGTCGCCCGATGCTGCCAGCATTCCTTCGCTGCGAAGCTGGGATATCTTGGCGCCCAACATGATCCGGGCGCAGGCCTTGGCCAGCGGGATCGCTGTGGCCTTGGACACGAACGGCACCGTGCGGCTGGCACGCGGGTTGGCCTCCAGCACGTACAGCACGTCGTCCTTCAGCGCGTACTGCACGTTGAGCAG
>NZ_DATFZD010000102.1:0-26615 GCF_035314665.1 Mycobacterium sp. | reverse complement strand
CTTGTCATCTTCGGTGTAACCGTCGATCTGCACCAGTTCCATGCGGTCCAACAGCGCCGACGGGATGTTCTCGATCACGTTGGCGGTGGCCAGGAACACCACGTCCGACAGGTCCAGGTCCAGATCCAGGTAGTGGTCGCGAAACGTGTGGTTCTGCGCCCGGGTCGAGCACCTCGAGCAGCGCCGCGCTCGGATCGCCGCGGTAGTCGGAACCGACCTTGTCGATCTCGTCCAGCAGCACAACGGGATTCATCGATCCCGCCTCACCTATCGCCCGCACGATCCGGCCGGGCAGCGCACCCACGTAGGTACGACGGTGCCCTCGGATCTCGGCCTCGTCGCGCACACCGCCCAAGGCGACGCGCACGAACTTGCGGCCCAGTGCCCGGGCCACGCTTTCACCCAGCGACGTCTTCCCGACGCCGGGCGGGCCGGCCAGCACCATCACCGCACCCGAGCCGCGGCCACCCACGACCTGCAGCCCACGCTGGGCGCGCCGGGTACGCACGGCCAGATACTCGACGATGCGGTCCTTGACGTCGTCCAGCCCGTGGTGGTCGGCGTCCAGGACCTCTCGCGCCGCCGCCAAGTCCGTCGAATCGTCAGTCCTGACATTCCAGGGCAGGTCGAGCACGGTGTCCAGCCAGGTGCGGATCCAGCCACCTTCAGGGCTTTGCTCGCTCGAGCGTTCCAGCTTGCCGACCTCGCGCAGGGCCGCCTCGCAAACCTTCTCAGGCAGGTCAGCCGCCTCGATGCGGGAGCGGTAATCATCCGAGCCGTCTGGTTCGCCTTCGCCGAGTTCCTTGCGGATCGCGGCCAGTTGCTGGCGCAGCAGGAACTCTTTTTGCTGCTTTTCCATGCCCTCGCGAACGTCTTCAGCGATCTTGTCGTTGACCTCGACCTCGGCCAAGTGGTCGCCGGTCCAGTCGATCAACACCCGCAGCCGCTGGGCGACATTCTCGGTTTCCAGCAGCTGGCGCTTCTGCACGTCGGTCAAATACGCCGCATAACCCGCCATATCGGCCAGCGCCGACGGGTCAGTGAGCTTGTTGACGACGTCGACCAGCTCCCAGGCCTCGCGTCGTTGCAGCATCGCCAGCAGCAGCTTCTTGTATTCGGCGGCCAGCGCACGGGTCTCGTCGGTGGGTTCCGGTTCGGTGATCTCGGTCACCTCGACCCACAGCGCGGCGCCCGGGCCGCTCGCTCCGACGCCGATCTGGGCCCGCCGCTCGCCGCGCACAACGGCGGCGGTGCCGCCACCCGGTATGCGGCCGACCTGCAAAATTGTCGCCAACACCCCGTAGGACGGGTAGCGGTCGTCAAGCCGCGGAGCGATCAGCAGCGTGCCCGACTCACTGGCCCGGGCGGCCTCGACGGCCGCGCGAGCAACATCGTCGAGGGCGATCGGCACCACCATTCCGGGCAACACGATCGGGTCTTTGACGAACAACACCGGCACTGATTTGGCTTCAGACATCAATCCTCCAAAGTTAAGTCTGATGCGCTCAACCTGTATCGGATCCAGTTTGTTCCCGACGGGAAGCGGGTCTAGCCAGACGCGGCGCGCTGGCGGGCCCGGAAGGCCTGGACCTTGGCCTTGTTGCCGCAGGTGCCCATCCCGCACCAATGCCGATTCTTGGCTCGCGACGCATCCAGATACAGCCGCGTGCAGTCCGGGTGCGAGCACTGCTTGACGTTCTCGATGTCGGTTCCGGCCAGGAGGTCGAGCAGATCGGCGGCCACGCTGGCAAGCAGTTGCGCTGGGGTGCCTTCGCGGCGGGTAGCGCCGCTGCGCAGGAGTCGTGGCGTGAGCTGGGGCTGGGCGGCCCGTTCGTTGAGCAGCTCGACGTCGGCGGGCTTGGGCCGATGACCCTCCAGTCGGGCGCTGACAGTCCGGTAGATGGCTTCCCGCAGCGCAAGTGCGGCCGCCAGATCGTCGTCGGTGACGTCGATGGCGGCATCCAGCAGCCCGGCCTCAACCGCCCAGTCCGACAGCAATTCCGGCTCGGTCAGCAGCTCCTCACGTGAGCTGTGTCGGTGCTTCATGGTGCCGACGAAGTTGAGGCATTGCCGGCCACCCACATAGGCGAACGTCATAAGTAACCACCTTGACAGGTTTCAGGCCCGAGCGCAAGGTGTAACTATATGGACCGGTTACGCGGAGAAGATCGGGACGAACGCAAAGATCGCTTCCGCCGTCTAACCGAGTAACCAGCCGACCTATATGGCTGCTACAACGCGCCGCGAGGGGCCGACGGGCTTAAGCCTCTTCGGGGCTGGCCAATACCGTGGCGCGGGTCGACGGCGGCATGCCGATGTCGCCGGTTCGCCTGCAGGGCAACGTGTTTGCGATCCTTGAGAGGAACGCGAGTAGAGTAGCTCCGATGGCCGTAGCGCCGTCGGATGGGCGGATGATCGCCGGGGTCGCCGCCGCGTCCGTCGCGCTCGGGGTAGCCCAGGTGGTGGGTATCCCGTTCGGCGCGCGGGCCGATGCGCGCGCTGCGATCGGCTCAGCGGCCGTCGACCTGACACCGGCGCCCATCAAAGAGTGGGCTATTCAGACCCTGGGCTCTCTGGACAAACTCTTCGTGGGCGTGGTCGTGCTGGTGGTGATCGCTGCGATCGCGGCGATCGCCGGGACGCTCGAGACTCAGCGCCGACCGCTCGGCAGCGCCGCGATCGCAGCAGCGGGCGTCCTCGGATGCGCCGCCGTGCTGTCGCGGCAGGGTGCGACCGCACTCGACACGATCCCCACCGTCGCGGGCGCCGCCTGCGGCGTGGCGACCCTACGCTTGCTCACCCGTCGGTTGTGGCCCGGCCTGGCAGACCCGAAGGACACAGCCGACCACGACGAGCCGGATGCCGGCAGGCGCAGGTTGGTCATGTTCGGATTGGTCGGATTCGGAGTAGTGAGTGGCGTGATGGGCGCGGTCATCACGCGGTTGGTGCATTCGGTGGCCGCTGACCGCAACAGCTTCACGCTTCCCCGACCGCGCACATCGGCGCCGCCCATACCTGCCGATGTCCAACCGAACGGCGTTGCGCTGCCGAGCTTTGTCACCGCGAGCGCCGACTTTTACCGGGTGGACACCGCGCTCAGTGTTCCTCAACTCAGCCGCGGCGACTGGCGACTGCGCATCCATGGCATGGTGCAGCGCGAAGCCACTTACCGCTTCGACGACCTTGCCCACTTCGACGTCGTCGAAATGGTGACGACGTTGACTTGTGTATCGAATCCCGTTGGCGGAAGCCTGATTTCGACAGGTGTCTGGACGGGATACCGGGTGGCCGATCTGCTCGCGGTGGCCCGCGTGCACGCGGACGCCGACATGGTGCTCTCGACGTCGATCGACGGGTTCACCGCCGGCACGCCAGTGGAGGCGCTCACCGATGGCCGTGACGCGCTTTTGGCGGTCGGCCTCAACGGCCAGCCGCTGCCGGTCGAGCATGGCTACCCGGCCCGGCTGGTCGTACCGGGGCTCTATGGCTACGTGTCGGCGACCAAGTGGGTCGTCGAGATGGAGTTGACCCGCTTCGACAGAGCAACGGCGTACTGGACGCGGCAGGGCTGGGCAGCGCGTGCTCCCATCAAGACCGAGTCGCGGATCGACGTGCCGAAAGCTGGCCAGAAGGTGCCGATGGGGCAGGTGGTGTTTGGCGGCGTCGCGTGGGCACAGAATCGCGGTGTGCGAGCCGTCGACATCCGCATCGACGATGGGGCGTGGCAGCCCGCTGGACTGGGCGCGAGCTATTCCAACGAGACGTGGCGGTTGTGGAGCTTCCCCTGGCAGGCGACAAGCCCTGGGAAACACACCGTCACCGTACGTGCCACCGACAACACCGGAGCTGCGCAAACTGCCGATCGAGTTGGGACCGTCCCCGACGGTGCCACCGGTTGGCACACGGTGGACTTCACCGTGGCGGCCACGTGAAGCACTATTTCGACGACAGTCTCCGCCAACTGAATACCGCAATCGCGATGCCGATCAGCGCCGTGATCGGGCCAGTGATGGACCAGGTCGTGGTGTTGCTCATCGGGCTACCAAGAAGCACCCCGAATCCCTGAAGCGCCCAAATCACACCGAAAAATGCGACGATCAATCCGAACGCGAGTGTAACGACGAAAGCCCTTCTCATATAAGGATCCTACGCGCCGGATCTGGTCACTCTGGCGTGACCGGCACCAGCCGCCGCAGCTGCGTCACGTGCTTGGGCGTCAGCTCCTCGAGGCAGGTGACCCCGAGCAGTCGCATGGTGCGGGTCAACTGTCCGGACAAGATCTCGACGGCGCGATGAACGCCCGCCCCGCCGCCGGCCATCAGCCCATACAGGTAGGCCCGGCCGATCAGCGTGCAGCGTGCGCCGAGGGCGATTGCGGCGACGATGTCGGCGCCGGACATGATGCCGGTATCCAGCAGGATCTCGGCGTCCTTGCCGAGTTCACGCGCCACAGCGGGTAGCAGATGAAACGGCACCGGAGCCCGGTCGAGTTGGCGGCCACCATGATTGGACAACACGACGCCGTCGACGCCGCGATCGACCACGGCCCGCGCGTCGTCGAGGGTTTGGATGCCCTTGACGACGAGCTTGCCCGGCCACTGCGCCTTGATCCATTCCAAATCATCGAACGTCAGGCCGGGGTCGAACATCGTGTCGAGGTATTCGCCGACGGTACCCGACCACCGATCCAGCGACGCGAACGCCAGCGGCTCGGTGGTCAACAGATCGAACCACCAGCGCGGACGCGGCACGGTGTTGAGCACGGTCCGCAGCGTCAACGCCGGTGGGATCGACATCCCATTGCGGACGTCGCGCAATCGCGCGCCGGCAACCGGGACGTCGACGGTGGCCAGCAGGGTGTCGAACCCGGCGTCGGCCGCCCGTCGCACCAATGCCATCGAACGGTCCCGATCACGCCACATGTAGAGCTGAAACCATCTGCGGCCCTGCGGCGCAGCGGCCGCGACCTCTTCGATCGAGGCGGTGCCGAGCGTGGACAGCGAGAACGGGATCCCGGCCGCCGCTGCCACCCGGGCGCCGGCGATCTCGCCCTCGGTGTGCATCAACCGGGTAAAGCCCGTCGGCGCGATCGCGAACGGCAGCGCCACCGGTTGGCCGAGAACTTCCCAACCGGTCCGCACATTGCTGACGTCACGCAGGATCGTGGGGTGAAACTCGATGTCGCGAAAGGCTTGTCGAGCACGGCCCAGGGAGATCTCTTCTTCGGCCGCGCCGTCGGTGTAGTCGAAAGCCGCCCTCGGTGTCCGGCGCTTGGCGATGCGTCGCAGATCGTGGATGGTCTGTGCATCATCAAGCCGGCGTTGGACGCGGTCCAGCCGAGGCTTGCGTAACCGGATCAGCGGCGCGAGGTCTTGCGGCTTCGGTATCCGTCGTTTGACCACTGTGTCACGGTAGGTCTTATGGATTCCGCACGCGACCCCTTTGATTTGCAGCGCTTCGTTGACGCGCAGCAGCGGGTTTACGACGACGTCCTCGACGAGCTGCGCGCCGGGCGCAAACGCAGCCACTGGATCTGGTTCATCTTCCCGCAGGTCGCCGGGCTGGGCAGCAGCCCGACAGCTGCCAGGTACGCGATCTCCTCACTCGACGAAGCCCGGGCCTATCTTCAGCACGAACTGCTCGGACCGCGGTTGCACGAATGCGCCCGGCTGGTCAACGCCGTGCAAGGCCGTTCGATCGGCGAGATTTTCGGGTCGCCCGATGATCTGAAAGTTCGCTCGGCGATGACCTTGTTTGCCCACGCGACCGCGGACAACCACGATTTCCTGCGGCTGCTCAAGCGGTACTACGGCGGCGAGGAAGATCCGCTGACAGTGGAGCGCCTGACCTAGCCGTTTAACACGATGCGCGGGTGTCCGTGCTCTCGCGTTTACGCGCGTCGCTGATGATGACCGGCAAGACGAACGTACGCCCCGTCGATGGCCCAGCCGTGACCGATCGCAATAAGCACTAGGCCGAGGATGAAAACGAAACGACCCAGAAGCGGACGGTCCTCGCCTAGGCGCTTCCCCCACACCGAGCCAACAGCGCCAGCGGGACCTATCACGAACCACCAAACGGGGCGTCGACTCAGGAAACTCAACGAGCTGGTGTCGTCTACCATTTCTGTTGCCGCTCCTCTTACATGGCCCGTTGTCCAGTTTAGAGTGCATCACCCAAACTGTCCTTGGTGGGCCGCAGGATTCGCCAGCCTTGCGGCTCGATCTGCACCCGGTCGACGACTTCGTCCGGCGGCATGCCGCTGCCGGCGATGACCTGTGCCTGCCCGACGCCCAATTCGCCCAACACAACCCGCAGTGGGACGTCGTCGATGTTCAGCGCGACGATCAGCGCCTGGTCGCCGCGTCGTGACTCGTACACGTAATGCCGATTGTCCAATCGCAACTTAGTCGTCGTCGCCGCATGCAGCCAGGAATGACGCCGGCGCAACCCAACCAGATATTGGTGCAAACGCCATACCTCGGCCTGACGCGCATCTAATTGCTGTGGGGGAGAGCCGAATTCAGGCCGCACCGCGTCGTCGCCACCGAATCGCTCCTCCTTGATTCCGTGGTAGCCGAACTCGTCGCCGGCGTAGATGCTGGGAATGCCACCCACGGTCAGCAGGATCACCAACGCATGAGCGAGGTGTTCGGCACGCTGCAGTTGACTGGCGATCCGCGTGACGTCGTGATTGCCGATGAAGGTCAGCGGGGGGAAACTTTCGACGAAATCGTTGTGGCGCCGCATGGCCCAGTCCAGCTCGTAGAAGTTCCCGTCGTTGAGGCTGCTCCAGATCGCCTTCCACAGTTCGTATTGGGTGACCGAGTCGAAACCGGCTTCGTGAACCACCGCGGCATAGTCCCCGTGTATCAGCTCTCCGACGAACCACGCATCCGGTTGGAGCCGGCGAACTCTGGGCAGAACCTCAGCCCAAAATTGGGACGGCACAGCGTACGCAGCATCCAAACGCCAGCCGTCAGCGCCGCGTCGTAACCAGTGCGCCATCACGGCGGCGGTGTATTCGGCGACCTCGGGGTTGTCGTGATTCAACGCCAGCAGACCGCCATGGCCTTCGAAGGTGTGAAAGTGCCCTGGGGGGCCGCGAAACCAGTGTGCCGCCGCATCGTCATGCGCCGCTTCGCGATAGCGGGGGAAGTCGACACCGACGTGGTTGAACACGCCGTCGAGAAGCACCCGCAAGCCCCGCCGATGGGCCTCGGCCACGAGATAGTCGAAATCGTGGTCGTCGCCGAGCCGAGGATCGATCCGGTAGTGGTCAGTGGTGTCGTAACCGTGTGTGCGCGACGCGAAAATCGGCCCCAGCGCGATCCCCGACGCACCGAGCTGGATAGCGTGATCGAACCAATCGGCGACCCGTCGCAGCCGGTGTTCACCCGGGTCCGGGGGTGCGGTCGCCGGGAAAGCGCCGACGAACCCCAATGGGTAGACATGCCACCAGATCACATGCCGTACCCAGGGCGGCACCGTCACCGCCGATACCTGGCTTCGTAGAGGGATTTCACCTCGGCCTCGAGTTCGGGCGCCGGGCCATCGGCCACCGCTCTGGGCGCCACCGTGGTGATCGGCAACATGGCGACCGGTGTGGGCACCTGCCACTCGCCCAGCCATTCGGTCAGCTGAGCACACGACGTGGCGTACACGATGCGCCCGAGCCCCGCCCACGCGTGCGCGGCCGCGCACATCGGACACTGCTCACACGAGGTGTAGACAGTCGCTCGAATGCGAAGAACCGGAGCCAAATTCGCTACCGCCCACCGGACGATGCCCATCTCGGCGTGCAGTGTCTGATCGTCGTCGGTGATCCGGTTGTGGTCCTCGTAGAGGGTCCGCCCCTTGGCGTCGACCAGGATCGCGCCGAACGGCGCGTGCCCGTTGTCGAATGCGGTTTGGGCAAGCTCGACACAGCGACGCAACCGTTGCAGATCGACTTCGCTCAGGGCCACAGACCCGAAGTCTACGGCCGGTGTCTAGCCGGCGGCGGCCAGCGTTTGGGCCGTGGTGATGGCCTGCGCGACGCCGGACACGATGGCGGCCACCTTCAATGCCTCGAGGATGGCTTCCCGGGCGACGTCGGCCTCACGCAGGGTGTGCTCGTGGGCAGCCACACAGTGCGAACACCCGTTGATCGACGACACCGCAAACGACCACAGCTCGAAACTCGCTTTGTCCACGCCCGGGTTCCCGATGATGTTCATCCGCAGGCCCGGGCGCAGGTCGTCGTACTTGCCGTCGAGAAAGCCCCGGCCACGGTAGAAGACGTTGTTCATACCCATGATCGATGCCGCACCCAGCGCGGCCTGATAGGCCTCGGACGACAGGTAGTCGGCCGCCTCGGCCCCAATCTCGGCCAACACCTGGGTATTCCGCGTCGCCGCGGCACTGCTCAGCACGGTGCCCCACAGCTGCTCCTCGTTGAGCACGGTGCTGCGGCTGATCGAGCCCAGGTTCAGCTTGAGGTCCTTGGCGTATTCGGGCAGTGCGTCCTTCAAATTCTCGACACTCATCAGGCTGACTTCCTCAACTCTTCGCCGGCGTCGATCGTCGGGTCACCCTTGCGCCAGTTGCAGGCGCACAGTTCGTCGGACTGCAGGGCATCGAGCACACGCAGCACCTCGTCGACATTGCGCCCCACCGAACCGGCAGTCACCGAGACGAATTGGATTTCGTTATTGGGATCGACGATGTAGGTGACCCGATCGGCTACACCCTCATCGTTGAGCGCCCCGGTGGCTTCGACGAGTTCGCGCTTGATGTCCGAAAGCATCGGGAACGGCAGCTTCTTGAGGTCCTCGTGCTGGGCGCGCCACTGGAAGTGCACAAACTCGCTGTCCACCGAAACCCCGAGCACCTGCGTGTCGCGGTCCTCGAACTCGTCGTTGAGCTTGCCGAACGCGGCGATCTCGGTCGGGCACACGAAGGTGAAGTCCTTCGGCCAGAAGAACACCACCCGCCACTTGCCCTCGTGGTCGTCGCTGGAAATGGTGGTGAAGTAGTCGCCGGGCGCCTCGGCGTCGACCTTGGACAGGTCGCCACCGATCAACGCGGTCAGCCGGTAGGCGGGGAACTGGTCACCGATGGTCAGCAGTGCCATGTCGCTCCTTTTCAACAAGATTGGATTCAGTCAAGTTTTCCAACGCCCATCCTGCCGCAATCCAACTTACAATTAAAGGTGATATGTCCCACTATATTGATGGGTATGACCGATAAGAGTTATCAGCCGACCATCGCCGGACTCCGGGCATTTGTCGCCGTCGCGGAGAAGCAGCATTTCGGCAGCGCCGCAACAACTCTCGGCATCAGCCAATCGACGCTGTCGCAGGCCCTGTCGGCATTGGAAACCGGGCTCGGCGTCCAGCTTGTCGAGCGATCGACTCGTCGGGTTTTCCTCACCACCGAAGGCAAGCAGCTGCTGCCGCACGCGCAAGCGGTGATCGAGGCGGCGACGGCGTTCTCGGCCGCGGCCGCGGGCGCCTCGGACCCGCTGCAGGGCAGCATCCGGCTGGGACTGATCCCGACGGTGGCACCGTACGTGCTGCCGACCCTGCTTGCGGGGCTGGCCGAGCGGCTGCCATCGCTCACCTTGCGGGTGATCGAAGACCAGACCGAGCGGCTGCTCACCGGGCTACGCGAGGGATCCCTGGATGCGGCGCTGATCGCCTTGCCGGCGGAAGCCGGCGGCATCGCCGAAATCCCGATCTACGACGAAGATTTCGTGCTCGCGCTGCCGCCCGGGCATCCGCTGGCGGGCAAGCGACGAGTGCCACCGACCGCACTGGCGCAGCTACCGTTGCTGTTGCTCGACGAGGGGCACTGCCTGCGCGACCAGGCCCTGGACGTCTGCCATAAGGCGGGCATACGCGCCGAATTGGCCAACACCCGGGCGGCGTCGCTAGCGACCGCAGTGCAATGTGTCACCGGCGGGCTGGGTGTGACGTTGATTCCGCAGAGCGCCGTGCCCGTCGAGACCGCACGCAGCCGGCTGGAACTGGCCTACTTCACGACACCTCGTCCGGGCCGGCGGATCGGGTTGGTATTTCGTTCGTCCAGCGGCCGCGAGGGGCCCTACCGGCAGCTTGCCGTTCTGATCGGCGAGCTGGTCGACGGCGACAAGCAAGTACGCCCGGCCCGGTAGTGCCGGCAACATGAACGTGTTCTAGTTTCGCCTCATGGAGAAGGTAGTTGCGGTGCTGATGGCGGCCGACCGCGATGACGACTGGTGCCAACGGCAGCGCGGAACGGTCGCCGATGCCATTCTTCGGCTCGGTGTCCCCGGCCTGGCCGTCAACGTCCGCGACGACGCGGTGCGTCATTCACTCATGACGCTGACGACGCTCGACCCGCCAGTGGCCGCCGTGGTGAGCATCTGGACCCAGCAGTGCTACGGCGATCAGATCACTACGGCGCTGCGTCTACTGGAGGCGCAGTGCGATCAGCTCGCGGCTTATCTCGTCACCGAGTCGGTGCCGTTGCAGGCGCCGCTTCAACTAGGCAGCCGCACAACGGGTTTGGCCAACATCGCGCTGTTGCGCCGGCCTGCCGAGCTGGACCAGGCGAGCTGGTTGCGCCGCTGGCAGCACGACCACACGGCGGTGGCGATCGAGACCCAGTCCACCTTCGGCTACACCCAGAACGCCGTCGTACGCGCGCTCACACCGGACGCCCCGGAGCTGTCCGGCATTGTCGAAGAGCTGTTCCCGGCCGAGGCGATCACCGATCTGAAGGCCTTCTTCGGCGCCGCCGACGACGCCGACCTGCAACAGCGGCTGAGCCGGATGGTCGCCAGCACATCGGCGTTCGGCGCCAACGAGAACATCGACACCGTGCCGACCAGCCGCTACGTGCTGAAAACACCATTCGAGACATGAGGAGACACCGGTGATACTGCAGAGCGAAGACCAAAACCGGGTGCGCACCCTCACCCTGAACCGGCCTGAGACACTCAATGCCTTCAACGAGGCGCTCTACCAGGCCACTGCCGAAGCGTTGAGGTCGGCAGCCGATGACCCGGACATCGCTGTCGTGCTGTTGACCGGGGCCGGACGAGCCTTCAGCGCCGGCAACGACCTCAACGAGATGCAAGCCCGCATCACCAACCCGGAAATGGCCCGTCAGGGATCGCACTTCACCGCGATGATCGATGCGCTGACCCGGTTTCCCAAACCACTGATCTGCGCGGTGAACGGCGTCGGAGTCGGCATCGGCACCACCATCCTGGGCTATGCGGACCTGGCATTCATGTCATCGACGGCTCGGCTGAAATGCCCGTTCACCAGCCTGGGCGTTGCGCCGGAGGCGGCGTCCTCGTACCTGCTGCCGCAGTTGGTGGGCCGGCAAAATGCCGCCTGGCTGTTGATGTCCTCGGAATGGGTCACCGCTGCCGAGGCGCTGCGAATGGGGCTGGTCTGGAAGGTGTGCGAGCCGTCCGAGCTGATCGCCGATGCCCGCAGGCACGCCGAAATCCTTGCCTCGCGGCCGATTTCGAGCCTGATCGCGGTCAAGCAGACCATCGTCGAACCGACTCGTACAGAAATCGCGGCGGCAACCGCCCGCGAAAATGACCAATTCGCCCAGTTGCTCGGCGGTCAGGCTAACGCGCAGGCGCTTGCCGATTTCACCGGTCGGCGCGGCTAGCGCGACCCGCTGGTTTCCAATTGCGCGGCCGCCGCGATGATCGCCCGCAACGTGCGCCGGCAACGTCCGCAATCGGTGCCAGCTCCGCAGGCCGCCGCAACCTCTTTGGATGTCGACGCCCCGCGTTCGACAGCGTCAGACACTGTCTGACTTGTCGCTCCGACGCACAGGCATACGTACATTGTTAGTGGAGTCTAACCTAAGTCAGTTAGTGCAGTCTAACCTAAGTCTGCCAGCTCACTTCAAACCCGTCGACTGGCCGATGACCAGCTCTTCAACGTACGGGGCTCTTGAAGCACCGAACTGCTTGGTCGCGTGCTGGCAGCCACGCCGTCACTGTCAAGCGCCACACCTTTGCCGAGGAGAAAATTTCCAGCCGGCGCCTCGCTCGGGGCGATTTGCCTGTGATCGCTCTCACCGCACACCGCATTGACGGCCTACGCACAAACTCGCTTAGTACGATGCTCACTCAGCCGATAAGCGCCGAGAATGAGTTGGTTCACTAAACATAGGCTTCGGTTACTTAGGGAAAGCTGTCCTGAGTGAGTATTACCTTGGGTGACAACGGCTTTTGACCTGCGGTAGCGTAGCCGCAACGACCGTGGTGGCAACGTAGACAGGAGTGATAATGGAAGGCGATCCGGAAGTTTTGCGCTTGCTCAATGAGCAATTGACCAGTGAACTCACCGCGATAAATCAATATTTTTTGCATTCCAAAATGCAAGAAAATTGGGGCTTCACCGAGGTGGCGGAGCACACCCGCGCCGAGTCGTTCGACGAAATGAAGCACGCCGAGGCGATCACCGATCGCATCCTTTTGCTGGAGGGGCTGCCGAACTACCAGCGGCTCTTTTCGTTGCGCATCGGCCAGACGCTGCGCGAGCAGTTCGAGGCCGATCTGGCGATCGAACACGAGGTGTTGGACCGGCTCAAACCGGGCATCATCATGTGCCGCGAGAAGCAAGACACCACCAGCGCCAACCTGCTCGAGGGGATTGTGGCCGACGAGGAGAACCACGTCGACTACCTCGAGACCCAGCTGCAGCTGATGGAAAAGCTTGGTGAAGAGCTCTACTTGGCTCAGTGTGTCGCGCGGCCGCCGACGACGGGACAAGCCCGGCACTGAGCTTGACGCACGCTGACGGAAGGCAGGCATGACAGCGCAGATCGCTGCCACGCCGGATGCCGAATCCGGCAGCACCCTGCTCAGCCCGCAACGACGCAATTTCGTCTTCCTGGCGATCATGCTGGGAATGCTGATGGCGGCACTCGACCAAACCATCGTCGCCACCGCACTGCCCACGATCGTCGCCGACCTGGGCGACGCCGGCCACCAGTCCTGGGTGGTCACCAGTTACCTGCTGGCCTCGACCATCATCACCGCGCTCGCCGGCAGACTCGGCGACCTGTTCGGCCGCAAGCGGGTGTTCCAGGCCGCCGTGACGTTCTTCGTCATCGGATCGGCGCTGTGCGGTATTTCGCAGTCGATGGCGATGCTGGTGGGCGCGCGCGCGTTGCAGGGTCTGGGCGGCGGCGCCATCACCGTCACGGCCACCGCGCTGATCGGCGAAATCATTCCGCTGCGCGACCGCGGCAGCTACCAGGGGGCCTTGGGCGCGGTGTTCGGTGTTCGGTGTGACCACGGTGATCGGCCCACTGCTGGGCGGCTATTTCACCGACCATCTCAGCTGGCGGTGGGCGTTCTATATCAACGTGCCGGTGTCCATCGTCGTGTTCTTCGTTGCGGCTGCGGCGATCCCGTCGCTGGCCGGGCGCGGCAAACCGGTCATCGACTACACCGGCATCCTGCTCGTTGGCCTGGGTGTAACGGGATTGACCCTGGCCACCAGCTGGGGCGGCACCACCTACCCGTGGAAATCCGCGACGATCATCGGGCTCTTCGTCGCTTCCACGCTGGCGCTGGCCGCTTTCGTCTGGGTGGAGAGTCGGGTCGCCGCCCCGATCCTGCCGACCCGGCTCTTCGGCAGTCCGGTTTTCACCGTGTGCTGTGTGCTGTCATTCGTGGTCGGGTTCGCCATGCTGGGGGCGCTGACCTTTCTGCCGACCTACATGCAGTTCGTCGACGGTGTGTCGGCAACGACATCGGGACTGCGCACGCTGCCGAAGGTGGCCGGGATGCTGTTGACGTCGATGGGCAGCGGCGTGCTGGTCGGCCGAACCGGGCGATACAAGATCTTCCCGGTCGCCGGGACGGCGGTGATGGCGATCGCGTTTCTGCTGATGTCCCGGATGAACCCGTCCACATCGGCGGTGCTGCAATCGCTTTACCTGTTCATCCTTGGCGCCGGCATCGGCATGTGCATGCAGGTACTGATCCTCATCGTGCAGAACACGTCGCGCTTCGAGGATCTAGGTGTCGCCGCGTCGGGCGTCACGTTTTTCCGCACAATCGGAAGTTCTTTCGGCGCTGCGATATTCGGCTCACTGTTCACCAATTTCCTGCGAGCGCGCATCGGTCCGGCGATCGCGGCCAGCGGCGCATCTCCCACAGCGGCGAATCCGCCGGAGGCCTTGCACCGCCTGCCTCGTGCCATGGCCGCACCCATCGTGAACGCCTATGCGACGTCGCTCACCCAGGTGTTCTTGTGGGCGGTTCCGGTCGCGCTGGTCGGTTTCGCCCTGGCGCTGTTTCTTCGTGAAGTCCCGTTGCGTGAGATCGGCAAGCCCGCCGCCGACCTGGGTGACGGGTTCGCGATGCCGACCACCCAGTCGCCGGAAGAGATGTTGGAGACCGCGATCGGACGCCTGCTGCGCGGTGAACCGGGGATGCGGCTGCGCAGCATCGCCATGCGGCCCGACTGTCAACTCGACGTCGCGGAGTTGTGGGCGCTGCTTGCGAATCAACCGTCATCAGCGAGCGTTCGGGATAGCCCGGATCACCGACATCGGTGAACAGTTGGGCATACCTTACGAAGTTCTCGAACCCACCTTCGATCGCCTGGTCCGCCGGGGCTACGCGCAACGCAACGTCGACCGGCTATGGCTCACCCCGCCCGGACTACGCCAGGTCGACTTCGTCACCACGCTGATCCGGGAATGGATCGTCGACAAACTCACCCGCTCGCCCAACTTCGAAGGCAGTCCCGACCGCGCTCAGGTCGAAGCCACGCTCGACCGGATCGCGCAACGGATCGTCGTGCAACCTGACTGGGGTGACGACCCACGGCGACTGTCGGCGACTGGCAGAGAAGCGACGAAGCGGATTCCTAGGCCAATTCCCAGCGATTCCGGGCGTACCGCTTCGCGGTGAGACTAGGGCGAAACGGATGGACGCGATTGCTTTCTATTGCTAGTGGCCATCTGGTTGGCGTGGACCCGGTCGGCCCTCGCCAGCCAGAGCGACCGAGATCAGAAGAGCGTGATCGAACCCACTAAGCCGTCAATGACCGAGTCGAGCGCGTTGAACGCGCTGGGGTCGAGCGCCCCGATCACGTCGCTGGCGTTGAACGCGCTGGGGTCGAGCGCCCCGATCACGTCGCTGACCGGATCCGCACCGCCCACAGTCGCGGCACTTGCGGCGTCAGATGGCAACTTACTCACCAACTCTAAAACGTACGGCTCGAGAAAGGCATCAACGCCAGGAAAAATGCCGGTAGGCCCGAACAAGTACTCGTCAAGGTAGTAGCCCAGAAGCCCAAACGCGCCCGTCGGTGCGCTCCCGACAAACTGGTTCGGGAACACTGCGTCGATCAAGTAGCTGATCGCATCCTTATCGGAGACACTCGCGGCCGCATCGGCGACACTCGCGGCGCTCAACGCGTCCAGGTCGAGTGCCCCGGCCAACGAGCTGACCGCATCCGCGTCGGAGACGTCCGCGCCGGCCACGGGTGCGGTGCCCATGCTGAGCGACGCGGCAACAACGGCGGCGCCGGCGGCCGTGCCAAAACCTAACGCTATCCGGCGGCTGCGCGGCGCTGGGGTACGAGCGTTCCGACTCATGTGCGAGCTCTCCAATCTGGTATGTGTCGATATGGTCGATATGGACATGAATGGGGGGCGGCCCCATCGTCAGCGTCCCAACCCCGACGGTTCGCCGACCGCCCGAGCCTATATCAGAAGACGCTGGTTATGTATGTAAATTCTGCACGGGTCTGAGTGTCTATTAGTGACCGCTTAGGCTGCATTCAGGAGAAAAATTGGGGTCGAATGGCCTAACAACAGCGCAGGGCACCAACACGGCTCGTCGCCAGATCATCCCGGGTTACGTTGCTATGCAGTAGGTTTCGGTCGAAGAAACCTCCAGATTCGTAATTGACGATGCGATGAGCAGGGCTCCGTTCGACCCGTGAGCGCGGTATTTCATACATGTCTAGAAATTGAATAGAATTTGACGTATATCTAACATTAAGGTTGCGAAGAAGGGGTGCCATTTGTCGATCAACGTGACCATAAAGGCCGATAACGCAGCGGCTCGACGGGCGCGTCGAAGCGTTTGGGGGGTTCGGGATACGACAGCCGGAGGCGTACCATCTCGCCATGAGTCGCATCGGAACGTTCGCTGAAGACGACCTGGCCGGCTGGGTCCTGAAATCTCCGGACTTGGGCGGCGCGATAGGCGCGTTCGCCAACGCGGTCTATAGCCGCAACCGGTTGCCGATGCGGACCCGTGAACTCGCGCGTATGGTCATCGCCCACGACAACGAATGCGAAGTCTGCGTCAATACCCGCGACGGCGACGGACCCGCCGCCGGTGTCGATGAAGCGCTGTACGACCATGCGCGCGAGTGGCGCACCTGGCCCGGATACAGCGACCAGGAGCGGTTGGCCGCCGAGTTCGCCCACCGGTTCGCCACCGAGCACACGGTGCTGCGCGACGACGAAGACTTCTGGACCCGCTGTGGCGAACACTTCTCCGAAGAGCTGCTCGCAGACTTGGCGTTGTCGTGCGCGTTGTGGATCGGCATGGGCCGAGTGCTGCGGACGCTGGATATCGGCCAGAGTTGCAAGCTGACGCTGCCGAGTCGGGTCTGACCCACCCGGGCCCGCCCGGCAGATGACCACCATACCGCTCGCCGCCGCCGCGATCGCCCAACTCGAGGCCGAAGGGGTCGACGCGATCATCGGCACGGTGGTCAATCCGGCCGGGCTCACCCAGGCCAAGACCGTACCGATACGCCGGAGCAACGCATTCGCCGATCCGGGCCTGGGCGCCAGCCGGAGCTGGCATGGCTTCGCCATCGACCAGACCGGCATCGCGTTCAGCGAACACATCGGTGTCGTCGGTGATCAGCGCGTCCGGATTGACCTGTCCGCGTTGCACATCGTCGGTGATGGATTGGCTTGGGCGCCTGGCTCATTCTTCGAGCAGGACGGCACGCCGGTGCCTAGCTGCAGCCGCGGAACGCTCGGCCGTATCGAGGCGGTGCTCGCCGACGCCGGTATCGAGGCGTTGGTCGGTCACGAGATCGAATTCTTGCTGGTCAATCCGGACGGCCGCCGGTTGCCGTCGACGCTGTGGGCGCAGTACGGGCTGGCCGGTGTGCTCGAATACGAGGCGTTCGTTCGCGACGTCACCGCGGCAGCCACCGTGTCGGGCATCGTGATCGAGCAGTTACACCCCGAGTACGGCGCCAACCAGTTTGAGATTTCACTGGCACCGCAATCGCCGGTCGCCGCGGCCGACCAATTGGTGCTGACCCGGCTGATCATCGGCCGCGTTGCCCGACGCTATGGGTTGCGTGTCAGCCTGTCACCGGCGCCGTTCGTCGGCGATGTCGGATGCGGTGCGCACCAACATGTCTCGCTGAGCAACTCGGCGGGCCCGCTGTTCTCCGACGGAGCGGGCACCCGGGGTATGACGAGCGAGGGTGAGAACGCGGTGGCGGGAATACTGCGCGGCCTGCCGGAGGCGCAGGGCATGTTGTGCGGTTCGATCGTGTCGGGGTTGCGCCTTCATCCCGGTAACTGGGCCGGCGCGTACGCCTGTTGGGGAACCGAGAATCGAGAAGCGGCGCTGCGCTTTGTTGTTGGCGGCCCCGGTAACCCGCACGGCGGCAACATCGAAATCAAGGTCGTCGATCCGTCGGCCAACCCGTATTTCGCCACGGCGGCAATCCTCGGATTGGCGCTGGACGGAATCAGGGACAAAGCGGCGCTGCCGCCGGAGATCAAGGTGGACCCGGCAACACTGTCCGACTCAGATCGCAGCCGCGCCGGCATCGTGGCGTTGTCTGAGTCCCAAGCCAAAACTATTGCTGAACTGGATAATTCGAGCCGATTGCGTGCGATTCTCGGCGATTCTGCCGTCGACGTCGTGGTCGCTGTCCGCCGCTTTGAGCACGAGCAGTACGCCCATCTCAACCGTGAGCACCTGGCCGACAAATTCCGTATGGCCTGGAGCGTCTGAGCGTGGCGGCCCTGGCGGACCATATCGCCGGCGTGCCGCTGATCGACCAACACATGCACGGCTGCTGGCTGACCGCGGGGGACCGGCAGCGATTTGAGAACGGCCTCAACGAGGCCAACACCGAACCACTCGCCGACTTCGACTCCGGATTCGACTCACAATTGGGCTTCGCGCTACGAGCCCACTGTGCGCCGATACTCGGCCTGCCTAAACACGCTGACCCACAACCATATTGGCAACGGCGCAGCCAGCTCACCGAGGCCGAGCTGGCCCGAATCTTTCTGCGCGCCGCCGGCGTCAGCGATTGGCTGGTGGACACCGGATACGCCGACGGCGTGGCGGACGTCGCGCAGCTCGCCGAGTGGTCGGGCGGCCGCGTCCACGAAGTGGTTCGCCTCGAACAGGTGGCCGAGCAGGCCGCACACGCCCCGGGTGACTACGCGTCGGCGTTCAACGAGATCCTGCACCGGCGCGCGGCGACAGCGGTAGCCACCAAATCCATCCTTGCCTACCGCGGTGGGTTCGACGGCGATCTGACCGAACCGTCGGCAACCGAGGTCGCCGAGGCCGCCGCCCGGTGGCGCGACAGCGGCGGCGTCCGGCTCGAGGATCGGGTGCTGCTGCGCTTCGGGGTGCATCAGGCGCTGCGGGTGGGTAAACCGTTGCAATTCCACGTTGGCTTCGGCGATCGGGAGTGCGATCTACGCAAAGCCAACCCGCTGTATCTGCTCGACTTTTTGCGCCAGCCCGGCGACACGCCGATCGTGCTGCTGCACTGCTACCCCTATGAACGGGAGGCCGGCTACCTGGCGCAGGCGTTCAACAACGTCTATCTGGATGGTGGCTTGAGTATCAATCACCTGGGCGCCCGCGCGCCAGCATTCATCGCCCGGCTGCTGGAACTGGCGCCGTTCCGCAAAATCCTGTACTCGTCCGACGGCTTCGGCCCGGTCGAGCTGCATTACCTCGGTACAAGGCTGTGGCGCAACGGTATTCATCGGGTGCTGAGCGGATTCGTCAACGACGGTGACTGGAGTGAAGCCGATGCGGTGCGGGTGGTCTACCTCATCGCTCGTGACAACGCGACCCGTATCTATCGGCTGGGAACGGCCGGTCAGCGCGATTAGAAACGCTGTCGGCCCCTTCGCCGATAGTCAAGCATGAGCACTGAATCCGGGCCAAAAATCTCCGCCCTGCTGACCTTGCACTGCAGGAACAATCATTTCCTCGGGAAACTGGTCACCCATCTACCCCGCGCGACCATTCGCTACGTCGACCCCGCCGGACTAGTCCGTCCCTGGACAGACCAGTTTCGCTATGGCTTCTTCAGTCTGCCGGTGTGTCCCGGTGGCTGCGAATATGAAGTCGCTGAGACACTAGACAAGCTGCACGCGAAGTTGAAGGAGCTGGCCGCGGACCCGGAGAGGTACCAGGACACCTACGCGCTGACATTCCTCCAGCCGGCCAGGGAAGCGGGATGAATGCCGATCGGCCAGACTAGTTCCGTAGCGGTCGAGGCGGAGGAGACACTGCGTGACGGAACTGGGCGAGCTGGCCTCGCACCTTGGCTACTGGGTGGTGTATCGAAACTGGTACGGGAAGATCAGCTACCTGATCTATCGGTGGGACGAGCCCGTTCCCGTCTTCGCCAGGTCATTCCCCACGAAGGAAGAGGCGCTCGAGTTCTTGGCCCCGATCAGGAGCCAACCACGGTGGCGCTTGCAGCTTGACGACCCCAGCGTGAAGGTCGAGCGCGCGCCCTACGGCGTCACCGTGACCGAAAATCAAGCCGGCGGCCGGAGCTTCTCAGCGCCGGTTTTGACCGAGGCTTCCTATATAGATGTCCAGGGCGAGGACGTCCCCACAATCGGGAACTGGGAACGCTTGCCGGCCATAAGCACCGAGAGTTAGCTGGCGCCCGGCGACACGCCGATAAACCCTCATCCATAAATTAGCTGAATGGTCCGGTATCTAAATCGATAAGTCCGGTTGGTCGGATTAGGAGTGTTATTGGCCGGGTACAACGAGAGGGTCCGGGGATTACCCCGGGAATGGGTACCGTTTCTCGTTGGGAACGAGGCGATGCGGGCAAACAGGCTCGACCCCGAACGCGCCGGCGCCATCACCGAGGGCGCCATCTGGGACAGGCGACGACGCGGGGAACACGAAGCCTCGGTGGAGATCGTCCGAACTGTCCGAGGCCGAATCGGACGTCGCGTGATCGTGCGTGGGTTGGCAACGGGTCGGCAGTGGGTCGTGAACCCCGAAACCCTGCTGTACTCCTATGACCCGCGGATTGTGAAAATGAAGCCCGCAACCGTGAAGGTACGCCGGCCGCGGCGTCGGCCCCAAAAGCGTTAGTGCGCGTACGGACTGCCGCCATCAATGCTTGTCGTTGTGGGTTTGGTAAATCGGTTGCGTCGGAGATCGGTGACTTCACGCATAGCGCATTGAGTTGGTCAAAATCCGCCAGCCGCCGTTCGACCGTCGGATAATTCCAGGCAACGCGCACAGCCGCGCAATCGAATAGCGAAGTAGAGCTGGCCGGATGATGACCGCAACAACGCGCCACGTAGCGGAGAGGGGTTGGACGTGTTGACCGTCTCAATGGCGACTCTACTTGCGTCGTTTAGCACGAGACGGCGAAGGCATGGGCACCTCTTTGGCACGGCTCTCGGGATGGCCGCCCTTGCCAGAGTCGGCGTCGGCGTGGTCGTCCTAGTGGCTGTCGTCGTTCTGGTGATATGGCTATACCGTCGCGCCAAGCGCGGGTAGCGGACTCACTACATCGTGCTCCCGGTGCAGGTGTCGTGGCGGGGCTTGCACAGCCCGCGGCCATGTTCCGGTTCGGTGGGTGTCAGAGATGGCACTGTGCTCTGACCTGCGGAAATGGGCAAATCCGGGTGCGCTGTGCTGCAGCCAGTGTATCGCCGCAATACGGAATCACTTGCGAGACAAGAGATTGCGCGCATTCACGGGGGGAGATATGGTCAGCGTGTTCCAACCACAGGAAAAACGTCCCAGCCCAACCACGGAACTCCCAACAACCGAAGGGGTACACCGTGAAACAACCAGAACTAACCAGCCTCATCGGCCTGCGCGACAGTGACGGGGATCAGCTACACCTCGTTCGCCTAGATCGGGCCAATGGCTCCCGCGCGTATCTGATGGCGATCGGTCGGGAGAGGGTGTCCCTGACCGCCGGCGATCTGGATCGACTGAGCACCGTCATCCGGTCCGAAGTAGGTGACGGGAATGATGATCGGATGGCCGAGGTCAGGCGGTTCTTCGCCCAGGCGATCTTGCTCCTGATCTTGTGCGCACTGTTGTGGCTATTCACATTTGCAGTCACCCCATTGTGGGCGTACCCCTGGTCGGACTGAAGTCAGCGGGGAGTTGGCCTAGCGATGCTCAAAGCAATTCAGGCGGTGTTCTATAGCGTGCTGGGGCGTCTCAGACTAGCCCGTTAGCATCAAATACCCAGCTCACATCCGCTTTTCCGAGGTCCTCCAGCCAGGTCGGCGGCGCCTGCGCGGTCGTGCTGCCCATGTCCCAGTGGTCCTTCCCTTGATCGGAGCAAGCACTGTGTCCTGACCTGCTGAAATGCGGGAATCGGGGAGCGTTGTGGGGTCGACTATTTGGACTTCAGCAACCACATTTGCAGCGCGTTACGCGCCGTAAGCGCGCACACAGTTGGCGGCACCCATTCCCGTACTGCCGCGAGGGAATCTCCTTATTGCGGTGGTGAGAATTGCGCGCAGTATGCCCTGGTTGCGTCGAGCATTAATTGCTGCGTGTCGTGCGGGTTATGTCCCTGCGAGGAAAGGTCGGAGTTGAGCTTGATCATCGCGACCTGACGCGGGCTTATCCCGATCCCGAAACCGCCCTGGCTGTAAACAGCACAGGTCTGGTGGCCAGCAGCGATGAATTGATCCGGTGGGCCGGTGAGCCCTGGCCCGGAAGCGGGCGAATCGACTTTGGTCTGTGGAATGCCGGACTGCTCGCGGCCCGGGCCTACGTGCTGGTGATCGCCCTGGTGATGGCGCTATTGCCGAGCGTCGACGAGACGCCCTAAATCGATGCGAGAAAAACACTGGATTTCAGTTCTTGGCGTGAAACACTTCGAGGATGACCAACACTGCTCATCAGAGTCTGTTTCAGCATTTTTGGAAAGCGACGCTACTGTCCGGAGTGCTCACCGCGGTTTTGGGCGTCCTTATTCTGGTCTGGCCGGGAAAATCGCTTACCGTCGCGGCGGTCCTTTTCGGCGTGTATCTGCTCGTGAGCGGCGTCGCGCAGGTGATCTTCGCGTTCACTCTGCCTGTGACGGCAGGCGCGCGGATCCTGCTGTTTATCAGCGGCGCGGCATCCGTGGTCCTGGCCGTACTGGCCTTCCGCCACTTTGACTACGGATACGCATATCTGTTGCTGGCCATTTGGATCGCTGTCGGGTTCGTCTTCCGCGGCGCGGCGACGGCGGCATCGGCAATCAGTGATCGCGGCCTTCCCGGACGAGGGTGGGTGATATTCTTCGGTGTCATCAGCTTTATCGCCGGCATCGTCGTCCTGGCCTGGCCGTTCGATTCGCTCGAGATATTGACTCTCGTCGTCGGCATCTGGCTCGTCGTCATCGGCGTGTTCGAAATCGTGGAGGCCTACGGGATCCGCAAGGCGGGCAACACCGTCCATGATGTCGTCGCTAACGCCGTCCGATAGATCGCCCCGACCGGCTTCAGCGGAACGGTAGACGAATGGTGCGGGAACTCGCGCGCCGATCGCCAGTACGTGATCAGGCCCGCGCTCGTAGAGCAGGCACCAGCACCGGCATCGTTGCCGGGCGCCTGTGGTGGTCCTTCCGCCCGTAGCCCCTCCGCCAGCAGCGCCACCACCCGACGCGAGTCAACGGTTCTCCCCGTCACTCGTGGCAGGCGGAATGTGGCAGCGGCCCGACGTGGACGCACGACGCCCAAGCGCGCCGCTGTGTCAGGATCTCGCCAACGGCGAGGGCTGGGAACAGTTGGGGCACAGCAGCTTCAGTCAGTGGTGCACGGCGGCGATGGCCCGATGCACGGCGGCGTAGCTGTCGAGTAAGCCGAAATCGGGTGTCGGATTGAGGCCCGATCAGACCAGTCCCGTGGCATCAAAGATCCACGACGTATCCGCCGTCGCGAGATCCTCTAACCAGGTCGGCGGCGCCTGAGCGGTCATGCTGCCCATGTCCCAATAGTCTTTCCACAGCGTCACTCTGCCGTCTTGGACTCGGTGCACCGAAACGAACCGCAGCAAGGCCGTCTCACCGCTCGACCACCGCCACGTCTCGGAGTGCTCGTACATGACGTCGGCGCCGTTGGACACCAGCACCCCGGCATGGTTTTCGTAGCCCGCCAACGGTTCGAGGCCGACCTTGAGACGCTTGACGATGTCGTCGGGGCCACGCGCGGCCAGGGTCGGCCCTACCGGCATGTCCACATAGACGCAGTCGGCCGACAAGAACGTCTTGACCGCGCCCCAGTCCCGTCGCGATAGGGCCTGCCACAGCCCGAGTACCGTGTCGTCAACCGGCATGGGATGTCATAGAACCCGGCAGCTGAACACGTTGTCAATGTTGCGCGCAGGAGGTGGGGGATGGCGACGCTGCGATCCCGACGCAAAGACGGCACCAGGCGTGTCCGCAGGACCAGCCCGTCGCCGTTCACACCTTCCTGGACACCCAGGCCCGCGCTCTTCGGATGGGGGGTGCACCACAACGTCGCGATACCGATAAGTGACGGCATCGCCCTGCGCGCCGACATTCATTACCCCACGGTGCCCGAGACCGGACGACCCGCCGCCGGGCCGTTCCCCGTGCTGTTGTGCCTGACGCCCTACGGAAAGAAGGCCCCGCCGCCGGCCGCCCAGATCGGCGGTGGCGCCACGCCGTATCTGATCAAGCGCGGCTACATCGAGGTGATGGTCGACGTCCGCGGCAGCGGCGTGTCCGGCGGTTCCTTCGAGATGTTCGGGGAGCGGCAGGCCCAGGACGGGATCGAGCTGGTCGATTGGGCATCCAAGCTGCCCAACGCCAATGGCCGTGTCGGCATGTTCGGAACCTCCTACCTGGCGATCAACCAGCTGTTCACCGCCGCGGCGGTCGGGCCGCATTCGCCGCTGAAAGCGATTTTCCCGGTGATGGCCGCCCGCGATTTCTATCGCGACGCGGCCGCGATGGGCGGGGCCCCGCACCTGCGCACAGTTCGGGCTTACGGGGCGGTCTACCGGCTGCTCAACATCGTCAACCCGGCGCTGGAGGTGGCCAACCTCGGCAAGCATCCGCGGCCGCGGGCCGGTGGGTTCGCCGGGGTGCGGCAGCGCGGGCGTGATCAGCGAGGGTATTTCCGGCCGTTGATCGCCGACGCCATCGCCGGCGGTGAGACGGCCTTCGACGCCCCGTACTGGGATGCGTTGCGGCCGGGCATGGTCCTGCCGGGATCGTCGCCAACGATGTGGCGGTTTTCCTGGTCGGTGGCTGGCACGACGCCTTCCAGCGCGGCGCGCCGCTGAACTATGCGGCGTTGCAGAACGCCTTCGCCGGGCGGCCCGACGAGTCGCCGATGCAACCCGGCCAGCCGGTGTCCGAACGGCTGCGGTTACTGATGGGCCCCTGGTATCACGTCTCCGACTTCGGCGGGCTGCACATCAACGAGCTTCAGCTGCGCTGGTTCGACCATTGGCTGAACGACGATGCGGAAGCGGCAATCTCCGGATCGCCGTTCACCTTTCAAGCGATCGGAAGCTCGCGATGGTTCCACGCCCGCGACTATCCGCTCGCCGAGGCGACGCCGACACGGCTCTACCTGTCCCAGTCCGGCCGGCTGTCCGCCGAATGTGCGCCCGAGACATCCACGGCGACAATCAATTACGTGGGACGGGGTCCGGTGGCCGGCCGAAGCATCGAGCAGTGGACCCTCGGGATGACCAGCTTCATCCGCGCCCAGCGCGGCGGCCAGACCCGCTACGACCAGGACAACCGGCGACTGCAGCGCGGCGCGCTGACCTACACCACCGAGCCATTTGCGACTCCGACACTGGTTGCCGGACCCATCACGCTGACCGTGCACGCGACGGCCACCACCAGCGAGGCGCTGTGGGTCGCCCACCTCGACGACGTCGCGCCCGACGGGGCCAGCCGCCCGTTGACCGAGGGAGCGCTGCTCGGTTCGCACCGCGCGCTGGATCCGGATCGCACCTGGTATCTGCCCGACGGCACGGTACTACGGCCGTACCATTTCAGCACGCGGTCGGCGGTCAAGCCCGTGGTTCCCGGCGAGCTGACCCGCTACGACGTCGAGGTCTTCCCGACCGCCGCATTGATCGAGCCGGGACACCGGCTCCGGCTGACGGTGACCACCTACGACTTCCCGCATCTGGTCCCGACCAAGCCCGCGCGCCGCGCTCTGGCCGGCGGCAGCTACCAGCTTCATCAGGGCGGCCCCACCCCGTCGCATCTGCTCATCCCGGTGGCTGACCCGGACAGCTTCGGCTGAGGCGCGCCGCCGCAACCGCCGCGCGACAGCGCGGTTTTCAGCGCATACTCCCCAAGGTGACCTCGCTACGGCAATACATTGCGGAAGAGATCGCCACCGATCACGTCGATGGCCTGCTGACTAGACGCGAGGCCCTGCGGCGGCTGGCACTGCTCGGTCTGGGCAGCGGGGCCGCGGCCGCGTTGATCGCCGCCTGCGGCGACGGGCAAAAGCAGCACAGCGGGTCATCCGCCACGACTGGGACAAAGCCGCCCGGGATGGACCGGGCGCTACCGACCGAGCCGGTCACCTGGTCTGGACCGCGTGGACAACTCCAGGGCGCCTGGTCGCAAGCACACAACGCCCGTCGCGGGGTGTTGGTCATCCACGAGAACAAGGGTCTGAACGACTGGGTGCGGTCGGTGGCCGGACGTTTCGCCGGCGCCGGCTACTCGGCACTGGCCATCGATCTGTTGTCCGAGGAGGGCGGCACCGGGCACTTTGCCGATCCGGCGCAGGCCACCGCTGCACTCGGCGCCGCCAAGCCCGACCGGTTGATCGCGGACCTGAATTCCGGCGTCGACGAACTGCAGATGCGGGTTCCGGGCCACAAAATCGCGGTGGTCGGGTTCTGCTTTGGCGGCGGGCTGGTATGGCAACTGCTGGCTTCCGGCGCGCCAGAACTGTCGGCCGCGGTCCCGTTCTACGGGCCGCTGCCGGACAACCCCGACTTCGCCGGCTCCAAGCGCGCCGCTGTGCTGGCGCTCTACGGAGCCCTCGACACCCGTGTCACGGGATCCCAGGCGGCGGCTAAAGCAGCCCTCGATCGCGCCGGGCTGGTCAACGACATCGTCGTCGAGCCGAATGCCGACCATGCGTTCTTCAACGACACCGGACCTCGCTACAACGCTGTCGCCGCCAACGATGCCTGGGGGCGGGTGCTGGAGTGGTTCGGCCAGTATCTGGCTTAGTTCGGCTGTGCGGCATGATGCGTCGGTGACTATCCCGCCTCCGGTCCTCACACTGAACCAGGTACTCGACACGTTCAACCTCGACCAGGTGAACGCGGACTTTTTCGTCGGAACCAAGAT